>NZ_BPRG01000217.1:113737-375995 GCF_036984265.1 Pseudonocardia sp. D17 | reverse complement strand
GCCGTTCCTGCACGACCGGGGCGCCCTCACGAGTGCCCCAACGTCACCGAGATCTCGCCCGCGGCCGCGGTGAGCTGGTCGAGCAGCCGCGTGCGCACCGTGCCCCCGGACCCGAAGAGGTGCTCGACCGGCCCGCTGATCGCCAGCGCGCCGACGGCGAGCCCGCCGGCCCCGCGCAGCGGCACCGCGGCCCCGCCGATCCCGGGTTCGTGCTCGGCGAAGCTCGTCGCCACCCCGCGGCGCCGCGCGACGGCGAGATGGCTCTCCAGCGCCGCGGGCGTCGTGCAGGTCCGGCCGGTGTAGCGGTGCAGGTCGAGCTCCCGCGCGGCGGGCGTCACGAGCGGGGCGAAGGCGAGCAGGCACTTGCCCAGCGCCGTCGCGTGCATGGGGACGGTCTCGTTCGTCCGCAGGCGCTGCGGGGAGCCGTCCGGCCGGAAGACGTGGTGGACCAGGCTGACGACGCGTCCCTCGGGCACGCCCACGAACACCGCGCAGCCCGTGCCGCCGGCCAGCGCGTCGGCCCAGTTCATCGACCGTGAGCGCAGGTCGTGGCGGTCCCAGCCGGGCGTCGAGAGGCTGCTCAGCCCGTCGCCGACGGTGTAGAGCGCGCTGCCGGGGTCCTGCTGGACGAAGCCGACCTCACGCAGCGTGCGGAGGATGCCGTGGGCCGTCGGCCGGGGCAGGTCGAGAGCCGCGGCCAGCTCGGCGAGCGCGAGCGGGCGGCCGGTGCTGGCGAGCAACCGCAGCGCGGCGGCCGCCCGCTCGATCGACTGGATCGCGCCGGGCACCCCCGAAGCCTAGGGCGGATGTGACCGGTTCGGCGATGTCGATTCGACATTGACGAACATGCGATATTGCCTCCGTCACAGGAGGTTCCTAGCGTCCCTTCGCGCGCGCGGGAGCCGACCCGAGCAGGAGGGCGACACGACGGTCCCGGGCGACACGGCACCCCAAAGGAGGGCACTGCTATGCGGAAGACATTGCTCGGCGAGCTGAGCGCCGAGTTCGCCGGGACGATGATCCTCATCCTGTTCGGTGTCGGCGTCGTGGCGCAGGTCGTCACGTCGCCCGACGGCAGCCTCGGCGACCACGACTCCATCGCCTGGGCGTGGGGTCTGGGCGTCACCCTCGGTGTGTACGTCGCGGCACGGCTGTCCGGGGCCCACCTCAACCCCGCCGTGACGATCGCACTCGCCGCGTTCAAGGGCTTCGAGTGGCGAAAGGTGCTGCCGTACTGCCTCGCGCAGTTCCTGGGGGCGTTCGTCGCGGCGCTGATCGTCCGCGTGGTCTACGCCGACGCGATCGCGAAGGTCGACCCCGGCCACACCATCAAGACCCAGGGCATCTTCTCCACGCTGCCCGGCAACGGCCTCGACGGCATCGGCATCCCGACGGCGTTCCTCGACCAGATCGTCGGCACCGCGATCCTCATCTTCGTGATCTTCGCCCTGACGACGGCCGTCAACAACCCGCCGCTGGCCAACCTGGGCCCGGTCGTCGTCGGCCTGCTGGTCGTCGCGATCGGCATGGCGTGGGGCACGAACGCCGGGTACGCCATCAACCCGGCGCGTGACTTCGGCCCCCGGGTCGCGTCGTTGATCACCGGCTACTCGACGGCCATGTACGACCAGCACGGCAACCTCTACTTCTGGCTACCCATCGTCGCGCCGATCGTCGGCGGCCTCATCGGCGGTGGCCTGTTCATCCTCCTCATCGAGCGCTACCTGCCCAAGGACGAGGAGATGCTCCCGACCCCGCCCGTGTCCGAGCCGCGAGCCAACACCTGACAGGAGGAGAGGACCGACATGGCTGACTACGTCGGCGCGATCGACCAGGGCACGACCAGCACGCGGTTCATGATCTTCGACCACTCCGGCAACGAGGTGGGCCGCCACCAGCTGGAGCACGAGCAGATCCTCCCCCAGGCGGGCTGGGTGGAGCACAACCCCGTCGAAATCTGGGAACGCACCTCGGCGGTGCTGCAGAGCACGCTGAACAAGACCGGGCTGTCCGCGGGCGACCTCTGCGCGCTGGGCATCACCAACCAGCGCGAGACGGCCGTCGTGTGGGACCGCAACACCGGCCGTCCCTACTACAACGCGATCGTCTGGCAGGACACGCGCACCGACCGGATCGCCTCCGCGCTGGAGCGCGAGGGCAAGGGCGACACCATCCGGCAGAAGGCGGGCCTGCCGCCCGCGACGTACTTCTCCGGCGGCAAGATCCAGTGGATCCTCGAGAACGTCGACGGGGTCCGGGCCGCCGCCGAGCGCGGCGACGCGATCTTCGGCAACACCGACACGTGGCTGATCTGGAACCTCACCGGCGGTCGCGACGGCGGCGTGCACTGCACCGACGTCACCAACGCCAGCCGCACGATGCTGATGAACCTCGAGACGCTCGACTGGGACGACGAGCTGCTCGGCTTCTTCGGCATCCCGCGGCAGATGCTGCCGGAGATCAAACCGAGCTCGTACACGTCCGGCTACGGGAACACCCGGGGGACCGGCCCGCTGGCCGGCGAGGTGCTCATCACCGGCGACCTCGGCGACCAGCAGGCCGCGACCGTCGGCCAGGTGTGCTTCGCACCCGGCGAGGCGAAGAACACCTACGGCACCGGCAACTTCATGCTGCTCAACACCGGCACGGAGCTGATCCGGTCGAAGGCGGGCCTGCTCTCGACGGTCTGCTACAAGTTCAACGACGAGGACGTCGTCTACGCGCTGGAGGGCTCCATCGCGGTGACCGGCTCGGCCGTCCAGTGGCTGCGCGACCAGCTCGGGATCATCTCGGGTGCGTCGCAGTCCGAGGCGCTGGCCCGCCAGGTCGAGGACAACGGAGGCGTCTACTTCGTCCCGGCCTTCTCGGGGCTGTTCGCGCCCTACTGGCGTTCCGACGCGCGCGGCGCGATCGTCGGGCTGTCGCGCTACAACACGAACGCGCACCTCGCCCGGGCGACGCTCGAGGCGATCTGCTACCAGAGCCGCGACGTGATCGAGGCCATGGAGAAGGACTCCGGCGTACACCTCGAGGTGCTCAAGGTCGACGGCGGCGTCACCATGAACGAGCTGTGCATGCAGATCCAGTCCGACGTGCTGGGTGTCGACGTCAGCAGGCCCGTCGTCGCGGAGACGACGGCGCTGGGCGCGGCCTACGCGGCGGGCCTGGCCGTCGGGTTCTGGAAGAACACCGACGAGCTGCGGCAGAACTGGAACGAGGCCCGGCACTGGTCGCCGCAGTGGAGCGATGACCAGCGTGCCGAGGGGTACGCGAAGTGGAAGAAGGCCGTCGAGCGGACGTTGAACTGGGTGGACGTCGACTGACGCCGACGGCGTCGTGACCTGAGGAAGGAATCCCATGAGATCGGTCGCGCTCTCCCCGCAGGCCCGGGCCGAGGCCCTGCGCGCCATGGCGGGGACCGAGCTCGACGTGCTCGTGATCGGTGGTGGCGTCGTGGGCGCGGGCAGTGCCCTCGACGCCGCCACCCGCGGGCTGACCGTCGGGCTCGTCGAGGCCCGGGACTTCGCGTCCGGGACGTCGAGCCGTTCGAGCAAGCTCATCCACGGCGGTCTGCGGTATCTGGAGATGCTCGACTTCCGGCTGGTCGCGGAGGCGCTGCAGGAACGCGGGCTGCTCATCCAGACGCTGGCGCCGCACCTGGTGCGTCCGGTGCCGTTCATCTACCCGCTGCAGCACCGGGTGTGGGAGCGGGCGTACGCCGGTGCGGGCGTCGCGCTCTACGACACCCTCGGCCTGCTGTCGGGCCGGGCCCGCGGCGTGCCCCACCACCGGCACCTCACGCGCACGGGGGCGAAGCGGATCATGCCGTCGCTGCGCAAGGACGCGCTGGTCGGCGCCCTGCAGTACTACGACGCGCAGGTCGACGACGCCCGCCACACGATGTTCGTCGCCCGCACGGCGGCGGCCTACGGGGCGCACATCGCGTCCCGGGCGCGGGTCGTGGCGCTGCTGCGCGAGGGCGAGCGGGTCACCGGCGCCGAGGTGCACGACCTCGAGTCCGGCGAGACGATCAAGGTCAGGGCCAGGCAGGTCGTCAACGCCACGGGGGTGTGGACCGACGACACCCAGAGCCTCGTCGGCGAGCGCGGCCAGTTCAAGGTGCGGGCCAGCAAGGGCATCCACCTCGTGGTGCCGCGCGACCGCATCCAGGGCGACTCCGGGCTGATCCTGCGCACCGAGAAGTCGGTGCTGTTCGTGATCCCGTGGTTCCGGCACTGGATCATCGGCACGACCGACACCGACTGGTCGCTCGACAAGGCCCACCCCGCGGCGAGCGCGGCCGACATCGACTACCTGCTCGACCACGTCAACGCCGTCCTGGAGCAACCGCTCACGCACGCCGACGTCGAGGGCGTCTACGCCGGGCTGCGGCCGCTGCTGTCGGGCGAGTCGGAGTCGACGTCGAAGCTCTCGCGCGAGCACGCGGTGGCGCACACGGTGCCGGGTCTGGTCGTCGTCGCGGGCGGCAAGTACACGACCTACCGCGTCATGGCCAAGGACGCGGTCGACGCCGCCGTCCACGGGCTGGACGCGAAGGTGCCGGAGTCGGTCACCGAGAAGGTGCCGCTGCTGGGCGCGGAGGGGTTCAAGGCCCTGCTCAACGCCCGGCACCGGCTCGCGGCCGAGCACGGCCTGCACGTCGCCCGGATCGAGCACCTGCTCAGCCGGTACGGCTCGATGATCGACGAGGTGCTCGCGCTGGTCGACGAGGACCCGACGCTGGGCGAGCCGCTGGCCGGGGCGCCCGACTACCTGCGCGCCGAGATCGTCTACGCGGCCTCGCACGAGGGTGCCCGGCACCTGGAGGACGTGCTGGCCCGCCGCACCCGTATCTCGATCGAGACCTTCGACCGCGGCGTCGGGTCCGTCGAGGAGGCGGCGCGGCTGCTGGCGCCGGTGCTCGGCTGGAGCGACGAGCAGGTCGAGCGCGAGAAGGAGCACTACCGCAAGCGGGTCGACGCCGAACGGGAGAGCCAGAAGATGCCCGACGACGAGACCGCCGACGCCGCCCGGATGGGCGCACCGGAGGTCGTCCCGCTGGCCTGAGGACCTGCCCCGGGGGACTGTGAGTGGCGATAGTCGCGGCCGCGACTATCGCCACTCACGACATCTGCAGGACGTCCGCGAACACGGTCATCGCGCGATGCAGCTCGGCGAACGACGTCGTGAGCGGCGACAGGCCGATCCGGATGCCGTCGGGCGGCCGGTGGTCGACGACGACACCGGCCGCGATCAGCCTGTCGGACAGCGTCTTCGCGTCCGGGTGCGTGACCGTGACGTGGCCGCCGCGGCGGGCGGGATCGCGCGGGGAGCCGATACCGACGCCGTCCAGGAGGTCGTCGGCCAGGGTCACCGCCAGCTCCGTGAGCGCGACCGCCTTCGCGCGGATGCGGTCCATCCCCGCCTCGGCGACGAGCTTCACGCCCTCGTCGACACCGATCAGGCCGGTGATCGGCGGCGTCCCCGACAGCGCGCGGCGCATCCCCGTCGCCGGCGCGTAGTCCCGGCCCATCGCGAACGGCTCGGCGTGGCCCATCCAGCCGGTGATCGGCTGGGCGAACCCGTCCTGCAGCGCGGCGGCGACGTAGAGGAACGCGGGTGCGCCGGGACCCGCGTTGAGGAACTTGTAGGTGCAGCCGGCGGCGAGGTCGACACCCGCGGCGTCGAGGTCGAGCGGCACCGAGCCGACGCTGTGGCACAGGTCCCAGACCACGAGTGCGCCGGCGTCGTGGGCCGCGGCGGTGATGCCGTGCAGGTCGGCGATCCAGGCGGACCTGTACGCGACGTGGGAGAGCGTGACGAACGCGGTCCGCTCGCCGACGTGGTCGACGACATCGGCGAGGGTGACCCCGCCCGCCGGGTCGGGCGAGATCCAGCGCACCGTCAGCCCGCACTCCGCGGCGACGGCCTCGACGACGTAGCGGTCGGTCGGGAAGTTGCCGAGGTCGGCGACGACCTCGTCGCGGCCGGGCCGCATCGCCGCGGCGGCGCGCATCAGCTTGTAGAGGCACACCGTCGTCGAGTCGGCGACGACCGTCTGCCCCGGTTCCGCGCCGAGCACCGCGGCCGCGAGCCGGTCGCCGATCTCGAACGGCAGCTCCATCCAGCCCTCCGACCAGGACCGGATGAGGCGGGTCCCCCAGTCGTGCGTGACGAGCGCGGCGAGCCGCTCGGCCGTCGCCTTCGGGGGACTGCCGAGCGAGTTGCCGTCGAGGTAGGCGACGAGACCCGGGTCGTCGGGGACGACGAAGCGGTCACGGAAGGAGGCGAGCGGATCGGCGGCGTCGAGCCTCTCGGCGTCGGCGAGCGTGGGGGTCATGATCACTCCAGTTCCGTGCGCACGGCCAGGATCTCGGGGAAGAACGTCAGGTCCAGCGCCGCGCGCAGGAAACCCACCCCGCTCGACCCGCCGGTGCCGCGCTTGGACCCGATGATCCGCTCGACCGTCTTGAGGTGACGGAACCGCCAGAGCTGGAAGCTCTCCTCGACGTCGACGAGCGCCTCGCACGTCTCGTAGGCGCCCCAGTCCCGGCCCGGGTCGGTGTAGACCAGGCGGAACACGTCCACCAGCTCGGGTGCGAACACGTGGGCCCTCGACAGGTCGCGGTCGAGCACCTCGCGGGGTACCGGGTAGCCCGCGCGGGCGAGATGGCGCAGGAAGTGGTCGTACAGGCTCGGCGCGGCGAGGACCTCGCGCAACCGCCGGGCCGTGTCGGAGTCGTCGGCGAACACCTCGATCGCGGCCGCGTTCTTGTTGCCCAGCAGGAACTCCACCGTCCGGTACTGCTCGGACTGGAAACCCGACGCCGTCCCCAGCGCGGACCGGAACTGCAGGTATTCCGTCGGCGTCAACGTCTCCAGGACCGCCCACTGCTCGAACAGCTGCCGCTGCACCGCCTTGACCCGGGCCAGCGCCTTCAACGCCGGGCCGAGGTCGTCGGCGTCCATCATGGCCGCGGCGTGGCGCAGCTCGTGGATCACCAGCTTGAGCCACAGCTCCGAGGTCTGGTGCTGGACGATGAACAGCAGCTCGTCGTGATGCTCCGGACGGCTCTGCGGGCGTTGGGCGCCGAGCAGCTCGTCGAGCCGCAGATAGCCGGCGTAGGTCTTGTCGACGGCGAGCCCGCGGTGCAGGCCCTCCTCGATCTCCCGCTCGTTCGCCGTCACCGGTCCTCCTGCTCGTCGCGCCACCCGTTCGCCCGTCCGTCCGACGCCCGCGGTCCGCCGCGCGAGGTGCCGGTCATCCGGTCGGCGGCAGCGCCGGGACCAGATGCACACAGCAGCCCGCCTCCCCGGGCCGCAGCTCGGCCTCGAGGCGGGCGTCCGGGTGCGCGTCGAGCACCCCCGAGAGCAGACAGAGGTTGGCGCCGCAGACGAGCTCCGTGTACTCCCGGGCCAGGACGTCGAACGGACAGTTGCCCAGCGTGATGCCCGTGTCCGACGAGCGCGGCTCGTACCCGTGGGCCTCGAGCACCCGGACCACCGACATGGCCGGCCCGTCGTCCGCGAGGCCGCTGGGACGGCAGTCCGCGTCCGCGGTGTCGCCGCCCTCGGCGAGCGTGCGGCCGAATGCGTAGGCCCGCTGTTCCAGCACCACGCCGACCGGGCGCCCCGAGGAGGTGGCCTCGTCGACCGCACCGGCGAGCAACCTGCCGACGAGGTCGTAGCGACGTTCGGGCAGCGAGACCTCTATCTCGCGGGCCGCACGCCGGTAGAGCTTCGCGGGCCGGCCGGCGCCGGGGCCGCGCCGGCCCGAGCGGCGTTCCTGGATGACGTCGAGCAGTCCGGCGTCGACCAGCCGGTCCAGGTGGAACGCCGCCGTGGTCCGAGGCAGTCCGAGGGCGGCGGCCGCGTCGTCCCGGCCGACGGGCTCGGGCTGCCGGACGACGAAGGCGTAGAGCCGTCGCCGGGTGGGCTCGTCGAGCGACGCCGCGGACGTGATGCCTGCGAGCAGCCGGTTCCGCATGACCCCAATCTATCGCCATGACACGTTGACGATAGAGAACGAGGAGGGCTACCTTCTCCTTCTATCAACAATCATCATTGTTTTTAGAGGAGGACCCATGTCCACCGAGACCACGACGGGTCGCCGCGGCGTCCTTGCCGACCCGGCCCATCTCGCCTTCCTGCTCCTGCGGACGGTCTTCACGGTGGCACCCATCCTCTTCGGCCTCGACAAGTTCACGAACCTGCTCACCGACTGGCCGCGCTACCTGGCACCCTGGATCGACGGCATCCTGCCCGGCGACGCCCAGCAGGTGATGTACGCGGTCGGAGTGATCGAGATCGTCGCCGGCCTGCTCGTCGCGGCCGCGCCGCGGATCGGCGCCTGGGTCGTCGCCGCGTGGCTCCTCGGGATCATCGTCGACCTGCTCACCCTGCCGGGCTATTACGACGTCGCGCTCCGCGACTTCGGCCTGCTGGTGGGCGCCCTCGCACTCGGGCTGCTGGCCCGCGCCGAGGCCGTCCGAGGCACGACCGGAAGGGCCTGACCGGCACTCGAGCTGCTCCGGCGAGGTCGCCGTGGCAGAGCTGTCACCCGGACGAGCGGCCGGTCGGTCAGGATGTGGGGATGACGGGGTCGGGCGGGCGCGACCCGCCGCCCGTCCAGAACCCGGCTCGCCGGGACGGCGTCGCGGGAGTCTCAGCGGGTGATGCCGGTGTGCCCGATCGAGTACCGGCCGGGCTGCGGCCACACGCACAGGCCGTGCGGGCCGTCGCCGACCGGGATGCGGGCCAGGAGCTTCCCGTCGGTCGTCGAGAGCACGTACACCTCGTGGGTGTAGCGGCCCGAGAGCCACAGCTGACTGCCGTCGGCGGTCACGTTGCCCATGTCGGGGCTGCCGCCGGGGATCGTCCACTTCGCCTCGACGGCGCCGGTGTACGCGTCGAGCACGCTCACGCTGCCGTCGATCCGGTTGGTGACGAACAACCGCTCGGCATCGCGCGAGAGGTAGAGGCCGTGCGCTCCGGCCCCCGTCGGGATCTCGCGCAGCACCTTGGTGCCCGCGCCGTCGATCACCCAGACGCCGCCCTCCTGGCTGTCCGCGACGTAGAAGACCGAGCCGTCGGGAGCCATCTTGATGTCCTGCGGACCCATCCGCATGTGCCGGACCGGCATGTCGATCGTGCGCAGGACCGTCCGGTTCACCAGGTCGACGATGGCGACGCGGCCGTCGAACTCGCAGGTGAACAGGGCCGTCCGGCCGTCCGGGGTGTAGTCGGCATGGTCGATGCCCGCACACTGCGGCGTCGGCAGCTCACCCTGCACCTGCCAGGTGTGCGGGTCGTAGAAGACCAGCTTGCGACGGGCCTCGGCGACCGAGATCGCCGACTTCCCGTCAGGGGTGAAGTACATGTTGTAGGGGTCGACGACCGGGATGTTCTTTCCCGGCAGGCCGGTCACGGGGTCGAACGGGGTGATCTTGTCGCTGGTGTCGTCGGTCGCGTAGAGCGTCTTCATGTCCCAGGACGGCACGACGTGCTGCAGCTCCCCGCCGAGCCGGTACCTGCCGACGACCTGGAACGTCGCCGGGTCGATCGTCCAGACGTCGCCCGACTTGGTGTGCGGCACGTAGACGAGCGGCTTCGCCGTCCTGACGGCGTCGGAGAGCATGTTCGCGCCGGCGTCGGAGTAGACGTTGTGCGGGTCGCTCACGGGCGGCATCCCCGGGAACGACGCAGGCTGCGCGCCCGGTGTCGCCGTCGGCGCGGGACCCGTGGCCGACTGCGGGGCGCCGCCCGAGGTGCAGCCCGCGAGCCCGACGACGACGGCCACGGCCAGCGCGACGACGGCAGCGGCGCGGGCCGGTCGCCGCCGAGGGGCTGCCCGGAAGGAGGGGACGGGAAGCGGCACGAGGGTCCTCTCAGGCGAACAGTTGTGTCGCGGTGACGGGCCGCAGCCCGCGGGCCGCGAGGTCGTCGAGGAGGCCTGGGATCGCCTGCAGGGTCTCGGGGTGGCCCAGGTGCATGCTGACGACCGACCCCGCGGTCGCGGACCGGACGTTGCGCCGGATCGCGTCGACGCCGGGGTCGGTGAAGTCGCGGGAGTCGACGTCGTAGGACAGGACCGTGGGGTACCCCGCCGCGGCGGCGAGAACCCTGACCCGCGCCGTCGCGTGCTGGGCCTGCGACGGCCGGAAGAACGCGCCGGGCCCGCCGGTGAGCGCGGCGATCCGGTCGCGGCACTTCTCGATCTCGGTGCGGGCCGCGGCCTCCGGGAGCGCGTCGACGTCGAGGTGCGACCACGTGTGGTTGCCCAGCTCGTGACCGAGATCGGTGACGGTGCGGGCCGAGTCGGGCGACTGCTGCAACCACGTCCCGACAGCCAGGACGGTGACGGCCGCGCCCCGATCGTGCAGGGCGGTGAGCACCTTCTTCGCGAGCCCGGGATCGCCGGCACCGTGGAAGGTCAGGGCGACCTCCGGCCGGCCGCCGGTCCGCCGCTCGACCTCGGCCGCCGGGGCGCCGGGGACCGCCGAGGGCCGCGTCGTGGGAGGTGCGGACGGCGGGATGCCCGACGGGGGCGGCGCGGGAGCCGGTTCCGACGGGGCCGTCCCGCACGCGGCCGCGACGCCCGCCAGGCCGGCCAGCCCCGCGCCCAGGCGCAGTAGCCGTCGCCGCGGCATCCGCACACCGTCGTGGGTCGTCACGAGCGGGGAGCGTAGCGGGCCTCTGACCTGGGAATTCCTTTACCCGACCGGACCGCGGACGCATCCCTCGTCGCCGCAGGTGGGAGAGCCGCACCTGCGGGCCGCCGGGTCAGCTCGGCGCGCACGACGCCGTGCCGCGGCAGTGGACGTCGCCCCAGGCCGCGTCGACGGTGATCTCGAGGGGCGGTCGCGGTGGCGCGGCCCCGGCAGCGCCTGACGCCTGTGAGTGGCGATGGTCGCCATGGCGACCATCGCCGCTCAGGACCTCGCGGCGTAGATTAGTTGCTGATGCTAATGACTACTCCGGACGACGACCGGTACAAGTGGGTCGCCCTCTCCAACACCACGCTGGGCGTGCTGATCGTCACGATCAACATGTCGATCCTGCTCATCGCGCTGCCCGACATCTTCCGCGGCATCGGCATCGACCCGCTGGCGCCCGGGAACATCAGCTACCTGCTGTGGCTGATCATGGGCTATCTCGTCGTCACGGCCGTGCTCGTCGTCAGCTTCGGACGGCTGGGCGACATGTTCGGCCGCACGAGGATGTACAACCTCGGGTTCGCGGTGTTCACCGTGTTCTCGATCCTGCTCGCGGCCACCTGGATGCACGGCGATGCCGCGGCCGTCTGGCTGATCGCCATGCGGGTGCTGCAGGGCGTCGGAGGCGCGCTGCTGCTGGCCAACTCCACCGCGATCCTCACCGACGCCTTCCCCGCCCACCAGCGCGGCCTGGCGCTGGGCGTCAACCAGGTCGCCGGCATCGGCGGCTCGTTCGTCGGCCTGGTCGTCGGCGGGGTGCTCGGGCCGGTGAACTGGCACTGGGTGTTCCTCGTGTCGGTGCCCGTCGGCGTCTTCGGGACGATCTGGGCCTACCGCAAGCTCCGCGACACCGGCACCCGTACCCGCGCGCGCCTCGACTGGTGGGGCAACGTCACCTTCGCCATCGGCCTGGTCGCGGTCCTGATCGGAATCACCTACGGCATCCAGCCCTACGCGGGTCACACCATGGGGTGGACGAGTCCGCTGGTACTGACGCTCATCGTCGGCGGGCTCGTGGTCCTCGCGCTGTTCGCGCGGATCGAGACCCGGGTGCCCGATCCCATGTTCCGGCTCTCGCTGTTCCGCATCCGCGCCTTCACCGCCGGCAACCTCGCGAGCCTGCTCGCGGCGCTCGGCCGGGGCGGCCTGCAGTTCATCCTGATCATCTGGCTGCAGGGGATCTGGCTGCCCGAGCACGGCTACTCGTTCGAGCGGACGCCGCTGTGGGCGGGCATCTACATGCTGCCGTTGACGATCGGGTTCCTCGTCGCCGGCCCCGTCTCGGGCTACCTGTCCGACCGCTTCGGCGCGCGGCCGTTCGCCACCGGCGGCATGGTCGTCGCCGCCGCGAGCTTCCTGCTGCTCGACTTCCTCCCCGTCGACTTCGGCTACGTCGCGTTCGCCGGGCTGCTGCTGCTCAACGGGCTCGCGATGGGGCTGTTCTCCTCCCCCAACCGGGCCGGGATCATGAACAGCCTGCCGCCCGACCAGCGCGGCGCCGGCGCCGGCATGACGTCGACGTTCCAGAACGCCGCCACCGTCCTGTCGATCGGCATCTTCTTCTCGATGCTGATCCTGGGCCTGGCGTCCTCGTTGCCGACGACGCTCGCCGCCGGGCTCACCGCCCAGGGCGTTCCCGCGGCGACGGCGGCGCAGGTCGCGGCACTGCCGCCCGTCGGCACCCTGTTCGCCGCGCTGCTGGGTTTCAACCCGATCCAGACGCTCCTCGGCCCGCAGGTGCTGGCGGGCGTCACGCCCGCGCAGGCCTCGACGCTGACCGGACGGGAGTTCTTCCCGCAGCTCATCTCCGGCCCGTTCGCCCACGGCCTCACCCTCGCGCTCGGGTTCGCCGCCGCCGCGTGCCTGGTCGCGGCGATCGCGTCGGCCCTGCGCGGCGGCAAGTACCACTGGAGCGAGCCCGCCCCGCTGCCCGCCCGGCGCGTGGGGGTCTGACACGCTTCAACGGTGCTCGGCCTCCACGCCTCGACGATCCGGCTCGACGACGGCTGGGTCGTCGCGGCCGTGGCCGTCGTCGCGCTGGCCCTCGTCGCGCTCGTGCCGTGGCGCTGGGACGCGTGGCGGCACCGCCGGACCTGGCGCAGCGTCACGACGGTCGTCGCCGTGCTGGGCGTGCTGGTCGCGGCCGGCGCGGGGGTGAACTACCTCGGTTCGTTCTACCCGACGCTGGGGTCGCTGCTCGGCTCGTCGGGCAACCCCGGGGAGGGCACCGTCGCCGACATCGGGCCCGACGGTGCCGACCTCCCCGCCGCGCTCCCGCTGCTCGACGCCCGCAGCGCGCAGGGCCACGGCTCGGTGCTGCACATGGTGTTCCACGGCCCGCGGTCGGGCATCACCCGCGACGCCGACGTCTACCTGCCCGCGGGCTACACCGACCCGGCGCAGGCCGCGGTCCGCTACCCCGTCGTCGAATGGCTGCCGGGCTTCCCCGGGGAGCCGCGCGAGGTCGTCGCGCTCTTCGGCGTCACCGACCTGGTCGACGCCGCGATCGCCGAGCACCGGATGCCGCCCGCCGTCGTGCTCGTCCCCGACACCAACGGCGAGCCCCGGTTCGGCCACGACGAGGAGTGCGTCGACGCCTCGCACGGCGCACTCGACGACACCTATCTGACGACGGACCTGCACGACTGGGCCCTGCACACACTGCGGGTGCGCCCGGAACGCGAGGCGTGGGCGCTCTCGGGCTGGTCCTCGGGCGGGTACTGCGCCATGAACCTCGCCCTGCGGCACCCGGACCTGTACTCGATCGCGGTCAGCCAGTCCGGCTACGACCGCACGCCCGACGACATCGTCACCGGCGACCTCTTCGCCGGCCGGCCCGACCTCGCCGCCGCGAACGACGTCGTCGCCCACCTGCGTGACCGGCCGGCCCCGACCGCCATCCTCGCGACCGCGGGCGCCGACGAGGACGACGAGCAGGCCGCCCTCGCCCGGCTCCGCGCGGCCGCGGTCCCGCCCGTCACGCTGGTGACGCACACCTTCCCCGGGGGCGGGCACAACCAGGTCGCCGTCCGCGCACAGCTGCCGCCGCTGGTCGACTGGCTGGGCCGCCGGCTCCCCGCCCCCGTCGCCCCGACCCTCCCCATCCCCGACCCACCCTCGTGAACGAACGGCACAGTCGCGCAACTGAATTGCGCCACTGTGCCGTTCGTGCGGTAGACGCGCCGCCCCCTCGCGAGCAGGGGTCAGTCCGTGCGGACCTCCGTACCGTCCTGGGCCCAGCGGGTGTGGAAGGAACCCTCGGCGTCGATGCGCTCGTAGGTGTGCGCGCCGAAGAAGTCGCGCAGGCCCTGGATGAGGTTGGCGGGCCCGCGCTCGCGGCGGTAGCCGTCGTAGTAGCTCAGGCTGGAGGAGAACGCCGGGATCGCGACGCCTTGCTCCGTCGCCGTCACGACCACCCGCCGCCAGGCGTCCTGCGCGTTCGCGACGGCCTCCGTGAAGTACGGGACCATCAGCAGGTTGTCGAGGTCGGGGTGCTCGGCGTAGGCGTCGCGGATCCGGTTGAGGAACTGCGCCCGGATGATGCAGCCGCCACGCCAGATGGTGGCCATGGCGCCGAGGTCGAGGTTCCAGTCGTTCTGCAGCGAGGCCGCCCGCATCTGTGCGAAGCCCTGCGCGTAGGCGACGACCTTCGACGCGTAGAGCGCCTGCCGGATGTCGTCGACCAGGTCGGTGCGGTCCTCCGCGGCCGACGGGTTCGGCCCGGCCAGGGTCGTCGACGCCTTCTTCCGCTCGTCGCGCAACGCCGAGAGCCCGCGGGCAAAGACGGCCTCGGTGATACCCGTCAGCGGGATGCCCAGGCCGAGGGCGTCGATCGCGGTCCAGGTACCGGTGCCCTTCTGCCCGGCCCGGTCGACGATGACGTCGACGAGCGGGCCGCCGGTCTTCTCGTCGACCTTGGCGAGGACCTTGCCGGTGATCTCGATGAGGAACGACTCGAGGTCGCCGCTGTTCCACTCCTCGAAGATCTTCCCGATGGCCGGGGCGTCCAGCCCGGCGACGTGGGTGAGCAGGTCGTACGCCTCGACGATGAGCTGCATGTCGGCGTACTCGATGCCGTTGTGCACCATCTTGACGTAGTGCCCCGCACCGCCGGGCCCGACGTGGACGACGCAGGGGGTGCCGTCGACCTGCGCGGCGATCGCCTCGAAGACGTCCTTCACCTCGGCGTAGGCCTCGGGGTCGCCACCGGGCATGATGCTCGGCCCGAGCAGCGCGCCCTCCTCGCCACCGGAGACGCCGACGCCCATGAACCGGATCCCGTTGGCCGCGCACTCGGCGGTGCGCCGCACGGTGTCGGGGAAGTGTGAGTTGCCGGCGTCGATGATGATGTCGCCCTCGTCGAGCAGCGGCGTGAGCTCGGTGATGACGCCGTCGACGGGCTTGCCCGCCTTCACCATGACGATGATCCGGCGGGGCCGCTCGAGCGCGTCGACGAACTCCTGCAGCGACTGGGTGCCGGTGAACTCGCCCTCGTCGCCGTAGGCCTCGATGAACTCCGTGGTGCGCGCGCCCGTCCGGTTGTGCACCGCGACGGGGACGCCGTGCCGGGCGATGTTGCGGGCCAGGTTCGCCCCCATCACCGCCAGCCCGGTGACACCGATCCGGCTCTGTCCCGTCATCGTCGACTCCTCGTGTTCTCGTGCTTCGGCGACGTCGCGCGCGTCGTCGCCGGGCTGCCGCTCGGTCCGGCCGCCATCCTGCCCGTTCCGGACTGCGGTACGAACCGCCGTGTGGCGGTCGCGACGCCGGGTAGCGTCGGCGTCCATGGCGGACGGCACGATCGGCGGGGGTCCGGATCCGGGGAACGGTGCGCGGAGCGCGACGGCCTACGCGGTCGTCCTGCTCCGCCACGGCGAGACGCTCGGCTACGACGGCGACCACGGCCTGACCCCGCGCGGCGAGGAGCAGGCCCGCGCCCGCGGCAAGGTCCTGGCCGCCGGGATCGCGCCGAGCGCGCGGGTGCTGATGCCGCACGCCCGGACCTCGCGCGCGACCGCGACCGCGGTGACGTTGCGCGCCGCGCTGCTCGCCGAGGGCGTCGACGAGTCGCAGCTCGGTGAGCTGTACCCCGAGCCGCACTTCGACAACCTGCGGTTCTGCCTGGAGGGGGAGGTCGTCGACACCTCGGTCGCGGTCGGGGCCCGGCTGGCACTGGGGACGGGCACGCCCGAACCCGACTGGGTCCGCGAGTACGACCGGTTCGACAGCGACTACGCCGCCGTCGCCGCGGCGGGCGGGCCGATCGAGTACTGGACGCACAACCCGATGCTGTACTTCGAGCCGCCGCAGCTCGCGTCGCTGCGGACCTGGCTGGGCATCTCGGCGCTCGGCCCGGCGCTCGCCGCCGCCGGCGCGGAGCTGGCGCTGGTCTGCACGCACTCGGCGCCGATGCGCGCCTTCGCGGCGACGACGCTGGGCGAGGATCTCGGCGAGCCGGAGAACCTGGAGCCGATCCGCGTCCGGGTCGAGGACGGGACCGCGCGGGTCGACTACCGCGACCGCACCGTCACGACCCGCATCCCGCAGCCGCCCGCGTGGTTCGACCGCGCGTGGCTCGACGGCTACGGGCGGTAGGTCAGAACGCCGGCCACGGGATCGCCGGGCCGTACCCGGACGGCTCCGGGTAGCAGGGCGCCGCGAGGAGCGCGTCGAGCCGCGACGTCAGCGCCGCGACCTCGGCGATCGTCAGGTGCTCGCCCAGCGTGTCGGCGAGGCCGCCGTCGAGCGCGCTGCGCAGCTTCTCCAGCCCGGCCACGACGGGTTCGGGGACCTCCTCGCCCACCCAGCCCCACAGCACGGTGCGCAGCTTGTCCTCGACGTGCATCGTCAACCCGTGGTCGACGCCGTAGACACGGCCGTCGACGCCCGCGAGGACGTGCCCGCCCTTGCGGTCGGCGTTGTTGGCGACGACGTCGAACGCCGCCATCGCGGCCAGCTGCGGGTCGTCGGCGTGCACGAGGACCGCCGGGTCGCCCGCGCCGTCACGCGCGCGCAGCACCCGCTTCCAGCCGGCCGGGACCTTCCGCGGCGAGCAGACGTCGATGAGCTCGCGCTCGTCGTCGGTGTCGACCCAGACCTGCAGCATGCCGGGCCCGAACGGGCCGTTCTCGCGCAGGATCGTCGGCGGCACGACGTGCAGCCCCGACGCCTCGGACACCAGGAAGCTGGCCACCTCGCGGCCGGCCAGGGTGCCGTCGGGGAAGTCCCACAGCGGGCGCTCGCCGCGGACGGGTTTGTAGACGCACTCCAGCTCGGTGCCGTCGAGGGTGACGGTGCCGAAGAGCGTCGCGTTGGAGGCGTCGACGAGTCTGCCGGTGATCTCGATCCGGCCGGCGGTGAGCACCTCGTGCACCGCCGGGTCGCGAAGGTCCACGTGCGGCGCGTCAGTCGGTCATCGGGGAGCGCTGGTGGTACCCGTTGAGCCGCACGCAGATGTGGCCCGCGGGATCGAGCGGCTCCGCGCACAGCGGGCACGGCGCGCGGCCCGCGGAGACGACCAGCTCGGCGCGCTCGGCGAACGCCTTCGCCTGCGGCGGCGAGAGGAACACGCGCAGCGCGTCGGGGCCCTCGTCGGTGTCGTCGAGCACCACCGACTCGTCGATCTCCTCCTCGGTCACCGCCAGCAGCTCGACGACGATCGAGCGGGTCTCGGCGTCCCAGCCCAGGCCCATCGTCCCGACCCGGAACTCCTCCTCCAACGGGACGGCGAGCGGGTCGGTGTCGGGGTTGCCGTCCTGCGACTCGGGCAGCTCCTGGCCGAACCGGCGGTTGACCTCCTGCAGCAGCGCACCGATGCGCTCGGCGAGCACCGAGACCTGCTGCTTCTCCAGCAGCACGCTGATCGTGCGGGCCTGCTCGGCCGCCTGGAGGTAGAACGACCGGTCGCCGGGCTCGCCGACGGTGCCCGCGACGAAGCGCTCGGGCTGGCGGAAGACATGGATGACGCGTGACATGGCACCTCCGAGAGTAGGCCACCGCCGCGCCCCGGGCACGTCTGCGACCTGTCGCGCGGCTCGCACCCGGCCCGGGCGGCGGCCCCGGCTCAGCTGGTGCCGCCGCCGACGACGGCGTCGGAGCTGCGCTTGGCGGCGCGGCGACGGCGCGGCTTCGGGGCGACGATGCCCTTCAGGTCGCCCCCGAGGTCGTTGACCCTGGCGACGAACGGCCGGGTGTCGGTGTAGTGCACCACGCTCACCGAGCAGGTGTCGACCATGATCCGCTGGAAGTTGTCCAGGTGCGTGGCCAACGCGTCGGCCAGCACGGACTTGATGACGTCGCCGTGGCTGCACGCCACCCAGACCGCGGTCGGCCCGTGCTGCTCGGCGATCCGCGCGCCGTGCCGGCGGACGGCCGCGACCGCGCGGGCCTGCATCCCGGCCAGGCCCTCGCCGCCGGGGAAGATCGCGGCCGACGGGTGGGCCTGCACGACCTTCCACAGCGGTTCCCTGGCCAGTGTCTTGAGCGTGCCACCGGTCCAGTCGCCGTAGTCGACCTCGGACAGCTCGTCCTCGACGACGGGGGTGATCTTGCGGTCGATGGCCAGCGGCTCGACGGTCTGCCGGCAGCGCGTCATCGGCGAGGTGACGATCTCGACGATGGGGAGCCCGGCCAGCCGCTCGACGACCTTCTCGGCCTGCCCCCGGCCGGTCTCGTCGAGCTCGACCCCGGGGCTGCGGCCGGCGAGGACGCCCGCGGTGTTGGCCGTCGAGCGCCCGTGGCGCAGCAGGATCAGCGTGGTCACGCGATCGAGCCTACGTGGGCCGGCGCGATGGTCCCGGCCACGGCCCGGCGGCCGCGATGTCGCAGCGTCACGTCGCGGAGACCGCACCGATGGCGAGTGCCGCGAACAGCGCCGCGCCGAGCGCGATGCGGTACGCGACGAAGACGTAGACGGTGTTGTTCTGCACGTACTTGAGCAGCCAGGCGATGATCACGTACCCGACGACGAACGCGATGACGGTGCCGACGACCATCTGCGGTCCGCTGGTCAGCCCCGAGGTCGTGACGTCGCCGAGCTGGAAGAGCCCGGCCGCGACGACGGCCGGGATCGCGAGCAGGAACGAGTAGCGCACCGCGGCGGGCCGGTCGAGCCCCAGCGCGAGGCCCGCGGTGATCGTGCCGCCGGAGCGGGAGACGCCCGGGATCAGCGCGAGCGCCTGGGCGAAGCCGAGCAGCACGCCGTCGCGCACGGTGAGGTCGGTCAGCGGCCTGCGCTGCGTGCCGTAGCGCTCGGCCAGCCCCAGCAGGACCCCGAAGACGATCATCGTCGTCGCGACGATCCACAGGTTGCGGGCGACCGTCTCGATGGAGTCCTTGAACAGGAAGCCCAGGACGCTGATCGGGATCGTGCCGATGATCACGAGCCAGGCCAGCCGGTACTCGGCGGTCGCCCGCACGTCGGCGTCGACGAAGCCGCGGAACCAGGTCCTGACGAGGTTCCAGATGTCCTTGGCGAAGTAGATCAGGACGGCCGCCTCGGTCCCCAGCTGCGAGACGGCCGTGAACGCGGCGCCCGGGTCGTTGCCGAAGAACGCCCCCGAGACGATGCGCAGGTGCGCCGACGAGGAGATCGGGAGGAACTCCGTGAGTCCCTGGACGACGCTCAGGACGATGACCTCGAACCAGCTCACGAGTGGAGCCCGCAGCTCAAATGCGACACGGCCAGGCACCGTACCGGGGGCTCCGGGCGGGCCTGGCAATAGGCTGACCCGGTGCGGCGCAGACAGGTCGGGACCAGCGGTCTCCAGGTGTCCCGGATCGGCCTCGGCACCATGACCTGGGGCGACGACACCGACCTGGAGAGCGCCACCGACCAGCTCGTGACGTTCGTCGACGCGGGCGGCAGCCTGGTCGAAACCTCCGACGCCTACGCCGAGGGCGCCGCCCAGGAGATGCTCGGCGCGGTGATGGCCGACTCGGTGCCGCGCGAGGACGTCGTGATCGCCGCGCGCGGCGGCCTGCCGGGCGGCGCGGCGGGCGAGTACGGGGCCCGCGGCGCGCTGCTCGACTCCCTGGACGCGACGCTGCGCCGGCTGCGGGTCGACCACGTCGACCTCTGGCAGCTGCCCGGCTGGGACGCCACCGTGCCGCTGGAGGAGACGCTCTCGGCCGTGCAGGTCGCGGTCATGGGCGGCAAGGCGCGCTACGCGGGGCTCGTCGCGCCGTCGGGCTGGCAGCTCGCGACGGTCACCGAGCGGGCGCGGGCGGGCGCGGCCGTCGCGGTCCCGGTGTCGGCGCAGGTCGAGTACTCCCTGCTCACCCGCGACGCCGAGGCCGAGCTCGTGCCGGCCGCACAGCACCACGGCCTGGGCCTCGTCGCGTGGGCGCCGCTGGGCCGCGGGGTGCTGACGGGCAAGTATGCGGGCGGCACCCCCGCCGACTCGCGTGCCGCCTCGCCCGTGCTGGCGCCCTACGTCGAGGCGCGGCGCAACGAGCGGTCGGCGCGCATCGTGCACTCGGTGCTCACCGCGGCCGACGGGTTGGGCACCTCGCCGCTGGCCGTCGCGCTGGCCTGGGTGCGCGACCGGCCCGGGGTCGCCGCCGCCGTCGTCGGGGCGCGCGACTCCGCCCAGCTCGCGGCGTCGCTGGCCACCGAGAAGATCGACCTCCCCGTGGAGATCCGCGCCGCGCTCGACGACGTCAGCGCCCCGGTCTGAGCCCGGGCCCGGGGCCTCAGACCGGGAGCGCCGCCGTCGCTGCGGGTGACCGCGGGATGCACGGGATCGGCCCTGGCCGCCGGGTGCCGCGGGGACATATGGTGAGCGGCACGTCACCTGACGTTCACACGGCGGTGGCGTGGACGCCGGGCTCCGCCCGGGGGTGGACCGGGCAGGACCGGGGTGCAAGGAGGTGGGCCGGTGGCGTCGACCGGCACGACTGCGCAGGACGCGGAGGACCTCGCCGACGGGGACTGGGAGTACCGCCCCGTCCAGCTGCCCGGGGACGTCCCGAGGCTGACGGCGGCGGTGCGCCTCGCGATCCAGGCCGAGTTCGGAGGCTGGGAGCTCTCCCGGGTCCGGCTCTACCCGGGTGGCGTGCGGAAGGTGTGGCTGCGGCGGCGGCGGTCCCTGTCCGCGCTCCCCGAACCGAGATTCTGAGGGCCTGAGGGTCGACCCGCGACACGCCCGGCCGTCCCGGGCGTGTAATGGCGGTGCGTCCGTCGTCGATGAGCCTTGACACGTGTTCGTGTTCAGGGGGGAATCGACGTTGGCACTCATCACCACCCATCGACCGCCCGGCAGGCGTGCCCTGCTCGTGGAGTTCAACGAGCTCAGTCCGGTCCTGCTCGACCGGTTCATCGCCGAGGGCAGGCTGCCGTCGTTCAAGGCCTTCCGCGACGCGTCGGTGGTCTTCACGACCGACGCGGGCGAGGATGCGCCGAACCTCGAGCCGTGGATCCAGTGGCCCACCCTGCACAGCGGGCTGCCGTTCGCCGAGCACGGCGTCTTCGCGCTCGGCGACGGCCGTCGCAAGCTGACGGGGCCGCTGCTCGGCGACGTGCTGTCGGCGGCGGGCGTGCCCGTGGGGATCTTCGGGTCGATGAACCTGGGCTACACCCGACGGCCCGGCGAGCCGGGCTACGTCGTCCCCGACCCGTGGGACGTCGAGGGCCGCGCGTACCCGGCGTCGCTGCAGCCGTTCTACGAGACGGTGTCGTGGGCGGTCCAGGAGTCCTCGCGCGACGGGCTGCCCGGCGCGGCCCGCCTGGTCCGCTTCGCGGCGTTTCTGGTGCGCAGCGGGCTGCGGCCGGCGACGGTCGCGGCGGTCGTGCGCCAGCTCGTCGACGAGCGTCGCCTCGGGGGGGTCGGCTGGCGGCGCGCCTCGGTGCTCGACGAGCTGAGCTACGACGTGTTCCGCCACCTCAACGCGCGCCACGGCGTGCGGTTCGCGACGTTCTTCTCCAACAGCACCGCGCACTACCAGCACTACTACTGGCGCGACATGGAGCCGGAGCTGTTCGCCGACGCCGGGGACGGCCGCCACGCCGACGCGGTGCTGCACGGCTACCGGTCGATGGACGCCCTGCTCGGGCGGATCATGGCCGACGAACCGGACTCGCTGCTGATCCTCGCGACGGCGCTGTCGCAGGAGCCGTGGACGGAGTCGGCCAAGCGCACGTTCCGGCCCCGTGACTTCGGCACACTGTTCGCGGTCGCGGGTGTGTCCGACGCCGTCGCGAAGCCGATGATGGCCGAGCAGGTCGTCGTCGAGCTGCCCGACGCGGCAACCGCCGAGCGCGCTGGCGAGGCGCTGCGGGCGTTGACCGTCGACGGCGCCCGGCTGCTCAACGCCGACCGCGACGGCCGCAGGCTGCAGGTAGGCTGCCGCAGCGACGTCGGGCGCGAGGGTGCGACGATCACCCTGGCCGACGGCGGCACCGTCGCGTTCGACGACGTCTTCTACCCGATCCACACCACGCGCAGCGGGCGGCACAGCCGGGCCGGTGCGCTGTGGTTCCGCACCGGCCGGCACCGCGTCGTCGAGGGCACGGTGCCGCTCACCGACGTGGCCCCGACGATCCTCGACCACTTCGGCGTGGCCGCACCGCCGCAGATGAAGGGCTCGATCCTGCCGCTGCACCAGACTCCCGAGGTCCCGGCCCAGCGCACCCGTTCCCTGGCGCCGGCGGGGGTCCCGCGGCCGCGCTGACCGTGAGTGGCGTTGCCGGCAATCGCCGGTGACGCCACTCGCGACCTCGGGCCGGCGCGGCTCAGCTCAGGGGACCAGCACGACCTTGCCGACGGTCCCGCGCGACCCGAGCCTGCGCAGCGCCTCCTTGACCTCGGTCAGCGGCAGCTCGGCGCCGACGAGGGGCTCGACAAGGCCCTTGCCCCACAGGTCCTCGAGCGCGTCCTGCCACGGCTGGATCAACGCGGGGTTCATCGTCCGGTAGTAGCCCCAGTGCACGCCGACCACCGAGTAGTTCTTGATCAGGACGTGGTTGGTCGGCGCGTCGGCGATGCGGCCGCCGGCGAAGCCGATCACCAGGATGCGGCCCTCGAACGCCGCGATCCGCCGGGACGCGTCGAAGACGTCGCCGCCGACGGGGTCGTAGATGACGTCGGCGCCCCGCCCGCCGGTGAGGTCCTTGACCGCGGCGACCAGGTCCGCGTCGCGGTAGTCGACGACCTCGTCGCAGCCCACCGACTTGGCGACGGCACACTTCTCCGCGCCGCCCGCGGTCCCGATGACGTGCGCGCCCAGCGCCTTGCCCAGCTGCACCGCCGCCGTGCCGACACCGCCCGCCGCGGCGTGCACGAGCAGCGTCTCGCCCTCCTTGAGCTGCCCGCGGTGGGTGAGCGCGCACCACCCGGTCTGGTAGGTGATCAGCAGCCCGGCGGCCTGCGCGGGGGTCATGCCCTCGGGCCAGCGGAACGTGGCGTCGTCGGGCAGCAGGGTGACCTCGGCGTAGCCGCCGTGCCCGAGCACCGGCAGCCCGACGACGCGGTCGCCCACCGCGAAGCGGGCGCCCTCCCCGACGGCGACGACCTCGCCCGCGACCTCCATCCCGGGGACGAACGGCAGCGGGGGCTTCTCCTGGTATTTGCCCTGACAGGCCAGGATGTCCGGGAAGTTGCAGGCGGCGGCGTGCACGCGCACCGCCACCTGGCCGGGTCCGGGAACCGGCTCCGGGATGTCCTCGTGCCAGGTGAGGACGTCGTCCGGGTCGCCGTTCTCGTGGACCTGCCAACCGCGCATCAGTCTCGCTCCCTCGTCACTGCTGCTCCTCTCGGGACCTTCCCGCCGGGCTGCACCGGCGGGGCCGGGCCCGGTCAGTGCTGTTCCCATGTCACCTCGGGGGCCCGGCGCCCGCCCGCCGGGCCGGGGACGCCGCGGAACCCGTAGGGCCCGGGCTCGCGGCCGGGCTGGACGAACCAGCACTCGCCCGGACCGCCGGTGCCGACGACCGCCATGATCGCGGCGGCGACGTCTTCGGCACCGAGCAGCGGGAAGTCGCCGAACTCGGCGCGGGCGTTCGCGATCAGCGCCGTGTCGGTGTAGCCGGGGCAGACCGCCGCCAGCCGGATGCCCTCGGCGGCGAGCGCGGGTGCCGCGGCGCGCACGTACCCGACGACGGCGTGCTTGGTCAGCGTGTAGAGCGGGTCGCCCGGGTGCGGCATCAGCCCGGCCAGCGACGCCGTCGCGACGACGACCCCGCCGCCCGCCCGGCGCAGCGCGGGGACGGCCGCGGCGACCCCGAACACGACGTGGTCGACGTTGACCCCGACGATCCGGCGGTAGCCCTCGACGTCGAGGTCGGTGACGCCGTTCTGCCCCGACGTCATGCCGGCGTTGAGCAGCACGACGTCGAGCCGGCCGAACCGCTCCTCGGCCGCGGCGACCGCTTCGGCCATCGCCGTGGGCGCGGACACGTCGGTCGCGTGCGCCGACCCGCCGACCTCGTCGGCGACGCGGCGCGCGCCCACCTCGTCGCGGTCGACGACGGCGACCCGCGCACCCGAGGCGGCGAGCAACCGGGCCGCGGCCTCGCCGATGCCCGACGCGCCACCGGTGACGAGCGCGACCTTCCCCTCGAGCTCCAGAGCCCCTTCGAGGTCCACGCGTTCCCCGTCGAGATCCACGTCGATCTCCTCCTGCTCAGCTGTTCTGCAGGAACGTGTCCAGCACGCGGGTGCCGAACTCCAGCGCGTCGATCGGGACCCGCTCGTCGATGCCGTGGAACAGGGACGCGAAGTCGAGGTCCGGGGGCAGCCGCAGCGGGGCGAACCCGTAGCAGCGCATGCCGAGCCGCTGGAACGACTTCGCGTCGGTGCCGCCGGAGAGCATGTAGGGGATGGCCCGCGAACCCGGGTCCTCCGTCTGCAGCGCCGCGGCCATCGCCTCGACGAGCGGGCCCTCGAACGGCGTCTCCACCGGCGGCAGCTCGGTCACCCACTCGCGCGTCACGTCCGGGCCGAGCAACTCGTCGACCTCGCGCAGGAACGCCTCCTGGCGACCCGGCAGCACCCGGCAGTCCACGACCGCCTCCGCCGTCGACGGGATGACGTTGGCCTTGTAGCCGGCGCGCAACATCGTCGGGTTCGCGGTGTCGCGGACCGTCGCACCGACGATGCGCGCCAACGGCCCGAGCTTGGCCAGCGAGCCCTCGAGGTCGTCCTCGGGGAACTCCAGCCCGGTGATCTCGCGCATCTCGGCGAGGAACGCGCGGACCGTGTCGGTGAGCACGAGGGGGAACGTGTGGTTGCCCAGCCGGGCGACGGCCTCGGCGACGCGGGTGACGGCGTTGTCGTCGTGGAGGAACGAGCCGTGCCCCGGCCTCCCCCTGGCGTGCAGGCGCATCCAGGCGATGCCCTTCTCGGCCGCCTCGATGAGGTAGACACGCCGGTCCTCCCCCAGCGTCAGGGAGAACCCGCCGACCTCGCCGACGGCCTCGGTGCAGCCCGCGAACAGGTCGGGCCGGTTCTCCACCAGCCACTGCGCCCCGTACTTGCCGCCGGCCTCCTCGTCGGCGACGAAGGCGAAGACGATGTCGCGCGGCGGGACGACGCCCTCGCGCTTGAAGCGGCGGGCGACGGCGATGGTCATCGCGACCATGTCCTTCATGTCGACGGCCCCGCGCCCCCACACGTAGCCGTCCTGCACCGCGCCGGAGAACGGGTGCACCGACCACTCCGACGGCTCCGCGGGCACGACGTCGAGGTGACCGTGCAGCAACAGCGCGTCGCGGCTCGGGTCGGCCCCCGGGAGCCGGCAGAAGACGTTGCTGCGCCCCGGCGCGCCGGAGTCGAGCATCTCGACGTCGTAGCCCACCTCGGTGAGCTCCGCCGCGACGTACTCGGCGGCCTCCCGCTCGCCCACCACCGTGTCCGGATCGCCGGTGTTGGACGTGTCGATGCGGATGAGGTCGGAGGTGATCCGTACGACCTCGTCGACAGCGGAGTTCTGGCCGGTCATGGCGATCTTCCTACCATCGCCGGTCCGGTGGCGGGGGCCGGATGTGGGTGGTCTATCCTTTGCTCGTCGCGGTCACCGCGGCGAGCAGGTCCGAGTGGCGGAATGGCAGACGCGCTAGCTTGAGGTGCTAGTGCCCTTCAACGGGCGTGGGGGTTCAAGTCCCCCCTCGGACACAGTTCGGCGGCGAGTTCCTAGCGCGCCCTCGATCCCGGCGATCACCTCGGCGGCGAAGGCATCCATCAGGTGCGGCTCGATGACCGAGAACGCCTGCCGCGCGCCGGCCGGCACCCCGCACTCGCGACGCCCTGCTGACCGACTTCACTCCCGACGGCCGGCAGCTGCGCACCCTGCTGGCCGACCTGATCCGCTCCACCCCCGAGCCGTCCCGGACGCTCGCCGAACAGCTGTCCGGGCCGGCCGTGCGCTACCCGGCGCCCGGAGGGTGCGCACCCCCTCGTCGGCACGCGGGCACCCGGCCTCCCGCTGCACGGCGGCGGGCGCGTGCTGACCGCTCTGCGCGCCGGGCGTTCCGTCACCCTCGACCTGACCGGCGAGCTCGCGCCCGGCGTCGACGTCCACCGGGTCGAGGTCCGGCCCGACGGGCACGTGGCCCGCGCCGCGTGAGCGAACGGCACCGCCGACCGTTCGGCAAGGCAAGACGACGGCAAAGCTTCGGGAAACGATCACCCAGTTCTCGGCCGCGCGGCGGGTGGACGGCAGGCTGCCCGGTACCGTCAGGAACATGAACGACGCGACCGTCCCCCTCCCCGCGGTGAGCCGCCGGCAGAGCAGCCCGCTCGGCGCCATCGTCCTGACCTGGGTGGTCGCCGCGTTCGTCACGCTCGGCGTCGCCGCGGAGACCCGCATCGGGCCCGTGATCATGAAGTTCACCCCGAAGCACGGGATCCATCTCGGTGACCTGGCGACGATGCTGACGTGCACCGCGGTCGCGCTCGTCGTCACGGCGTGGCTGCTGTCCCGGCCGCGGCACTGATCGTCTCCAATCGAGACACCCCGCTCCGCACCGACGCGCTACGGTCCCGCCCATGGCGGCCGACATCGACGTTCTCGACGCCCTCACCAACGTCCCCGCCCTGCGCGACGCGCAGGTCTGGGAGATCGTCCGGTGCTGCCGTGCGTTCCGGGAGCATCCCGACGGCGGGGACCAGACCGTCGAGATCGAGATCAGCGCGGACGGCGCCGGACGCTACGTGGTCGTGGCCACCGACGCGGCCCGCGGGCTCACCGCCCAGGGCGTGCCGATGCCCGGCCTGAACGGCGCGGTCAACATGGTCCCCTGGTACATCCTCGACGACCCGGCGACGACGGCGGCGTCGTGACCTGCGGGTGCCGGCGGGGGCTGGCAGAATCGTGCCGATGACCGACCGCCGCCTCGTGCTGCTGCGGCACGCGAAGTCCGACCAGCACGTCGGAGGGCCCGACCACGCGCGTCCGCTCAACGTCCGCGGTCGTCGCGACGGGCCCGAGGCGGGCCGGTGGCTGCGGATGAACGTCGGAACACCGGACACGGTGGTGTGCTCGTCGTCGGCGCGCACGCGCGAGACGTGGGACCTCGTCTCGTCGAAGCTGCCCGACCCGCCGCAGGCCCGGTTCGCCGACGCGGTCTACGACGCGTCGGCCATCGGCCTGCTCGAGATCGTCCGCGGGCTGCCGGACGAGTCGGCGTGCGCGCTGCTGATCGGCCACAACCCCGCCGTCGAGGACCTGACGACGCTGCTGGCCGGCGAGTACCTCCCGATGACGACATCGGCGTTCGCGGTCCTGACCTGGCACGGGACCTGGAGCGACGTCGGGATCATCCCGGCCACCCTGCAGGCACACGCGGCGCCACGCGGCTGACGGCACGGCCGCGTCTGCGCGGTCCCCGACCGCTGGGACGCCCTGCCCTCACTCGTCCGAATGACAGGTACGGACGCGCCGTAACGGAGCATCTGTCGGGACCGAACGGCCCTCCGGACGCAGGAGAGACGGGCCCGGTTCGGGGGTCGGCGCCTGGGTCCGCGACAGCCCGGACAACCGGGATCTCCGCGCCACATCGAGGTGTTCCGCCGTGCGCCATCGTCCCCCCACACACCGCCCGCGCCGCCGGGCCGCGGCACTCGCGGGCCTGACCGCCACCGCCGTCGTCGCCGGTCTCGTCGCCCTGACCGGCACCGCCTCCGCCGCCACCACGACCCGCGTCTCGAACGACGACATCACCGCCGCGTGCACGACGAGCGCGACGCTGTGCCACGACGGCGTCGCCACCGTCGTCGACGGGGCCGGAGCGGACCTGGGCAGCGGGTTCCTCCGGCTGAGCACGCCCGGCGCGACCGACAAGGCGGACGTCTTCTCCAGGGCGTTGTACGGCAAGCCGCTCTCGGCGCTCACCGCGCTCGGTTACGAGACCTACATCGAGACCCCGGGGAGCGGCGACCCGCGGCAGGCGCCGTCCTACACCATCGAGGCGACCGGCCCCCAGGGCTTCACGTCGCTGGTCTGGGAGCCCGTCTACAGCGGGACCGCCGTCGCCGTCGGCACATGGCAGACCTGGAACCCCGGCGCGATGCCCGGCTGGTGGGCGTCGAGGGACGTCACGGCCACCGGGACGCCCAACAGGTTCGGCTTCGCGACGTACACCGCCACCTTCGCCGACGTCGTGCGGGCGATGACCGGATACACGATCATCGACGTCGGCATCAGCCAGGGCAGCGGCTCGCCCGGCCTGCAGGCGCGCGCCGACGGGTTGACCGTCGGCGACACGGTGTACGACTTCGACAACCCGGTCGTGCCGACGAGGATCACCGCGACCGCCGGTGACCGGCAGACCGCGCTCACCGGCGCCGCGTTCCCGACACCGCCGACCGTCAAGATCACCGGAGCGGGGGGCCTGGCGGCCGCCGGCAGGCAGGTCACGTTCACCGTCACGAAGGGCGCCGCGTCGTTCCCGGGCGGCGCCCCCTCGGCCACCGTCACCACCGGCGACGACGGTGTCGCCACGGCGCCGACGCTCACCGCGGGCCGCGACGCCGGGCCCGTCACCGTCACGGCGACGACCGGGCCCCTCACCGCGACGTTCACCGAGACCGTGGCGGCCCCGCCCGGGACCGGGGCGAAGCGGGCCGATCTCGCCGTCACGCTGGCCGTGCCCGCCACGGTCCTGCCGGGCGGGACGTTCCAGGCGATCGTCACTGTCCGCAACAACGGCCCGTATCCGGCGACGAACGTCGCCACCGCGCTCACGATGCCGAACGGACTCGTCGTCGTCGCCGCGCCCGGCGGCATCGCGCCGCGCAACGGGCACAGCGTCGCGTGGCTGACGCCGCAGATCGGCTCCTCGAGCCAGGTCGCGCACACCGTCACGCTCGCGGCGGACACCAAGGTCAGGGGACCCCAGCAGGTCCGCGCAGCGACGCTCGCCACATCGGTGGCCGACCCCGACCTGCTGAACAACGCCGCTGTGACCATCGTCACCGTGAAGTAGGATCGGCGCGTTACCGCACGTCAACGACGGGTCGCGCCGCCGCTCGGTGGCGCGGCCCGTCCGGCAACAGGATGAGCAGACGCTGACTCGCTGGCGGTGCCCGTTGTCTGACACCGTGTAACGACCGGCGCCGTCGGAGCGAATCACCATGAGCCCGCCGAGCAGGAAGCCGCGCCGACGAGGAGGTGAGCACGAGGTGCACGAGCGCGAGAGCGACGGCACCTGGACCCGTCGCTCACCCATCGACGTGCCCGTCGACTCCTCCGGCGATCCCACCGGCGGCGACGGGGCTCCGCTACACCTCGGCGACATCCAGGCCGACGATGCGCTGATCGACGCCCTCGGTTCCGGATCGCTGCAGGTCACCGACGAGATGGCCACCAGCTCCGACGTCGACGACCGGCTTGCCGCCATGCTCGCGACGTGGGTCGCGACGGTGCAGGAGCCGGCCCGGCCACCTGCGGCGTTCAACCCCGACGCCGTCATCGCGGCAGCGCGCGCCGCCGACGAGGGCGTCGACGGCGCGGACGGCGTCACGTCCGCCACGCCCAGCGGCGGACCGCCACGCCGCAGTCATTCGCCCTACGTGGTCCGGCTGTCCGCGGCAGCGGTGGTCGCGCTCGTCGTCCTCGGCGGGGTCGCCGTCGGCAACGCCGGAACGGCCCGCCCCGGCGACGTGACGTGGCCGATCGCGAGGGTCGTCTTCCCCGAGCACGCGCGCTCGGTCGAGGCGGCCGACACCATCGTGGTCCATCTCGACCGTGCGCGCACCGCGCTGCGCGAGGGCCGGACCGCCGACGCGGCGCACGAGGTCAACGAGATCCAGTCCGTCATCGGTGCGGTGCTGCCCGCCGACGGCCGCGCCACGCTCGACGCCGAGCACACGTCCATCGTCGCCGTCATCGCCGCGACCCCGGCGGCCGTGCTGCTCGATCCCGCGCTGCGCGCCCCCGTCGTGCCCGACGTGGCCGGTGCCGAGGCCCTCGGCCTGCCGACGTCGCCGACCCCGCCGGCGCTCCCGACGACGACCCCGCCACCGCCGGACGCCTCCGCCGTCCCGGCCCCGGTCGACCCGACCGCCACGGTGACCCCGCCCGTGACGACGGCCGTCCCGCCGCCGGTCGTGGCTCCGCCGCCACCGGTCGACACGGCCCCGGCCGTCCCGCCCGTGGACGCGGCCCCGAACGAGGAGGAACCGCCGCCCGCCACCGGGACGACCGAGCCGCCCGCCACGTCCGAGCCTGCGCCCGCGACAGGTTCCGGGCAGGCCGAGCCGCCTGCCGACCAGACGGGCGCGACCGGCGACGGCGGTACGGCTCCGGGTACCGACGCCACCGCGCAGCCGCAGGCCGACACCCAGCCCCAGGCCGACTCCCAGCCCCAGGCCGACACCCAGCCCCAGGCCGACACCCAGCCCCAGGCCGACACCCAGCCCCAGGCCGACGCCCAGCCCCAGGCCGACGCCCCGCCCCCGGTGGACGTCCAGCCGGCTCCCCCGGCCGAGACGATCGACACCGCACAGGCCGCCGACACGGCACAGCCGGCCGGTACGGCGCCGTCCGGCGACGGGCAGCAGGCCGGCGGGACCGTCGGTCTCGCGCAGGTCGCCGCCGTGACGGCCGACGAACCCGCCGCGGCGCAGGACGACCAGGCCGCGGGCTCGACCTCCGGCTCGGGCTCGACCTCGGGTTCGAGCTCGGGCTCCCAGACCACCGGCCCGGAGGCGCAAGGCTCCGGGCCGGATGACGCAGCGTCGGGTGAACAGAGCTCCGGCTCGCCGACGCAGGCGGCGGGGTCGCAGGACGACCAGGCCGGATCGCAGGATCAGAGCGGGTCCCAGGACGACCAGGCCGGATCACAGGACGACCGAGCCGGGTCCCAGGACCCGGGCGGCTCACAGGACGACCAGTCCGACGGGGACGACCAGGGTTCCCAGGGCAGCGACTCGCAGGACGCCGGGGACGGCCAGGACCCGCAGGACGGCTCGGCGGACTCCGGGGGATCGATCGCGGTCGGCGCCGACGCCTCGCTCGGCTCGGGCAGCTCGACGGTGTCGGGCTCGCTCTCCCTCGGGCTCGGCTGAGCCCGACCGCGCGCCGAGGCCACGGTCGCCGACGTCGTCGTGCCGCTCGCGGAGCGGCAGCGGCAGGCCGGGCGTACGGGTGAGCCCGCGCTCGCGCGGGTGAACCGCTCCGGCGCTCCAGGGTCCGCCGAGGGCGCGCGCAGCCGCGGCGCCGGCTCCAGCCGCCTCGCCCGCACGCTCGCGGTGTTCGCGCCGGCGGTCGTGGTGCTGTGACGTGGCCCGACTACGCCCGCCTTGCGGAGCTCAGGTTCGCGGCCCGGCCCGCAGCTTGTCGCACAGCAGCCGCAAGGCCTGCTGCTCGCGTTCGTCGAGTGCGACCCCGACGGTCCGCCGGATGCTCTCGGCGTGCCGGGCCCCGACCCGACGGCGCAGCCGGTCACCGGTCTCGGTCAGCACGACGACGGTGCCGCGCCCGTCGGCCGGGTCGGGCTCGCGCGCCACGAGCCCGGCCTCGGCCATCCGCTCCACCAGCCGCGACAGCGAGGGCTGGCTCAGCAGCACCTCGCGGTGCAGGTCGCGGATGCGGGCGCGACCGTCGGGACACCGACCGAGGGTGTGCAGGACGTCGTACTCGCGCGGGGTGATCGGTTCCCAGACGTCGTCGGCCTCCAGGAGCCGCCACAGCGCGACCTGGCTGCGCAGCAACGCCTCCCAGGCCTCGACAGCCGGACCGGCCCCGACGGTCGTCTCAGCCCGCGGTGACGGCGACATCCTCGCCCGCCTCCGTCGCGAGCTTCGCCGCGACCCGCGACGCGTGCGACGGCGGGTCCGACGGGACGTCCGCCGGGCGCAGCTCGTCGAACCCCTTGCGCAGGTCGGGCAGGATCTCCCCGAGCAGGTCGAGCTGCTCGAGGACGGTCTTCTGCGGCAGCCCGGCGTGGTCGACGAGGAACAGCTGCCGCTGGTAGTCACCGAAGTGCTCGCGGAAGGTCAGCGTCTTCTCGACGACCTCCTGCGGGCTGCCGACGGTCAGCGGCGTCTGCGCGGTGAAGTCCTCCATCGAGGGACCGTGCCCGTAGACCGGCGCCTCGTCGAAGTAGGGCCGGAACTCGTTCCACGCGTCCTGCGAGCGCCTGCGCATGAAGAACTGCCCGCCGAGGCCGACGATCGCCTGGTCGGCACGGCCGTGCCCGTAGTGCTCGAAGCGCTGCCGGTAGAGATTGATGAGCTTCGTGTAGTGCGACGGCGGCCAGAAGATGTTGTTCGCGAAGAAGCCGTCGCCGAAGTACGCGGCGATCTCGGCGACCTCGGGGGTGCGGATCGAGCCGTGCCACACGAACGGTGCGACGCCGTCGAGGGGGCGCGGCGTCGACGTGAAGCCGTGCAGCGGGGTGCGGAAGCGGCCCTCCCAGTCGACGACCTCGTTGTCCCACAACGTCCGCAGCAGCTGGTAGTGCTCGACGGTCAGCGGCACGCTCTGGTTGATGTCCTGACCGAACCAGGGGTAGACGGGGGCCGTGTTGCCGCGGCCGAGCATCAGGTCGACGCGCCCGTCGGCCAGGTGCTGGAGCATCGCGTAGTCCTCGGCGATCTTGACGGGGTCGTTCGTCGTGATCAACGTCGTCGACGTCGAGAGCACGAGGCGCTCGGTGCGGGCGGCGATGTGGCCGAGCAGCGTCGTGGGGGAGGAGGGCACGAACGGCGGGTTGTGGTGCTCGCCGGTGGCGAAGACGTCGAGGCCCACGGCCTCGGCGTGCTCGGCGAGGGCGACCATCGCCTTGATCCGCTCGTGCTCGGTGGGCACACGACCGGTCGTCGGGTCGCGGGTGACGTCCCCGACGGTGAAGATTCCGAACTGCACGGCGGGCCCCTTCCTTGAGCCAAGGTCCATGCGTTTGCATGGACACAGGCTTCAACCCCGCGTTCATCCACAGGATTCCCGCCGTGAGCCACGGCACGTCCGCTCGCCGCTCGGCGACGTCCGCCCGACGGTTTCGGGGGTCCTCATCACCTACGATGACAACGCGGCGGGTCACGGCGCAGGCCGGAGCGGGCACCGGAGGCGAACATCAGAGAACTCGGTTCACCGACTCGTATCGCATCCGACACCTCACCTCCTATAGTGGACGGAACTGCTCGCGATCCCGAGGTGGTTGTCGTATGACCGACGTGCTGGACTCCGCTCCCGCGCGGCCGAGTTCCGAGGGCCCGACCCCGGTCGACTCGACCGACTCCGCAGCCGTGGCGGAACTGATCATGGAGCTGCAGTCGGTGGGGCTGCGGATCGAGACGGAGCTGGAGACCAAGCGCACCGGCGGCGCAGGTCCCTCCGACTCGGGCATGCTCTGGATCGAGGGCGTCCCGGTGACCGTCCCGCCGAGCACTTCGTCCCCCTACGCGCTGCTGGCCGAGGACGAGGGCCAGGGCATCTACCGCGACGGCGTCAAGATCGCCAACGTCTCGGGCACCCGGCGGCCGCGCTACTACGACCTGACGACCGCCGACGGCATCCCCTACGAGCAGATCGCGCTGCTGCACCTCGACTCGCTGGCGTCGACGGTGGTGCAGGCCTGCAACTACTGGGGCAACTCCGACCAGTGCGGCTTCTGCGGCATCGGCCTGTCGCTCAAGGCAGGCCGCACCATCGCGAAGAAGACCCCCGAGATGCTCGCCGAGGTCGCCGTCGCGGCCAAGGAGCTCGACGGCGCGGTCGACGCGACGCTCACCACCGGCTCCTCCGTGGCCCCCGACCGCGGGGCGCTCTACGTCGCCAGGTGCGGCCAGGCCGTCAAGGAGGCGGCGGGGCTGCCCGTCGAGGTGCAGTTCGAGCCCCCGCGCGACCTCAAGTACATCGACCAGGTCCACGACATGGGCGTCGACGCGCTCGGCATCCACATCGAGTCGTTCGACCCGAAGGTGCTGGCCAAGGTGGCACCCGGCAAGTTCCGCACCGGCATGGACACGTACTTCCGCACGTGGGAGTACGCGGTCGACCTGTTCGGCGAGGGCCGCGTGTCCACCTACGTCATCCTGGGCCTCGGCGAGGACCCGGAGCTGACCGTCGAGATGTGCCGTCGGGCCGTCGACATCGGCGTGTACCCGTTCGTCGTACCGCTGCGGCCCGTCGCGGGCTCACTGCTCGAGGACCTGCCCGCGCCGTCGCGCGAGTACACCGAGCCGATCTACCGCAAGGTCGCCGGCTTCCTCGAGGAGAAGGGCCTCGGCGCCGACACCGCGGTCGCGGGCTGTGCGCGGTGTCAGGCGTGTTCGAGCCTCAACCTCGTCCAGCAGGCCGGCAACGCGCCCGCGTGTGGCTCGTTCGGCGCTCCCGCGGGAGGCGCGGCGTCGGCCCCGCTGCTGCAGATCGGCAAGCGGCCCGGCGCCTGAGCCACGCCGCACCACGAACGAGGGGCGGGTCCGCGACCGCGGGCCCGCCCCGTTCCATTCCGGACCGCTACTCGACGGTGACGCTCTTCGCCAGGTTGCGCGGCCGGTCGACGTCGCGGTCGAGCGCCACGGCCGCGTGATAGGCCAGCAGCTGCAGCGGGACCGACATCAGGATCGGGTCCAGCTCCGGCTCGTTGGCGGGGATGACGATCGTCCTGTCGGCGAGCTCCGCCGCGAGCTCCCGGTGCGCGACCGCGTAGATCGGGCCGCGCCGGGCCCGGATCTCGGCGAGCGTCGAGGTGTTCTTGTCGAGCAGGTCGTCGTCCGGCACGACGGCGACCGTCGGCAGCTCGGGGCTCACCAGCGCCAGCGGGCCGTGCTTGAGCTCGGCCGAGGCGTACCCCTCGGCGTGGACGTAGGAGATCTCCTTGAGCTTCTGCGCGCCCTCGCGGGCCACCGGGAAGCCCCGGCGGCGGCCGATGAACAGCACGCTGTCGCGCGTCGCGATCTCCTTGGCGACCGCCTCGATCGCGCCCGTGTCCCGCTCCGCGTCGAGGATCTCGGTGATCTGCGCCGGCAGCTTCGCCAACCCGGCGAGGATGCGCGCACCCTCGGTCGGCGAGAGGTCACGGATGCGGCCGAGGTGCAGGGCCAGCAGTGCGAACGCGGCGACCGTCGAGGTGAACGACTTCGTCGCCGCGACCGACATCTCCGCACCCGCGTGCAGGTAGATGCCCCCGTCGACCTGGCGCGCGATCGTCGAGCCGACGACGTTGATCACGCCGATGACCTTGCCGCCCTTGCGCTGGATCTCCTGCACCGCGGCCAGGGTGTCGCTGGTCTCGCCGGACTGGCTGACCGCGACGTAGAGGCTGTCGGGCTCGACGACCGGATTGCGGTAGCGGAACTCCGACGCCGACTCGGACGATGCCGGCACCCGCGCCAGGTCCTCGATGAGCTGGGCGCCGAGGTCGCCGGCGTAGCAGGCCGACCCGCAGCCGAGGATCTTCACCCGCTTGAACTCACGGGCCTCGCGGACCGTCAGGTTGAGACCGCCGAGGTGGGCGGTGGAGAAACGCTCGTCCAGCCTGCCCGACAGCGTCCGCTCGATCGACCGCGGCTGCTCCTCGATCTCCTTGATCAGGAAGTGCGCGTGGTCGCCGATCTCGGCGCCGATGATGTCCCAGTCGATCGTCGACGGGCTCTTGGCCGTCGAGCGGTCGTCGATGGTGAAGGTGCGGTAGCCGGTCGCGGTGATCGTCGCGAGCTCGCCGTCGTCGAGGTAGACGACCTGACGGGTGTAGCCGACGAGCGCCGCCGCGTCGGACGCGACGAACATCTCCTTCTCCCCGACCCCCAGCAGCACCGGCGAGCCGTTGCGCGCCACGACGATCCGGTCCGGGTGCTCGGTGTCGAGCACCGCGAGCCCGTAGGCCCCGACGACCTGCAGCAGCGCCAGCCGGACCGCCTGCTCCAGGGTCTGCGCGCCCGCGGTGAACGCCGCGGCGATCAGGTGCGCGACGGCCTCGGTGTCGGTCTGGGACGTGAACTCCACGCCGTCGGCCGCCAGCTTCGCGCGCAGCTCCTCGGCGTTCTCGATGATGCCGTTGTGCACGACCGCGATCCGGCCCGTCGCGTCGGTGTGCGGGTGCGCGTTCTCGGCGTTGGGCTCACCGTGGGTCGCCCAGCGGGTGTGCCCGATTCCCGGCGCGCCCTTGAAGCGGGCGGGCAGGTCGTTCGCGAGGTCGGCAACCCTGCCGCTCACCTTGCGCACCTTCAGCGCGCCGCGGTGCAGCACCGCGAGCCCGGCCGAGTCGTACCCGCGGTACTCCAGCCGGCCCAGGCCCTCCAGCAGGATCGGGGCCGCGTCCTGCGCCCCGACGTATCCGACGATCCCGCACACAGGCGGCTCCTATCCGTAGACGATGCGTCGCAACTGGCGGGCGGACAGCGCCGGCGGCACCACCCGGCGGACGGCCAGCTCGGCGCCCACCCGCTCGAAGATGCGATCGTTGGTCATCCCCCGACGTTGCAGCTCGCCGTGCCGACGCCGCACGAAGTGCTCCGTCGACTCGCCGAAGTAGCCGAGCATCTCGGCCACCACGCGCCCCGCCTCCCCTTCCGACAGCGGCGTGCTCCGCACCAGATGCTCGACGAGCTCACGGTGGGCATCGAGTTCTCCGGCGGGCACGGAGCCCGATCGTGCCCGGCCGACGTCCGACACGCCAGAATCCTGCCCGAAATCGGGCAGGATCGCGCCGCTGCGCGCGTCGAACCGGCCGTTCACCGGGTCGAGGGTCTCACGCGCGCTCCCGCCCAGGGCCGCGGGGTGGCCGGGCCCCCTGCGTTCTCCGACGACGCCCCGGCTGTCCCCTGACCGACGATCACCGCTCTGCACCGCGCGCTCCGAGACGAGCCCGCCGGGCGCCGTGCCCCTCTCAGGTGATCGGCGAACCAGGGACATGAGCGCCCCCGAGTGCGCCGGCGTCCCGCGAATTCCGGCTCGTCCGACGATGCGCAAGCGCGAACGTCTGCCCGAGACGGGCTTCCCATCTGCCACCGTTCGTCACGATGCACCGATGCCGATCGACGATCTGCTGCGGCGCCAAGGCGGGCTCGTCTCCGACGCGCAGGCGCGGGAGATACGGTGTCGCGCCGCGGACGTTGCAGCAACGGGCCCGATCCGCGGGATGGGCGAGGCTGCACCCGGGTGTGTACCTCGCGGCGGGTCATCGGCTCACCGACGAGGTGCGCGTTCGAGCGGCCTGGCTCTGGGCGGGTCCCGACGCCACCGTCTCGGGGCCCGCGGCCGCGTACTGGCTCGGGATGCTGCCGTCGGCTCCGGACCCCGTGGAGCTGACCGTGCCCGCCCGGACGAAGCCGCGAGCACAGCCCGGCGTGCGGATCCGGCGACGCGACCTCAGCCAGCTGGACCGCATCGGCCAGCGCGGCATCTGGCTCACCGGCGCCGCGCTGACCGTCCTCGACACAGCGGTCACGCTTCCCGACGGTGCGGCGTTCCTCGACCGGGCGCTGCAGCGACACATCAGCTTCGCGGCTCTGCACCACGCTCATTGCCGAGCGATCGGACGACGGGGATCACCGAGAGCCGGGAAGCTACTCACCGCGGCTGCCGACCGGGCAGGCTCGGTCGCAGAGCGCTTGCTGGTCAGGTTGCTGCGGGAGGCGGGGATGCGCGGCTGGCGGGTCGACCATCCGTTCCAGGAGTTCCGGATCGACATCGCGTTCCCGGCCCGCCGGCTGGCGATCGAGGTCGACGGCTGGGCCTGGCACGTCGACCCGGCTCGCTTCCGGGCCGACCGCCGCAAGGGCAACGCATTGGTCACGCAGGGCTGGACGCTCCTCCGCTTCACCTGGCACGACCTCACGACGGACCCCCAGGCCGTGCTCGCCACCATCCACGCCGCGCTCGCCCGTGCCGCGTGACGTTGATCGAGGTGCACGGGACATCGGCGCACCAGGATGCGCTCGAGTCCCGCAGATGGTGATCACCCCGGCGCCGAACGGCCCCGCCGGCACCGCCGGGGCACCCAAGGTCGTGACGCCGAGGCGCCGGCGGGGCAGGGTGCGCTCCCGACTTTGCGCCCGCAGGACGTCCGGCAGGGCGAGGAGGGCGGTCCGGGTCAGGCGGAGCGGGCGGCGGGGCGGTCGTCGGGGGTGGGCTCGTCGGGCGCGGCGGGCTCCAGCTCGCCCGCGGCCCAGAGGGCGGCGTAGCGCCCACCCGCAGCGAGCAGCTCGGCGTGTGTGCCCTGCTCGACGACGCGGCCACCGTCGAGGACGACGATCCGGTCGGCGCGGGCGGCGGTGGCCAGCCGGTGGGCGACGACGAAGGCGGTGCGCCGCGAGGTCAGGTGGTCGCCCGCGGCGAGGACCGCGGCCTCGGTGGCGGGGTCGAGGGCGGCGGTTGCCTCGTCGAACACGAGGATGTCGGGGTCGACCAGCTCGGCCCGGGCCAGCGCGACGAGCTGGCGCTGCCCCGCCGAGAGCCCCTGCCCGCGTTCCCCGACTGGGTGCCGGAACCCGCCGGGCAACGATCTGACCAGCGGCAACGCTCCGACGGCCCGGGCGGCGCGTTCGATCCGGGCCGGCGAGGCGTCGGGCCGGCCGTAGGCGATGTTGGCGGCGATGTCGCCGGTGAACAGGTGCGGCTCCTGGGGTACGACGCCCAGGTGCTGCCGGTAGTCCGTCAGCGGGAAGCGGCGCACGTCGACGCCGTCGACGAGCACGGCGCCGGCGCCGACGTCGTAGAACCGGCTGATCAGCTTCACCAGCGTCGACTTCCCGGCACCGGTGGCCCCGACCAGTGCGACGGTCTCCCCCGGCTCGACGGTGAGGGAGATTCCGACGACGGCGGGGTCGGCGGCCGCGTCGTAGCGGAAGCAGACGTCGCGCAGCTCGACCCGGCCGCGCAGCCGGGCCGGGACCGCCACCGCGGGTCCGACGCGCTCGTCGGGTCGGGCGGGGACGGAGGTCGGGGTGCGCAGCAGCTCCGAGATGCGGGTGAGCCCGACGCGGGCCTGCTGGTACCCGTCGAACACCTGCGAGAGCTGCTGGACCGGGGTGAAGAACATGCCCAGGTACAGCAGGAAGGCGGTGAGGACGCCGGGGGTGAGGTCGCCCGCGGCGACCCGGGCCGCGCCGACGCCCAGGACGAGGGCCTGCGCGATGTCGGACAGGTAGGCGACGCCCGGGAAGTAGGTCGCGATGTAGCGCTGGGCGCGCATCCGGGTGCGGCGGTAGGCGTCGCTGCGGGCACCGAAGGCCCGGGCGCTGTGCTCCTCGCGCACGAACGCCTGCGCGACCCGCACCCCGGACACGTTCTCCTGCATGTCGGCGTTGACGGCGCTGACCTTCTCCCGGGCCTCGGCGTAGGCGCGGGACGAGAGGCGTCGGAACACGACGGTGGCGGCGGCCAGCAGCGGCACGACCGAGAGCGCGACCAGGGCCAGCTGGGCGTCGGTGACGAGCAGCGCGACGGCCACGCCCACCACCGTCAGCAGGCTGACGACGGCCTGCACGAGCCCGGTCTGCAGGAACGTCGACAAGGCGTCGACGTCGGTGGTCATCCGGGTCATGATCCGGCCGGACAGCTCGCGCTCGTAGTAGTCGAGCCCGAGCCGCTGCAGGTGCGCGTAGCTGCGGACGCGCAGCGAGTACAGCAGGCTCTCGCCGGTCCGCGAGGTCACGACCGTCTCGGCCGCGACGACGAGCCAGCTGACCGCGACCAACCCGATCCCGAGCAGCGTCGCGACGACGATGGCGCGCCCGGACCCGCCGGTGATCCCGGAGTCGACGGCGTAGCGGGCGATGCTCGGGAACGCCAGCGAGCTCAGCGCGTCGAGCGCCACGAGGACCAGGCCCAGCGCGAGCAGGCCCCGGACGGGACGCAGGATGCGGCCGAGGCGGGCACCGTCGAGCGGCGAGGTGGGGTCGGTGTCGCCGAGCCGGGGCTCGTCGGTGGCGGGCGGCAGGGCCTCCACCCGCTCGAGGAGCTCGGGCGTCGCCGGGATTCCCCCGACGAGCGCGCTTGCGCCCGCGCTGCCGCGCACCCCGCCGCTCGACGCCGCGGCCGCCCGCACCGCACGGGCCGACCCGGCCCGGTCCTCGACGACGTCCGGCCAGAGCTCCGGGGTGACGCCGTCGGCGGTCGCCGCGGGCAGGGCCCCTCGGACCGCCTCCGGGGCCGGCGCGTCGGGAACAGCGGGACCGTCGAGATCTGCACCGTCGAGATCAGCACCGTCGAGATCAGCACCGTCGAGGTTTGGGCCGTCGGCGGCGAGCAGCGTCCGGAACAGCGGGCAGCGCGCCATGAGCTCGGCCTCGGTGCCGACGTCGACGACGCGCCCCTCGTCGAGCACCGCGATCCGGTCGGCCAGCGCCAGCGTCGACCGGCGGTGGGCGACGAGCAGCGTCGTGCGGTCCGCGGTCAGCGAGCGCAGCGTCGAGTGGATCGCGGCCTCGGTGGCGGTGTCGACGGCCGACGTCGCGTCGTCGAGCACCAGCACCCGGGGGTCGGTGAGCATCGCGCGGGCCAGCGCGATCCGCTGCCGCTGCCCGCCCGACAGCGTCAGCCCACGCTCGCCGACGAGGGTGTCGTATCCCTCGGGGAGCGCCTCGACGAACCCGGCGACCTGCGCGGCCTCGGCCGCGGCCCGGATCTCGGCCTCGGTGGCGTCGGGGCGACCGTAGCCGATGTTGGCCCGGATGGTGTCGGAGAACAGGAACGCCTCCTCGAACACCACCCCGAGCTCGGAGCGCAGGTCGGCCAGCCGCAGCCGGCGCAGGTCGACCCCGCCGAGGCGCAACGCGCCCACCTGGGGGTCGTAGAACCGCGGCAGGAGCAGTGCGACCGTGGACTTCCCGGACCCCGCCCCGCCGACGAGCGCCATGGTCTCGCCGGGCTGCACGTGCAGGGACACGCCGTCGAGCACCGGGTCGCGGCGGGTGTAGCCGAACACGACCTCGTCGAGCTCGATGTCCAGCGGCCCCGCGGGCAGCGACGCCGGCTCGTCGGGGTCGGTGACCTCGGAGGTGGCGTCGACGAGGTCGTACACCCGCTCGACGCCGGCCCGCGCGAGCTGCGCGGACACGATCAGGGAGCCCACCAGCCGGGCCGGCCCGACCAGCTGTGCGACGTAGGTGGTGAACGCCAGGAACGTGCCGATGGTGATCGACCCGCCCAGCGCGAGCGCCCCGCCGAGCCCGACGACCGCGACCTGGCCGAGGGTGGGCAGGGCGAGCAGCGTCGGGTTGAGCCGCGCGGTCATCCGCGCCGAGCGCATCCGCTCGGCGAACAGCCGCCGCGAGATCCGTTCCAGCGTGCGGACCTCGCGCTCCTCCTGCCCGAACCCCTTGACGACGCGCACGCCCGTGACGGTCTCCTCGACCTGCTGCGCCACGTCGGCGGCGCGCTGCTGGGCCGACCACGTGGCCGGGAACAGCACCCGCCGCGTGCGGTTGGTGACCAGCGCCGCGAGCGGCAGCATGATCAGCGCGACCACGGTGAGCAGCGGGGACAGCCACAGCATCGCGCCGATGGAGACGACCACGAGCACGACCGTCCCGGCGCTGAGCGGGACGATCTGCAGCAGGCTCTGCACGAGCTGCAGGTCGGTGATCGCCCGCGAGACGACCTGCCCGGTGCGCAGCTGGTCCTGCCGCTGCCCGTCGAGCCGCTGGACGGCCGCGAACACCTGGCGGCGCAGGTCGTGCTGCACGTCGAGTGCCATGCGGCCGGCCAGGTAGCGCCGCGCGAACGACGCACCGAACCGGACCGTGGCCAGCGACAGGACCGCAACGACGACGGGGACCAGCACGTCGGTGATGCCGCGGACCGCGTCGTCGATCGCGACGCGCGCGAGCAGCGGCCCCGCCGCATCGAGGCTCACGCCCAGCACGGACGCGACGAGCGCCCCGATCGTCACCCCGCGGTGACGCATGCAGGCGCCACCGAGCTTGCGGATCCAGCCGGTGCGCCCGTCCGTCGTTCCGTCCGCGGGTGCCTCCGCGGTGCGCGCTGCCGGTGCCACACGATCAGGCTATGCCCGCTCCCCGACATCCCGCCGACGTGCATCCACAGCCGTCCCGCGGTGCACGATCCGTGCCGATCGTCCCGTTCCGGTGATCGTCGGTGAGTACTAGCGTGGCGTGGGACACACCATCGCCGGACCCGGGAGCGCTCGATGACGCCGCACTTCCCCGACATCCCCTCGCTGCTCGCGCACTGGGCCACCGAGCGGGCCGACGACGAGGTCGTCCGGTTCGACGGTCGCACCTGGACGTGGCGGGAGCTGCAGGAGCGTGTGCACCGGCTCGCGGGTGCGCTGCGCGCGGCGGGTGTCGGCCCCGGCGACCGGATCGCGGTGCTCGACCTCAACCACCCGTCCTGCCTGGAGCTCACGCTGGCGTGCGCGCAGATCGGCGCGGCGAACGCCGTCGTCAACTTCCGGCTGGCACCGCCCGAGATCGTCTACGTGATCAACGACGCCGAGGCGAAGCTGCTGTTCGTCGGCCCCGAGTTCGCGGCGGCCGCGGAGTCGCTTCGCGAGAAGGTGCCGACGGTCGAGCGGCTGGTCCGCATCGGGGGCGCCGACGACGAGTACGAGGCGCTGCTCGCCGCGCACGACCCCGACCCGGAGGTCCACCCGGTCGCGCCGGACGACTGCTTCGTCCAGCTCTACACCTCCGGGACGACGGGCTTCCCCAAGGGCGCCATGCTCACCCACCGCGGGATGCTCGCGCACGCCGCGAACGTCCTGGCCGAGGTGCCGATGGAGGCCGGCGCCGTCGTGCAGGTCGCGATGCCGCTGTTCCATGTCGGCGGGACGAGCTACTCCTTCGTCGCGATGACCGCCGGGGCGCGGATGGTGATCATGCGCATCCCCGACCCGGCGGGCGTCCTCGACATGTTCGTCGCCGAGCGCATCACCCACACCTTCCTGGTGCCGGCGCTCATGGCCGCGCTCGCCGCCGTCCCGGACGCCGCCGACCGCGACTACTCGTCGCTGAAGATCCTCTCCTACGGCGCCTCGCCGATCCCGCTGCCCGTGCTGCGGGCCTGCGTCGCGCTGTTCCCGGGCACGTTGCAGCAGGTGTACGGGATGACCGAGGCGTGCGGCGTCGTCACCACGCTCGGGCCGGCCGATCACGAGAACCCCGACGTCGCGCACCGGCTCGTCTCCGCGGGCACGCCGATCCCGGGCGTGGAGATCGAGATCCGCGATCCCGCCACCGGCGACCGGGTGCCGACGGGCGAGCCCGGCGAGGTGTGGGTGCGCACCGAGCAGCTCATGGCCGGCTACTGGCGCAAGCCCGACGCGACCGCGGCCGCCATCACCGACGACGGCTGGCTGCGCTCCGGCGACGGCGGTCACGTCGACGCCGACGGGTACGTCTACGTCACCGACCGGATCAAGGACATGATCATCTCCGGGGGCGAGAACATCTACCCCGCCGAGATCGAACGCGTCCTCGCCGAGCACCCCGACGTGGGCGACGTCGCGGTCATCGGGGTGCCCGACGACCGGTGGGGCGAGGTCGGCAAGGCGGTCGTCGTCGCCGCGCCGGGCGCGACCGTCGACGAGGAGTCGCTGCTCGCCTACTGCCGCGAGCACCTGGCGTCGTTCAAGTGCCCCAAGTCGGTCGACGTCGTCGCGGAGCTGCCGCGCAACCCGACGGGCAAGGTGCTGAAGAAGGACCTCCGGGCGCCGTACTGGGAGGGCCGCGAGCGCCAGACCGTCTGACCCCGGGCGTCGGCACCCACGTCACCCGTCATCACCCGACCCGACCCAGCGGACGGAGGCCGTCATGGCCCTGCGCGTCGGAGACCATCTCGCCGCGAGCCTGCCCGCGCTGCGCCACGAGCCGATCGCCCGCCGGGTACGGGCGTGGTCGGGCGGGACGCTGCTGCTCGACTCCTCGCGCGCGGCGCTGGTGTGGGAGCCGGGCCGGGTCGTGCCGCAGTACGCCGTCCCGGTCGACGACGTCGTCGCCACGCTCACGCCCGACCCGGGTTACGCCGGCCGTCGCGACGGGCCCGGCGCCGTCCCCGTCGGGCCCGCCGGCGCCCAGGTGCTGACGCCCGAGACCGGGTTCGGCGTGCACAGCACACCGGGCGCGGTGCTGACGATGAGCACCGGGGCGGCGCCGTTGCGCGGGGCCGCGTTCCGCCCCGAGGACCCCGACCTCGCCGGGCACGTCGTCGTCGACTTCGCCGGCCCGGACACGTGGTGGGAGGAGGACGAGCCGGTCGTCGGCCATCCGCGCGACCCGTACCACCGCGTCGACGCGCGGCGCAGCTCCCGGCACGTGCGGATCTCGGCGGACGGGGTGCTGCTCGCCGAGAGCCGGACGCCGACGGCGGTGTTCGAGACCAACCTGCCGGTACGGCACTACCTCCCGCGGGCCGACCTCGTCGCCGACCTCGCGCCGAGCGACACCGTCACCACCTGCGCGTACAAGGGCGTGGCGAGCTACCTGTCCGCCGGCGGCCTGCCCGACGTCGCGTGGACCTACCCGCAGCCGCTGCCCGACGCCACCCCGCTCGCCGGGCTCGTCGCGTTCTTCGACGAGCGCGTCGACGTCGAGATCGACGGCGTCGCGCTCGCCCGGCCGCGCACACCGTGGTCGTAGCCGCAGCCGGGTCGCTTGACTCGTGAGTAACTTGTGGGCTACTCAACGGGCATGGCGTCGATGAAACTGTCCACCCAGATCTCCTACGGGGACGACCCGCGCGCGACGGCGGAGTCCGTCGTCGAGATGGAGAAGGCGGGACTCGACATCGTGTGGGTCGCGGAGGCCTACAGCTTCGACGCCGTCTCGACGATGGGCTACCTCGCCGCGCGCACCGAGCGGGTGGAGATCGGCTCGGGCATCCTCCCGATCTACAGCCGCACGCCCACGCTGACGGCGATGACGGCCGCGTCGCTCGACGCGCTGTCGGGCGGCCGCTTCGTGCTCGGCCTCGGCGCGTCCGGACCGCAGGTCATCGAGGGCTTCCACGGCGTGCCCTACGACAAGCCGGTCGCACGGACCCGCGAGGTCGTCGAGATCTGCCGCAAGGTCTGGGCGCGCGAGCGCGTCACCCACCACGGCCTCTACGAGATCCCGCTGCCGGAGGACCGCGGCACCGGGCTGGGCAAGCCGCTCAAGCTGATCAACCACCCGGTCCGCGCCGACATCCCGGTGTGGATCGCCGCCCTCGGCGAGCGCAACGTGGCGATGACCGCGGAGATCGCGACGGGCTGGCTGCCGCACGTCGTCGTGCCCGAGAAGGTGCGCGAGGTGTTCGGTCCCGCGCTCGAGGAGGGCTTCGCCAAGCGCGACCCGGCGCTGGGTCCGCTGCAGATGACCGGCGGCGGCTTCCTCGCCGTCGACGACGACATGATCGTGCACGCCCGCAACGCCGCCCGTGCGATGTTCGCGCTCTACATCGGCGGGATGGGCGCGCGCGGTCGGAACTTCTACAACACGGTCTTCGCCCGGCAGGGCTATCCGGACGCGGCGAGGACCGTCCAGGACCTCTACCTCGACGGACGCAAGGAGGAGGCCGCGGCGGCCCTGCCGGAGGAGTTCGTCGACGGCATGACGCTCACCGGGCCGCCCGGGAAGCTCCGCGAGCGGATCGCCTCCCTGGCCGAGGCCGGGGTGACGCACCTGCACGTCTCGCCCGTCTCGAAGGACCCGGTCGGGCTGCTGGGCCAGGTCCGGGAGTGGCTCGGCTGACCGGCGCACCCCAGTGAGCGCCGCAGCGCCCGCGAGCGCCCGCCTCACCCTCGTCACGCACGCGTCGACGGCCGCGACCGCGGCGGCCGCCTTCGCCGCCGACGAGCCGCTCGAACCCCGGGGGGCGGCGGCCGCCGGGGCCGCGCGGGGCGCGCTGTCCCGCGTCACGGCCGCGGTGTGCTCCCCCGCGCAGGCCTGCGTCGCGACGGCGGCCGCGCTGGGCCTCGCGGCCCGCCCCGCCGACGTGTGGCGCGACTGGGACCTCGGCCGCTGGCGCGGCTCCACCCTCGACGAGGTCGCCGCCGCCGAGCCGGCCGCCGTCGGGACGTGGCTCGCCGATCCCGACGCCGCCCCGCACGACGGCGAGTCGCTCACCGCACTTGCCGCGCGTGTCGCCGCCACGCTCGCCGACCCCGGGCTCGTCCCTGCGGAGGGGCGCGCGGCGCACCTCGTCGTCGTCACCCACGCGGCCGTCGTCCGGGCGGTGGTGCTGGCCGTGCTGGGTGCGCCCGCGACGGGCTTCTGGCGGCTCGACGCCGCTCCCCTCACCGCGACGGTGCTGCGCGGTGTCCCCGGCCGCTGGACGGTCCGTGCCACGGCGACCCCGCTGGTCCCGCCGCCGAGGGGGTGACCCGCCTCCCCCGCCCGCACCCCCGGACGGGGGAGGGCCGAACGGTCGGTGCCGGGCGCCGACCGGCCGCCACGGAGCGAAACGTCCGGAGCGACGAACGCGACAGGGTCAGTGAGGCTCCGTGCGGTACCTCCCCGTTCGGGGGAGGACTACTCTCGAAGGGTCCCGGCGAAGAGACGACAAATCGAGCGAACCGAGGCGATTCAGCGTGTCCACCAGCAGTACCTCCGGCCAGACGAGCCAGTTCGGCCCCAACGAATGGCTCGTCGAGGAGATGTACCAGCGTTTCCTCGACGACCCGGATGCCGTCGACGCCGCCTGGCACGACTTCTTCGCCGACTACCGGCCGCCGTCAGGTGACGACGAGACGGAGTCGAACGGAACCACCTCCACCACGACGACCCCGACCGCCTCCGCCTCCGCCTCCGCCGCCGCTCCCCGTTCCGCCGCCGCCTCCGGGACGGCCGCGGCGAACGGCTCGGCACCGGCCCCCGAGGACAAGGCGGAGAAGACCACCGAGAAGACCGTGCAGCAGCCCGCCACGCAGAAGCCGGCCCAGCAGGCCGACCGGTCGGCGAACGGCGCCGCCCCCGGCAAGCCCGTCGCGGGCACCACGTCGCGTGCCGCCGCCAAGCCCGCGCCCGCCGCCGCCGAGGGCGAGGTGCTGCCCCTGCGCGGGGCGGCGAACGCCGTCGTCAAGAACATGAACGCCTCGCTCGCCGTGCCGACCGCGACGAGCGTGCGCGCCGTGCCGGCGAAGCTCATCGCCGACAACCGCATCGTCATCAACAACCAGCTCAAGCGCACGCGTGGCGGCAAGCTGTCGTTCACCCACCTCATCGGCTACGCGGTGGTCAAGGCGCTGGCCGACTTCCCGGTGATGAACCGGCACTTCGTCGAGGTCGACGGGAAGCCCACGGCCGTCCAGCCGGAGCACGTCAACCTCGGGCTCGCGATCGACCTGCAGGGCAAGAACGGGCAGCGTTCCCTCGTCGTCGTGTCGATCAAGGGCTGCGAGGAGATGACCTTCGCGCAGTTCTGGTCCGCCTACGAGAGCATGGTCCACAAGGCGCGCAACGGCACGCTCGCCGCCGAGGACTTCGCGGGCACCACGATCAGCCTCACCAACCCGGGCACCCTCGGCACCAACCACTCGGTGCCGCGGTTGATGCAGGGCCAGGGCACGATCGTCGGTGTCGGCGCGATGGAGTACCCCGCCGAGTTCCAGGGCGCCAGCGAGGAGCGGCTCGCCGAGCTCGGCATCAGCAAGATCATCACGCTGACGTCGACCTACGACCACCGGATCATCCAGGGCGCGGAGTCGGGCGACTTCCTGCGCCGGGTCCACCACCTGCTGCTGGGCGGCGACGGGTTCTTCGACGACATCTTCCGCTCCCTGCGCGTCCCGTACGAGCCGATCCGCTGGGTGCAGGACTTCGCCGAGGGCGAGGTCGACAAGACCGCGCGCGTCCTCGAGCTGATCGAGTCCTACCGCACGCGCGGCCACCTGATGGCCGACACCGACCCGCTCAACTACCGCCAGCGCCGTCACCCCGACCTCGACGTGCTCAGCCACGGGCTGACGCTGTGGGACCTCGACCGCGAGTTCGCGGTCGGCGGCTTCGCGGGCCAGCTGCGGATGAAGCTGCGCGACGTGCTCGGTGTGCTGCGCGACGCGTACTGCCGCACCATCGGCACCGAGTACATGCACATCGCCGACCCGGAGCAGCGGGCCTGGCTGCAGGAGCGCATCGAGGTCCCGCACCAGAAGCCGCCGGTCGTCGAGCAGAAGTACATCCTGTCGAAGCTCAACGCCGCCGAGGCGTTCGAGACCTTCCTGCAGACGAAGTACGTCGGGCAGAAGCGGTTCTCCCTGGAGGGCGGCGAGACCGTCATCCCGCTGCTCGACGCCGTGCTGGACAAGGCTGCCGAGCACGAGCTCGCCGAGGTCGTCATCGGCATGCCGCACCGCGGCCGGCTCAACGTGCTGGCCAACATCGTCGGCAAGCCGATCAGCCAGATCTTCCGCGAGTTCGAGGGCAACCTCGACCCGGGCCAGGCCCACGGCTCCGGCGACGTCAAGTACCACCTCGGCGCCGAGGGCAAGTACTTCCGCATGTTCGGCGACGGCGAGACGGTCGTGTCGCTGGCGTCCAACCCGAGCCACCTCGAGGCCGTCGACCCCGTGCTCGAGGGGATCGTCCGGGCCAAGCAGGATCTGCTCGACCAGGGCGACGGCGCCTTCCCGGTGCTGCCCCTGATGCTGCACGGCGACGCCGCGTTCGCCGGGCAGGGCGTCGTGGCCGAGACGCTGAACCTCGCCCTGCTGCGCGGCTACCGCACCGGCGGCACCGTGCACGTCGTCGTCAACAACCAGGTCGGGTTCACCACCGCGCCCGAGCAGTCGCGCTCGTCGCAGTACTGCACCGACGTCGCGAAGATGATCGGCGCGCCGGTCTTCCACGTGAACGGCGACGACCCCGAGGCGTGCGTGTGGGTCGCCAAGCTGGCGGTCGAGTACCGCGAGCGCTGGAACAACGACGTCGTGATCGACATGATCTGCTACCGGCGCCGCGGCCACAACGAGGGCGACGACCCCTCGATGACGCAGCCGGCGATGTACGACGTCATCGACGCCAAGCGCAGCGTCCGCAAGATCTACACCGAGTCCCTGATCGGCCGCGGCGACATCACCGTCGACGAGGCCGAGGCCGCGCTGAAGGACTTCTCCAACCAGCTCGAGCACGTGTTCAACGAGGTCCGCGAGCTGGAGCGCACGCCGCCGACGCTCTCGCCCTCGGTCGAGAACGAGCAGTCGGTGCCCACCGACCTCGACACCTCGGTGCCGCTGGAGGTCATCCACCGCATCGGCGACGCCCACGTGCAGCTGCCGGAAGGCTTCACCGTGCACCAGCGGGTCAAGCCGGTGCTGGCCAAGCGGGAGAAGATGTCGCGCGAGGGCGACGTCGACTGGGCCTTCGGCGAGCTGCTCGCCATGGGCTCGTTGGCGCTCAACGGCAAGCTGGTCCGGCTCTCCGGGCAGGACTCGCGGCGCGGCACGTTCGTGCAGCGGCACTCGGTCGTCATCGACCGCAAGACCGGCGAGGAGTACTTCCCGCTGCGCAACCTCGCCGAGGACCAGGGCCGCTTCCTGCCCTACGACTCGGCGCTGTCGGAGTACGCGGCGCTCGGCTTCGAGTACGGCTACTCCGTGGCCAACCCGGACGCGCTCGTCATGTGGGAGGCGCAGTTCGGCGACTTCGTCAACGGCGCGCAGTCGATCATCGACGAGTTCATCTCCTCCGGTGAGGCCAAGTGGGGGCAGATGGCCGACGTCGTGCTGCTGCTGCCGCACGGCCTCGAGGGCCAGGGCCCCGACCACAGCTCCGGACGCATCGAACGGTTCCTGCAGCTGTGTGCCGAGGGGTCGATGACGGTCGCGATGCCGTCGGAGCCCGCGAACCACTTCCACCTGCTGCGCCGGCACGCCCTCGACGGGGTGCGCCGCCCGCTGGTGGTGTTCACGCCGAAGTGGATGCTGCGCGCCAAGCAGGTCGTCAGCCCGCTGTCGGACTTCACCGGTGGCCGCTTCCGCACCGTGATCGACGACCCGCGCTTCCGCAACTCCGACAGCCCCGCCCCCGGGGTGCGCCGGGTGCTGCTGTGCTCGGGCAAGATCTACTGGGAGCTGGCGGCGGCGATGGAGAAGCGCGGCGGGCGCGACGACATCGCGATCGTCCGCATCGAGCAGCTCTACCCGGTGCCCGACCGCCAGCTCGCCGCGGTCCTCGAGCGCTACCCCAACGCCGACGACATCCGCTGGGTCCAGGAGGAGCCGGCCAACCAGGGCGCGTGGCCGTTCTTCGGCCTCGACCTGCGGGAGAAGCTCCCGGAGCGGCTCTCGGGCCTGACCCGCGTGTCGCGGCGCCGGATGGCCGCGCCCGCGGCCGGCTCGTCGAAGGTCCACGAGGTCGAGCAGGCCGCGATCCTCGACGAGGCGCTGAGCTGAGCTGATCCGGGCTGACCGTGAGTGGCGATGGTCGCCATGGCGACCATCGCCACTCACGAGGTCCGACCGGCGGGCGGTAGGCCCACGCCTACTATGCGGGCGTGTACTTCACCGACCGGGGCATCGAGGAGCTCGTCGACCGCCGGGGCGAGGAGCAGGTCAGCATCGAGTGGGTCGCCGACCGGCTGCGCGCCTTCGTCGACCAGAACCCGGCGTTCGAGGACGCCGTGGAGCGGCTGGCGAGCTTCCTGGCCCGCGACGACGAGGACTGATCCGCACCCGCGCCCGGCGGGCGGCCCCGTCCACGACGGGCGGACGCCCGGTCAGCGGCGCAGGCCCAGCCGGCGGCGGTGCACGGCGTCGGACAGCTCGGCGAACCGGGCGGCGACCGCCTCGTCGAGCTCGTCGAGGCTCGCCCGCTGGCCGGAGCCGGGCGGCGTCGGCTCAGGGGACGGCATGGGGCGCAACGTCATCCAGGACTCCGACCACAGCGCCTCGAGCGCGGCCTCCCAGTGCAGCTCGACGGCCAGCCGCGACAGCGCGACCCGGTCACCGACGCGCGTCATGGCGTCGTCGAGCTCGGCGAGGACGCGGGTGAGCTCGGCTGCGCGCGCCCGGTCGCGTTCCCGGACGGCCTCGACGGCGCCGGTGATCTCGGCCGTGATGGCCTTGTAGCGGTCCGCGGGGCTCGCCGCGTGCGCGGGTTGCTGCTGCTCCGAGGGCTCGTCGAACGTCATCCCCGGTCCTCCCGTGACACGTCACCGGCCGCACCGGACAGCGGCACGTCACCGGGCGCACTCGGCAGCGGCCCCTCGCCCGCCGCACCCGACAGCGGCACCTCGCCCGCGGCACCGGATCGTGATGCCTGGTCCTGCTCCGGCTCCGGCACCAGGACGACCTGCGGCCGGGCGTGCTGCGCGCGGTCGAAGAACAGGCCGCGGCCGGGCCGCGGCGCCCACTGCAGCAGCCCCGGCCCGAGCGGCCCGAGCTCGCTGCCCTGCACGTCGAGCGCCACCCAGGCGCCGATGTCGTCGGGAGCGGCGCCGAGGGTGAGCAGTGTCCGAAGCCGTCCGACGCTGCGCCACCACCCCAGCACGTGCACGCCCGTCTCCGGGCCGAAGTGCAGGATGCGCCGCAGCGCCTCGGTCCCCGGCCGGTCGAGGACGTGGTCGGCGGCGTCTCCACCGAGGAGGACGAGGTGGACCGGGCGGCGTGGGCCGCCGGAGAGCCGGGCCGTCACGTCGGCCGCGAGCGTCTCGACCCGCTCACGGACCCCGTCGAGCCCGACGGTCGTGACGACGTGCCCCGCCAACCGGGCGGCCATCCGCCGCGCGGGCTCCACGGCCTCGACGACGAGCGGCACCAGCACGACGTCGACCTCCCCCGGCGCGTACTGGTCGCGCAGCGACGCCGTGGCCGCGGCCAGCACCGCGAGCGCGTCGGACGCCCCGGCCCCGAGGACGGCGATGTTGCGGGCGGGCGCGTCGGGCAGTGCGACGGTCGCGGGGCTCGCGGCGACGTCGATCACCTGGCCGACGAGCGCCCGCGGCGTCGCGCCGCCGCCCGCGGCCGGGAGCCGGTCGGCGAGGTCGGCGTAGCGCGGGGCGCGGGCCCCGTCGAACAGCACGGGCGGGGCGAAGGCGGCGGCGTGGTCGTCGTGCAGGCGCTGCTGCAGCAGGGCGAGGGTCGACTGCGCCGCGTCGGGGATGCGGACGATCTCGTTGCCGTGCTTGATGCCCGACTCGTGGTTGAGCACGGCGTGCCAGCGCGGGAGGTCGAGCGCGGCGTCGTTGAGGTCTGCGAGCACGCGGCGCGCCCGCGGCAGCGCGACCCGCAGGACGAACTGCTCGAAGATCGCGGGGCGGCCCCAGAACGCCTCGATGCCCGACACGTCCTGGCTGGCGAGGACGAGGTGGATGCCCTGCGAGCGACCGCGCCGGGCCACGTCCTCCAGCAGCTGGGTGGCGGCCCGGGTCACGTCGTCGCGCTCGGCGAACAGGTACTGGAACTCGTCGATCACGGCGACGATGCGCGGCCAGTGCCCGTGTGGGTCGCGGTGGCGCAGCTCCTCGAGCTTGGTGACCTCGTGCTCCTTCGCGGCGTCGGCCCGCCTGCGCATCTCGTCGGACAGGAACCGCAGCAGCGCCAACCCGAACTCGCGGTCGGTGTTGACGTTGACCCCCACCAGACGCGCGTGCGGCAGCCAGGTCGTGTCGCGGCGCCCCGGCGCGAATTGCGCGAACGACACGCCCTCCTTGAAGTCGAGCAGGTAGAACTCCAGCTCGTGGGGGCTGTAGCGGGCCGCCATCGAACCGATCATGGTCAGCAGCAGGTTGGTCTTGCCGGTGCCGCTCGGGCCGCCGATCAGCGCGTGCGGGGAGCCGTCGGCCAGTACGAGGTCCTTGCGCAGGCCCTCGGCGAACCCGACGGGCGCGTGCACCCCGGCCGCGGTGCCGCCGCGCTCCCCGCGGCCGGTCCCCCACTCCGCGGGGGGCGGCAGCAGGTCCGCGAAGGTGCCGACCCGGCTGCGCCACTCCTCGTGCGCCCGGCTGATCGCGATCCCCGCGGCGACGACCTTGTCCCGGGGCAACGGCCGGTCGAGCCGGACGTCGACGTGCGGGCCGGTCATCGACGTCCGCACCTGTCGCGGCGGTCGCATGTCGACGGTCTCGACCGCGGCGTTGAGCGTCACCGGCACGTCGAGCAGGACCAGCGAGATGCCGCAGGCCAGGCCGCCTCGGGCCACGCGCTGGAGCTGGCGGTGGTCGTCCTCGGACAGGGCGGTCCGGTTGCCGACGAGCACCGCGACGAGCCACGGTTCGGTGCGCCTGCCGTCGGTCTCCGCGGCGAGCGCGCGCAACGACGGGTGCCCGTCGACCAGAACCCGGGTGTGCACCCGCCGGATCCGGTCGGAGAGCTCCTCCAGCAGGGCCGGCAGCCGGCCGGGATCGTGCACGGTGAGCAGGCCGGTGCTGGTCAGCGGGTAGAGCCCGGGCAGCGAGCCGGTGAACTGGCCGACGTCCCAGACGTGCACGGCCACCAGACCCGGCCGGAAGTACGACAGCACCCGGACCAGCAGCGCCTCGACGAGCGCCTCGGCGGTGGCGCGGCAGTCGGGGGCGGAGACGACCTGCAGGTGCGAGTCGTCGAGCAGCGGCACCCCGACCGGGAACGACTCGCCCCCGGCGACCGACGCGTGGCCGATCCGCCACAGCCGCGGGACGCCGTCGGTCCCGTCGTCCTTGCCCGCGTCGCCGATCCAGCGGTCCGGGTCGTCGCCCGCGGCGCCGGGGGCCGCCTCGTCGAACACCGCACGCAGCGCCGCGGGGCCACCGGCCTGCCAGGTGTCGAACGCGGCGGCGTGGTCGGCCTCGACACGCGCGACGACGGGCGCCAGCTCGGCCGACGCGAACGCGGCGGCGAGGCCCTCGTCGGCCCGTGCGGCGTCGAGCCCGTCGGTGCGCAGCCAGAGCTCCAGCATGGCGCGGGCATGGGCGCGCACGGCCTCGTCGCGGGCAGCCCCCGCACCGCGCAGTGCGGCCTCGACGGCGTCGGCGAAGTCTGCGAACGCCGAGACGATCCGCTCCCGGCGACCCGGCCTGCGCGCCATCACGACCCGGCCATCAGAGCCGCGCGTCGAGGTCGCCGACGGCGGTCAGCGCGGTGGCCAGGTGCCCGTGGCCGCGGTCGAGCTCGTCGACGGCACCGGCCAGACCCTTGGGCACCAACGACTCCGGGTGCTGCCTGCTCAGCTCGGCCAGGACCCGTACCGCAGCGTCGATCCGCTCGCGGGCCAGCGCGGCCAGCTCGCCCGCCGTGCGCGTCAGCTCGGCCACCTCGGCCAGCGCGGCCCTCACCTCAGCGACGGACACCGTCTGCTCCCGCTCCGCAGGTCGCCGCCCTCACAGCCGGGCCGCGACGCCCTCGGACTCCTGGATGGCCGACGCGACGGCCTGCTGCACCGCGGAGATGCTGCGGGCCGCCTCGGCGTAGGCGGCGTTGGCCTGGTCGACGTCGGACTGGCTGCTGCCCGCGGTGACCTGCTGCAACGCCGACTGCGCCTGCTCGATGCAGGACTGCGCCTGCTGCAGCGCCCCGAGACTCTCCGAGGCCTTGTCGTTGGCCAGTGCGATACCGGCCCGGACCTCTTCGATGCTCGCCATGAGGAGTGTGCCTCGCTTCCGCTCGTCGGCCGGACGATCGGGGGCTCGCCGGCGCAGGCGTGAAATCTAGCGGTCGCCCGCCGCCCGATCCGTCCGGGTGGCCCGGTCGCGCGGGCTCGGGTCGCGGGTCCCCCGACGGCCCCGAACCCGTTGCGATGCTACGTCGCCGACGCCGCGGCGGCCTGCCCGTCACCCACGCGGAGCAGGACGTCAGAGCATGCCCAGGCACATCACCGTCATGGCCCCGGCCATCGCGATGTGGGCCCCGGTGGCGGTGCGCACCGACCGCACCCGGGCCAGCCGGCCGGGCGCGACCGCCTCGCCCGCGGTGAGCGCCCGCGTGGCGGCCGTCGGCCCCGCCGTGGCGCGCACGACGGTCCCCGCCGCGTGCACCGGCGGCGGCGCCTCCGGCGCGCACTCGCACGAGGCGCCTCCACGCGCGGCGGCGACGAGCCGGTCGCCGCAGCGCAGGGCGTGCCACGCGAAGAACCCCGCGAACAGCAGGGCCGCGACGGACAGCAGCGCGACGTCGGGGTGCCCGCCGTGGCCGCCCGGCGTCCCGTGCCCGCCCGCGGTCAGCACGAACAGCATCGCGACCGCGCAGGCGACGTGATAGCCCGCGTCGCGGGTGCCGATGCCGGCCCGGACGGCAAGCGCGGCGAACCACAGCCCGGTGCCGGCGAACACCACGATCCACACCGGTCCCGGGACGGGATCCCCGAGCGGCGAGTACATCGCCGCCATGCCGAGCCCCATCGCGGCGTGCGAGGCCTCCCCGACCCGGTCGCCCCGCATCAGGGCGAGCCGCGTCAGGTGCAGGGCACCGAGCCCCAGACAGCAGACGGCGAGGATGACGTTGACCCACTGCATCGGCGGGAACCCCCTCACCCGTCCAGGCCTGCGTTACCGAGAACGGTAGGGAGCGGGCCGCGGCGAATCCATACGGTGCGGGGGTAGTGACTTCGTGGCCCTGACGTGCAGATCACCCACAACGGTGACGGTCCCGGCTACCCTCACGCTCCGCAACCGTCCAGGTCGCGGCCGTCAGACGGTGCGGATCGTGGCCATCATCGCCATGTCCTCGTGCTCGAGGTTGTGGCAGTGGAAGACATAGCGGCCCGCGAGGTCGGTGAAGCGGACGGCGACGTCGACGATCTCCGCCGGCAGCACGTCGACGGTGTCCTTCCACCCGACGTCGGTGGGGCGCGGGGGTCTGCCGTCGCGCGCGAGCACCTGGAACGGGTCGAGGTGCACGTGCACCGGATGGTGGACGTCGCTGCGGAACCGCCACGTCTCGACCTGGCCGAGCGGGATGTCGGCGAGCGAGGAGTTCGGGTCGAACGCGCGGCCGTTGATCGTCCAGCCCCGGGTGTCGCCGACCGCGCCCCGGCCGAACGCGAACTCGCGCACGACCGGGCCCGGCACCAGCGGGGCGACGTCGTCGGCGAGCCGGGCGGGGACCCGGCTGTCGTCGCGGGCCGCGCGCACGACGTGGAAGCGCACGACGTCGGCGGTCGACCCGGTGCCGAGCGTGTTGACCATCGTGACCTCGGTGCCGACGGGGACCGCGGCGAAGTCGACGACGACGTCGAACCGCTCGCCGGGCGCGGCGTCGAGCGCGGTCTGCCGGACCGGGGCGGCGAGCAGGCCGCCGTCGGACCCGACCTGGGTGAACGGCAGGTCCGGACCACCGGGGACGCGCAGCGCGAACGAGTAGCGGCGGGCGTTGGACCCGTTGACGATCCGCAGCCGGTACCGGGTGCCGTCGACCTCGTGGACCGGCCACGGCGCGCCGTTGACCAGTACGACGTCGCCCAGCACGCCGGACATGTAGCGGTCCTCGACGCCGGGGACGGTGCGCAGCGTCCGGTCGAGCGACGGGTAGTCGAACGACCCGTCGGCGGCGAACGCGCGGTCGCAGACGAACAGCGGGAGCTCGTGGTCGCCCGCGGGCAGCCCCAGCGCGTCCTCGACGTCGTCGCGGACGAGGTGCATCCCGGCGAGCCCGCGGTAGACGTTCGGAGCGGTGAAGTCCATCCGGTGGTCGTGGTACCAGAGGGTCGCCGCGCGCTGGCTCATCGGGTAGTGGTGCTCCCGGGTACCGGCGATGGTGTTGCCGACCATCGGGACCCCGTTGTGCACGTGCGCCCAGTTCGACGTGTCGCCGACCGGGAGGACGAGGTCGAGCGGCCAGCCGTCGGAGTCCGACGGGGTGTGCCCGCCGTGCAGGTGCACCACCGTCGGGACCGGGAGCCGGTTGGTGTGCCGTACGACGACCGGACGCCCGGACCGGGTCTCGAACGTCGGTCCCGGGAAGGTCCCGTCGTACCCCCAGATCGTGGTGCGCAGCCCGGGGATGATCTCGACGTCGGCGGCGAGCTGGGTGATCTCGTAGAGGTCGGCGCCCCCGAGGGTCCCGGTCGGCCGCGCGACGGCCGGGATCGGCAACGGCACCCGGTAGGGCGCCGGCAGCGGGACGGCGCTGGTCAGCATCTCGCCCGTCTGCCCGGCGGGGGTGTCGAGACCGACCGCGCCGCAGCCCGCGAGACCGGCGACGGCCACCGCTCCGCCGAGCACGCCGAGGAACCCGCGCCGGGACAGCCGGGGCGTCATGCCCGGCCGCCGCGCGCCCGCGTGGCCGACGGCAGCCAGGCCCAGATCGCGAGCAGCACCGCGGCGACGACGATCGTCACCCCGAGCGGGATGTGGAACTGCAGCATCCGGGCGTAGCCGAGGAAGATCTGCAGGCCCTCGGCGAGGAAGAGCACGACGGCGACCGGCAGCACCCAGATCCGGCCACGGCCGCCGGTCACGTACCCGATCGCGACGGCGATCGTCCCGAGCGTCAGGAAGCCGACGACGTCGGCGACGGTCGCGTGCATCTCGATCGCGGCCACGTCTCCGGTGAGGAAGAGGCCGGCGAGGACGGGCTGGCAGACCACCGCGATGAGGTGTGCGGTGACGGTGCCCCGCAGCAGCCAGAGCGTGACTCGGGGACGGCGGGCCGACGCCTCGGGCACGGCCTCCGGTGCGGTTACGGCGATGTCCACGCAGCCCACGCTATAGGTTGGCTGTCTACATATTCATCAGGGATGTCCCTGATGAACCCCTATGCAGAACCCCGGGCTCGTACGTAGAATCGCTACTCGTGCGACCCGACAGCGTACGCGGCCATCTCGACGGCCTGATCCTCGCCGTGCTCGAGACGGGACCGCTGCACGGCTACGCGATCATCGAGGCCCTGCAGGCCCGCAGCGGCGGCGCGCTCGACCTGCCGACCGGCACCGTCTACCCGGCTCTGCGCCGGCTGGAGCGGGCCGGGAACCTCGCCGGGTCGTGGAGCACCGTGGGCGGCCGGGAGCGCCGGACCTACAAGCTCACCCGCGCCGGCCGGCACGCCCTGGCCGCGCAGCGGGGCGAGTGGAAGGAGTTCCGCGACGTCGTGAACCGCGTGCTCGGAGGTGAGCCGTGGCCGGCCACCGGATGACCGCGCCGGTCGTGGACCCGATCGACGCGCACCTCGGCGCGCTGGGTGCCGCGCTGCACGGGCCCGGTCGGCTCCGCGCGAGCCTGCTGGCGGAGGCTCGTGACGGGTTGGAGGACGCAGCCGAGTCGCTGTCGGACAACGGTGTCCCGCGCGCCGAGGCCCGGCGCCGGGCGGTCGCGGAGTTCGGGGAGGTCGCCGAGCTCGCGCCGGGGTACCAGCATGAGCTCGCCGCCGCGCAGGGCAGGCGGACCGCGACCCTGATCGCCGTCACGTTCCCGGCCCTGGTGCTCGGCTGGGCGCTGTTCTGGACCGGTACGCCGTCGCCGCCGGAGCAGACGTGGGCGTCGACGCTGCTGTTCCACGTCGAGCCCGGCGCGAGCCTGGTCGCGGCCGCACTCGCGATCGGCACCCTCGCCGCGCTGCGGCGGGCGCGGCCGATCCGGGCGCTGGGCCTCATCACGCTGGTCGGGACGATCACGCCGCTGGTCTGTGTCGCCGCCGGGCTGGGCATGGCAGTGCTGAACCCGGCGCACTCCGGCAGTCACCTGCCCGGCTACCTCGCGACGTCGGTCGTGCTGGTGGCGCTGGTCTCCTCGCTCACCCGGGCCCACCGCGTCCTGGTGCGGACCCGGCGGGTCGGCTGACCCCTCGTGAGTGGCGATGGTCGCCATGGCGACCATCGCCGCGCACGGGTCAGGCCTGCCCGGCGGCCTCCGTCTTCTCGGCCGCGTACTTGTCGGCCCACGCCTGGATCGCGGCGCCGTTCTTGGCGTCGAGCTCGCCGTGGCGGCTGCGCGCCCACTCCTCGGCCGCGAGCAGCCGGCGCTGCGACGGCTGGAACGCCGGCATGACGTGGCGGGCGAACAGCTCGTAGTGCCGCTGCGTCGCCTCCCAGTTCGCCCAGTCGTGCTGCATCATCATGTAGCAGCCGAACCCGCCGTCGGACTGGTCCATCAGGCGCTGGATCTGGGTGATCGCCTCGTCGGGGGTGCCGATCACGCCCAGCCCGGTCTCGTTGATCCAGGCCACCCGCTCCTCGAAGGTGTCGCCCTCGGCGCGGAACGTCGGCAGCGCGAGCGTGCGCTGGGTGTACTCGCAGAACTTGTCGAAGCCGTAGCGGACGTCCTCGATCGCCTGCTCCTTGGTCTCCGCGATGTGCATCGGCCCGACGAGCCGCCACCGGGACCGGTCGGTCGTGCGGCCGTGCTTGGCCGCCTCCGCCTCGACGACGTTCCAGTGGTGGGCGAGTACGTCGAAGCCCTCGCGCGTCGTCGCCCCGATCGAGAGCAGGCTCAGGCCGTGCGTCCCGGCGAGGATCGGGCCGGCGGGCGAGGCCGTCGCGGCCACCGCGATCTCGAAGCACGGGTCGGAGTACGGGGCGAGCTGCGTGCGTGCCTCGACGACCTGGTACCGGTCGGTGCGGTGGGTGACGCGCTCGTCGGTGCGCAGCAGCCGGAGCAGGACGTCGAGGTCCTCCCCCAGCGCGGGGCGCAGCTGCGCCGGCTCGAGCCCGACCATGGCCGCGTCGGTCGGCAGGGACCCGGGGCCGACCCCGAGCATCAGGCGGCCACGCAGCAGGTGGTCGACCAGGATCGCGCGGTCGGCGATCCACAGTGGATGGTGGTAGGGCAGCGAGACGACGCCCGTCCCCAGCTTGATGTGCCGGGTCAGGGCGCCGACGTGGGCGATGAACGTCAGCGGGTCGGCGATGATCTCCGTGCCCGCGCTGTGGTGCTCGCCGATCCACGCCTCGTCGTAGCCGAGCCGGTCGAGCAGCTGGATGGTCTCGACGTCGCGCTGCAGCGACGTCGTCGCGTTCTGCGTCGGCGGGCTGTTGAACGGGGGCATGAAGATCCCGAACCGCAGCTTGTTGACGACGGGCGTCGCGGGCATGGCTCTCCTGTCTCGCGGGGTCAGGTGGATCAGACGGGACGGTGCGCGCCGCGGGTCGGCGCGGCCGTCAGGTGGTAGCGGCGGATCTTGGCGTAGAGGGTTCCTCGGGAGATACCGAGCCGGGCCGCGGCCGCGGCCTTGTTGCCGCCGCACTCGGCGAGCACACCCGCGACGACCTCGGCCTCCGCGTGCTCGAGCGGTCCGAGACCGGCGCGCGGGTCGCGCCCGCCGGCGGGCGCGACGGCCGCCGGGTCGGGGCGCAGCGTCAGGACGACGCCGTCGGCCGTCGTCCCCGCGGTGACCGGCCAGATCTGGGCACGCAGCCCGTCGGCCACGTCGATCTCGCCGCCGGGCCCGGCCTCGACGACGACGGGCCACAGCTCGGCGTGGTCCAGGCCCACTCCCCCGGCGCTGTCCGTCGCCAGCAGCATCGCCCCGTCCACGGCGACGACCGGCGCCGTCGTACGGGACCTGGCGGTGAGGAACGCCTCGAGCAGCCGGCGTTCGGATGCTCCGGCGTCGGACTTCAGCGCGTCCGAGACCCCCTGCACCATCGCCGAGGCGGCGAGGGTGAGGAACCGGCTGGCGTCGGCGGCGCGGCAGGTGATGTTCACGGCGCCGAGGACCTTGCGCGTCACCGGGTGGACGACGGGCGCGGCGACGCACGCCCAGCGGTGGAACGCCTCGACCCAGTGGTCGGCGCCGAGCACGACGGCGGCGCCGCCGCTCTCGAGCGCGGTGCCGATGCCGTTCGTGCCGATGGCCTCCTCGGCGAACATCCCGCCGCGGACGACGCCGACGTCGTCGAGCTCGCCGGCGATCCCCCGGTCCGACACCCAGCGCCAGACGACGGTGCCGCGCGGGTCGGCCAGCGCGAGGCAGCTCGACGCGCCCGCGAACTGGTCGGCGAGGCTCAGCATCACCGGGGCGGCGACGCGCACGAACGGCGTGTCGGCGTCGACGGTGACCTGCGGGATGTCGGTGTGGGCGGGATCGACCCCGCTCCACCGCGAGCGCCGCCAGGAGTCGAGCAGCCCCGATTCGACGTCACCGGGATCGTCGCCGGACTGGAACGCCTCCCACGCGTGCCGCCGATCCATCGCACCCCCGCCCGGCGGTCCGGTACCGGTCGTCGGTGACCGGGGACTCCCGTCCCGCCTCCTCGTCGAGTATGCAAGGTCACACGCGCGGCGACCTGTTCAATTCCTGCACGCCGGGGCCGGTTCACGGGTCGGCTGACGGGAACTGTCAGGTGATTGCACGCAGGATGTCCGGATGACGACAGCTGATCGACCACTCGCCGGCCGCATCGCCCTCGTCGCCGGGGCGACCCGGGGCGCGGGCCGCGGGATCGCCGTCGAGCTCGGCGCCGCCGGGGCGACCGTCTACGTCACGGGGCGCAGCCGCCGCGGCGCGCCGTCGGAGTACGGACGGGCCGAGACGATCGAGGACACCGCCGACCTCGTGACGGCCGCGGGCGGCACCGGCATCGCCGTCCCCACCGACCATCTCGTGCCGGAGCAGGTCAGGGCGCTGGTCGAGCGCATCGACGCCGAACAGGGCCGGCTCGACGTGCTGGTCAACGACATCTTCGGCGGCGACCCGCTCACCGCGTGGCACGCACCGGTGTGGACGCACTCGCTCGACGACGGCCTGCACCTGCTGCACCTCGCGGTCGACACGCACATCATCACCGCGCACTTCGCGCTCGCGCTGATGGTGCGCCACCCGGGCGGGCTCGTCGTGGAGGTCACCGACGGCACGGACGAGTACAACGCCGACAACTACCGGCTGACGGTCTACTACGACCTCGCCAAGGTCGCGCCGATCCGGCTGGCCCGCAGCTGGGCGCACGAGCTGCGCGACCACGGCGGCACCGCCGTCGCGATCACGCCGGGCTGGCTGCGGTCGGAGACCATGCTCGACCACTTCGGCGTCACCGAGGACGACTGGCGCGCGGCGTGCGAGACCGAGCCGCACTTCGCGATCTCGGAGACGCCGAGGTTCGTGGGCAGGGCCGTCGCCGCGCTGGCGGCCGACCCCGACCGGCGGCGGTGGAACGGCCGGTCGCTGTCCTCGGGCGGGCTGGCGAAGGAGTACGGGTTCACCGACCTGGACGGATCGGCGCCCGACGCGTGGCGCTACGTCGTCGAGGTGCAGGACGCCGGCCGTCCCGCCGACGTGACCGGCTATCGCTGAACCGGACCGCCCGCACCGAGCCCGGCGCCGTTGCGCGGCCGGCCGTCGGCAGGACGGTCGGCCCGCTCCGGCGAGTCGGGCGCACCGCAGATCCGGGCGTAGCGCTGCAGGAAGACGTGCAGCGCCGCGTCGACCCGGCGCAGCCCGCGGGCCTGCGCGTCGAGGCACGCCTCGCCCTCGGGGGTGACGTGGTAGGTGCGGCGTGCGGGACCGGCACCGGAGGACTCCCACTCCGACCGGACGAGCCCCTGCCGCTCCAGCCCCCGCAACGCGCGGTAGACCCCGCCCGCGTCGCCGTCGCCGTCGTGCATCGGTCGAAGCCGCGCGGCCAGCTCGTAGCCGTGGTCGGCCTGCTCGCGCAGCAGGAGCAGCAGACACGGCTGAAGGAAGTTGCGCGGTTCGAGCTCGGCCAACGGTGGCCCCCTGGATCGGCGGTGGTGGACGCCTGCCGGGGCCGATGATTGCATCAGGTGAGACGCCTCACAACCGCAGGTGATGAGGCGTCCCGGCGGAGCCGCGGCGCGGGGCGGACGGGCGTCCGCCCCGCGCCGTCCCGTGATCAGAAGCCGTTCTGCGACAGCCAGTTCTTCGCGACGGTCGCCAGCGACGGCTTGGCGTCCGACGAGGCCTCGGCGTTGAGCTGGGTGAGGCCCTCGGTGGTCAGCTTGGCCGAGATCTGGTTGAGGACGTCGGCGGTGGTGCCGGTGCCCTTGGCCTTGTTGATCAGCGGGACGACGTTCTGCGCGGCGAAGTTGTCCTTCGGGTCGGTCAGCACGACGAAGCCGTTCGTCGGGATCGACGCGTCGGTGGTGAAGATGTCGGCGGCCTGGATGTCGCCGTTCTTCAGGGCCGCGACCGTGAGCGGGCCGCCGGCGTCGAGCGCCTTGTACTCCTTGAACGTGCAGTTGTAGGTCTTCTGGATGCCCGGGATGCCGTCGGGACGGGTCTGGAACTCCGGCGGGCCGCCGAAGGTCAGCTGGCCGCAGTTCGGTGCGAGGTCGGCGATCGACGTCGCGTTGTACTTCGTGGCCGTGTCCTTGGTGACGACGACCGCGTCCTTGTCCTCGGCCGCGGCCTTGTCGAGGACGGTCAGGTTGTCGGGCAGCGCGGCCTTCAGCGCCGTGTACACGGCGTCGGGCTCGGTCTCGGTGGCGTTCTTGTTGAGGTACTGCAGCAGCGTCCCCGTGTACTCGGGGATGAGGTCGATCGAGCCTTCCTTGATCGCCGGGAAGTAGGTCTCGCGGCTGCCGATCGGCGGCCGCAGGTCGACCTTCACACCCTTGGCCTGCAGGGCCTGGGCGTAGATGTTGGCGATGATCTGGCTCTCGACGAAGTTCGCCGACCCGATGACGACGGTGTCGGCGGAGCCGGAGCTCCCCGAGCCGCCGTTCTGCAGCGGGTCACTGCCCCCGCCGCACGCGGCGAGCGCCAGTGCTGCGGTCGCGACCAGCGCGAACCGTGCGATCAGCGAGCGTCTCATTGTTGGTCCTCCGTGCGGGTTTCTGTGCGGGGCTCACGCCGCCCGGGCGGCGTTGTCGGTGGGCCGGGTGGCGAGTGCGCGCACCCGGCGGCCCGTGCCGGCGGTCTGCAGGCCGGGCGAGACGAGCAGCTTCTGCAGGCCCGCGAGCGCCAGGTCGGCGACGACGGCCAGCAGCGCGACGAGGATGGAGCCGGCGATCATCTGCGGGAAGTCGCGGGTGGACAGGCCGTCGATGATGTAGCGGCCCAGTCCGTCGAGACCCACGTACGCTGCGATCGTCGCGGTCGAGATGACCTGCAGCACCGAGCTGCGGACCCCGCCGATGATCAGCGGCAGTGCGTTGGGCAGCTCGACGCCGAACAGCACGCCGCGCCCGCGCATGCCCATCCCGCGGGCCGCGTCGACCACCGCGGCGTCGACATTGCGCACCCCGGCGTAGGTGCCCGCGAGCACGGGCGGGATCGCGAGCAGCACCAGCGCGACGAGCGGGCCGATGATGCCCAGCCCGGTCCACTGCACGAGCAGGACGAGCACGCCCAGCGTCGGGAGGGCCCGCAGCCCGTTGGCCGACCCGACGACGAGGAAGCCGCCCTTGCCGGTGTGCCCGATCCACGCGCCGAGGGGGACGGCGATCGCGATCGCGATGATCATGACCAGCGCGGTGTAGCCCAGGTGCTCGACGAGCCGCTGCGGGATCGAACCCGGTCCCGACCAGTGCGCGGGATCGACGAGCCAGCCGAGGAAGTTCACGCCGTCGCTCCCTGACGGGTGGCCCGCGCCGCGCGGTCCCAGGGTGTGAGCAGCCGGCCGACGAGCAGCAGCAGCCCGTCGACCACCAGCGCCAACGCCACGACCAGCACGATCCCGGCGACGACCTCGGCGGTGATGTCGCGCTGGAAACCGTCGGTGAACATCTGGCCGAGCCCGCCGAAGCCGATGACCGAGCCGACCGTCACCAGGCTGATCGACGACACCGCCGCCACCCGCACCCCCGCGAGGATCACCGGGACCGAGACGGGCAGCTCGACGGCGAGGAACCGGCGGACCGGCGCGTACCCCATCGCCGTGGCCGCGTCGACCAGCACGGGCGGCACCGCCTCCAGCGCGTCGGCGACCGTCCGCACCAGCAGCGCGAGGCTGTACACGGTCAGCGCCACGATCACGTTGACCGGGTCGAGGATGCCCGTGCCCAGCACCACGGGCAGGAACACGAACAACGCGAGCGACGGGATCGTGTAGAGCAGGCCCGCGAGGTTGACGACGACCGTGCGCCCGACGCCCGCGCGGTTGGCGAGCCAGCCGAGCGGGATCGCCAGCACCAGCCCGATCACGACGGGCACGAGCGAGAACACGATGTGGTCGGACAGCAGCCCCGCGATGAACCCGAGGTTCTGGGAGACCCAGTTCACGACGGCCCGCCTCAGGCCACGTTCTCGTCGCTGCGGGCGTCGGCCAGCGCACGCAGCACGTCGTCGGCGCCGATCGAGCCGAGGACCCGACCGTCGCCGTCGACGGCCACGCCGCGGCCCGCGGGCGACGAGAGCGCCGCGTCGAGCGCGGCGCGCAGGGAGCCGGAGCCCGCGTCGTACAACGAGCCACCGGGGACGAGCGCGGCCTCGTCGACCGGACCGCTGCCGCGGTCGACCCAGCCGAGCGGGCGATGCTCCCCGTCGACCACCAGCGCCCAGCCCTCCGACGGCAGCCGGTCGCCGAGCGCGACCGTCGGCAGGTCGCCGATGGGCAGCCCGGCAGAGGACAGGAAGCCCAGTCCGCGGTAGCCGCGGTCGCGCCCGACGAAGGAGTCGACGAAGTCGTCGGCCGGGCGGGACAGCAGCACGCCCGGCTCGTCGTACTGGGCGAGCCTGCCGCCGGTGCGGAACACCGCGACCTTGTCGCCCAGCTTGATCGCCTCGTCGATGTCGTGGGTGACGAACACGATGGTCTTGCCCAGCTCGGACTGCAGCCGCAGCAGCTCGTCCTGCAGCGTCTCGCGGACGATCGGGTCGACGGCGCTGAACGGCTCGTCCATCAGCAGCACGGGCGGATCGGCGGCGAGCGCCCTGGCGACGCCGACCCGTTGCTGCTGGCCGCCGGAGAGCTGCGCCGGGTACCGCTTGGCCATCTCGGGGGCGAGCCCGACGGTGTCCATCAGCTCCGCGGCGCGCTCGCGTGCCTGCTTCTTGTTCCACCCCAGCAGCAGCGGCACCGTCGCCACGTTGTCGAGGATCGTCCGGTGCGGGAACAACCCGGCCTGCTGGATGACGTAGCCGATGCCCCGGCGCAGCTCGGCCGCGTCGCGGGACATGATGTCGGTGCCCTCGACGGAGATCGAACCCGAGCTCGGCTCGATCATGCGGTTGATCATGCGCAGCGACGTGGTCTTGCCGCAGCCCGACGGCCCGACGAACACGGTGATGCGGCCGGAGTCGACGACGAGGTCGAGCGCGTCGACCGCGACGGTGCCGTCCGGGAAGCGTTTGGTCACGCCCCGGAACTCGATCATCCGGGTCCCCCCTCGTCGCCGACGGTCTCGGGCGGGCCGTCGCAGCTCCGCGAATCTAGCCCGCGGCACCGACGGTCGCGACCGATGTGATCGGACCGCGACCCGGCGCCTCCCTTCGGCAGGCGGGCCGGTGGGCCGGACCGATCAGGCGACGTCGGTCGACGGCGGCACCCGCAGCCGGCCCGACCGCAGCACCTCACGCATCTGCTCGACGGGCAGCGGGCGGGCGAACAGCCAGCCCTGGAAGGCGTCGACACCGATGCCGCGCAAGGCCTCGAACTGCGCGGCGGTCTCCACCCCCTCGGCGACCGTGCTCCGCCCCATGGCCCGCGCCATGTCCACCACCGCGCGCGCGACCGCGTGGTCGACGGGGTCCTCCGCGATGCCGGTGACGAACGCGCGGTCGACCTTGACCGTCTGGGCAGGGAGCTCCTTGAGCCGCGCGAGCGAGGAGTAGCCGGTGCCGAAGTCGTCGACGGCGAACCGGACGCCGCGCCCGACGAGATCGGCCATGGCCGCGAGCGCGTGCGGCGGCAGCGCGACGAGGCTCGTCTCGACGAGCTCGAGGATCAGCCGGGAGTGGTCGAGCCCGGTCGCCTGCAGCGTCCCGGTCACGAGCTCGGCGAACTCGGGGTCGCCGGGGAGCAGCCCCGCGAGGTTGACCGCGACCGCGATCTCGCCCTCCGACTGCCAGCCCGCGGCCTCGCGGGCGGCCGTGCGCAGCACCCAGAGATCGAGCTCGCGCATCAGCCCGCCGCGCTGGGCGACCGGGAGGAACTCACCGGGCGGGACCAGCCCACGGTCGGGGTGCGGCCACCGGATCAGCGCCTCGGCGCTGCGCACCCGGCCGTCGGCGGTGACCACGGGCTGGTACTCCAGCACGAGCCGGTCGTCGGCGATCGCCGCGCGCAGCTCGGCCTCGAGGCCCAGCTGGCTCGTCGCGGTGCGCACGACGACGTCGGTGGCGACACCGACCCCGCCGCGCGAGCGCTTCTTCGCCTCGTACATGGCGACCTCGGCGAACCGCAGCAGGTCCGCGGCACGCAGGTCCGGGTCGGGCGCGGGCGTCGCCAACCCGACCGACGCCGTGACCTCCACCGGGCGGCCGCCGACGGTGATCGACGTCCGCAGCAGGGCGGCGACGGTGTGCGCCAACGCCTCCGGCCCACCGGCCTCGGTGTGGTCGGAGCAGATCACGACGAACTCGTCGCCGGAGAGCCGGGCCGCGGTGCAGCCGAAGGGCAGCTCGCGCTGCAGCCTGCCCGCGAGCGTGACCAGCAGGTCGTCGCCGGCGTCGTGGCCGAGCGAGGAGTTGACGCGGGAGAAGTCGTCGAGGTCGCCGCAGACGAGCACCACGCCGTCGCGGCCGGGGCCGGCGAGCAGCCCGTCGACGAGGTGCAGCGCCGCGGCCCGGTTGGGCAGCCGGGTCAGCGCGTCGACGGTGCCCGCGCTGCGCAGCACCTCGGCCGCGCGGCGGCGGTCGGTCACGTCCTCGCAGACGACGAGGAACAGCGGGGCGCCGTCGTCGGCGCGGGTGACGGTGACCCCGACGCCGCACCAGACGCGGGTGCCGTCGCTGCGCAGCAACGGCAGCGCGTCGAGCCGGTAGCCGTTGTCGACGCCGGGCGGGACGCGGCGCAGCCAGTCGGGCAGGCCGTCGGGGCTCAGCGGCTCCGGCTCGGCCGAGAGGGCCGCCGCGGTGGTGCCGCGCAGGTCCTCCGGGACGGTGTCGAGGATCTCGCACACCGCAGGGTTGGCGTCGATCACCCGGCCGGTGGCGTCGAACAGCAGCACGCCGGTGGGCAGCAGCGCGACCAGGTCGGCGAACCGGGCACCCGCGGCCCGGTGCCGGTTCTCGGCGAGCCGCTGCGCGGACAGGTCCCGCACCGTGCCGACGAGCCGCACCGGCGTCCCGTCGTCGGCGCGCTCGACGCTCGCGCGGCAGCCGAGCAGCCGGTCGCCCGGCAGCTTGAGGTCGACGTGGTGGTCGCCGCCGCGCACCCCGTTGCGCAGGCCCTGGCACAGCAGCGCCACCTGCTCGCCCTCGATCGGGCCGTCCGGTCCGTCGGGGTCGATGCCGGCGCCGCGGTAGAGGTCCTGCAGCGACGCGCTGCGGCGCAACGTCGCCGACGCCAGCTCGTAGGTCCACGTGCCGACCCGGGCCATCCGCTCGAGCTCGGCGATGCGTCGCGCGTCGGACCCCGAGCCCAGCTCGACGAGCATCACGACCTGGAGGTCGGCGCCCACGTCCCAGCGGACGACCCGCACCCGGACGAGCGTCCCGTCGGCGCGGATCAGCCGGGCGTCGCCGTCGGGCCCGACGACCAGCCGGCGCAGGTGCAGCCCCTGCGGCCCGCTGTCGGCGTCGCCCGGTGACCGCCCGGCGAGCTGGGTGAACGCCGGGTTGGCCCGCACCACCCGGCCGGTCCGGTCGCACACCAGCGTCGGCGCGCCCGGCAGCGGGAGGGCGTCGGCGCCGCCCGGCAGCGGGCGGCCGAACGCGGTCTCCCGGACCCCCGGGCCCACCGGACGAACCGGCAGCTCGGGACCGGCGCCCGGCCGTGCCGGACCCGGCCGGTGCGGCGCGGGGTGACCGGTGTGGACGGTCTCCGGCCCGGTCCCGGGCGGCGCCAGCAGGCTGCCCCGGCGCGGGTCGGTCGCCGGGTCGGCGGCGGCCGGGGCCGGCGCGGCGACCGCGACGACGGCGTCGTCCGTTCCGTCCGCGCCGTCGTCCGGCGTACCGGGGGTCCGGTCGATGGCCCGGGCGAGCTGACCGGCGAAACGCGCGGCCTCCGGGTCGACGGGCCCGCCCGCGGCCTGCCTCGAGCGGCGCAGATCGGCCCGCGCGACGGCCTCGGTCGCGGGGGCGTCGACCCCCGCGCCGTCCCGCTCGCCGCGGGGACCACGTCCGAACTCGCTCACGGCTTCCCCCACCGAAGTGCGTCGACTCTGCACCGGGAACAACGAGTGACTGCTCCACTCGATGCGCGAATCTCACTCGGACGGACTACGCCGCCCCGAGTGAGGTACCGGGAGAACACGCACTGACGGTGATCGCCAGGGCCGACCGGTGGAAAACCCCCTGGTGAGGGACGTGAGTTGGTTCACTGTCCGTCGACAACCGGAAGTGAGCCCGGACCGTCAGCCCCGCTCCGCCGCCGTCGCGACGGCCGTGGCGACCGCCGTCGCCACCCGCGGGTCGAACGGGCTGGGCACGATCCGGTCGGCCGCGAGCTCGTCACGGGCGACGGCATGGATCGCGTCGGCCGCCGCCAGCTTCATCGCCTCGGTGATCCGGCGCGCGCCCGCGTCGAGGGCCCCCCGGAAGACACCCGGGAACGCGAGCACGTTGTTGATCTGGTTCGGGAAGTCGCTGCGGCCGGTCGCGACGATCGAGGCGTACCGCGCGGCGACGTCCGGGTGCACCTCGGGGTCCGGGTTGGACAGTGCGAAGACCATGCCGCCCGGGGACATCGCGGCCAGCAGGGACTCGTCGAGCAGCGCGCCCGACAGTCCGACGAACACGTCCGCGCCCGCCATCGCCTCGGCGATCCCGCCCGTGATCCCCCGCGGGTTGGTGATCGCCGCGAGCGCGGCCTTCTCGCCGCCGCGCGCCGCGTCGACGACACCGCGCGAGTCGAGCAGGACGATGTCGCGCACCCCCGCCGCCAGCAGGATCCGGGCGCACGCCACCCCCGCCGCGCCCGCGCCGGAGACGACGACGCGCAGCGATCCGAGGTCGCGGTCGGTGACCACGCACGCCCCGCGCAGCGCGGCGAGCAGCACGATCGCGGTGCCGTGCTGGTCGTCGTGCATGACCGGGCAGTCGAGCGCCTCGACCAGCCGTCGCTCGAGCTCGAAGCACCGCGGCGCCGCCACGTCCTCCAGGTTGACCGCGCCGAAGCTTGGGCGCAGCCGCACCAGCGTCTCGACGATCTCGTCGACGTCGGTGGTGTCGAGCACCAGCGGGATCGAGTCCAGCTCGGCGAACGTCTTGAACAGCGCCGACTTGCCCTCCATGACCGGCAGCGCCGCCCGCGGGCCGATGTCGCCCAGCCCCAGCACGGCGGTGCCGTCGCTCACGACGGCGACGAGGCGGTCGGCCCACGTGTGGGTGCGGGCGACGGCGGCGTCGGCCGCGATCGCGCGGCTGACCTCGGCGACGCCGGGGCTGTAGGCGATCGCCAGGTCGCGCTGGTCGCGCAGCGACGCGGTGAGGCCCGTGGCGAGCTTGCCGCCGCGGTGGGCGTCGAAGATCTCGTCGCGGGTGGGCGTGGACAGGGGCCGCTCGGGAGCGGTGGTCATGACGGGTCCTTCGTCCTCGGGGTGCGGATGATGTGCGCGCGATCGCAGGGATCGTCGACGCGTTCCGTGCACCGGAGGTCGCGGGTGTCGGCCCGTTCGCGGTGCCGGACGGCCCCGCCGCGCCGGTCACCGCGGATGTCGCGGTCACAGCCGTGCGGTCGGGCAGTCGGGTACGGCCGAGAATGCTACCCACGCCGGGCGGCGACCGGCACGGTCGGCTGCGTCACGCCGTCCGGAGGGTCAGGCCGTCACGGACGGGCCGATCGGGTGCGCGGCGAGGAAGTCGAGGACGACGGCCGTCGCCTCCGCCTCCTGCTCCTCGAAGTACCCGTGCCGGGCGCCCGGGATGCGGTGCACCCTCGCGTCCGGGATCCGCGAGGCGAGCAGGTCCGCGTTCTCGACGACGTTGAGCAGGTCGTCCGTGCCGTGCAGGCACAGCGTCGGCGCGGTGATCGACGGCAGACCGTCCCACGAGTCGTGGCCCTGGCTCGCGCGGTAGTGCTTCGCCGCGACGGCCGGCGGGGTGCCGACGCGCCAGTCGTGGCACACGTCGATCCGCAGCCGCCGGCGCGCCCACTCCGGGCTGTGCAGGAACTCGGTCAGGTCGCCGTTCGCCGCCAGCCGCTCGTCGACGTGCGCGGGCCGCGGGACGCCGTGTGCGTCGCCGGGCGTCGTCCCGCCGAGGACGAGCGCCCCGACCCGGTCCGGATGGTCGATCGCGACCCACTGCGCGACGCGCCCGCCCATCGAGAACCCGTAGACGTGCGCCCGGTCGATGCCGAGCGCGTCGAGGACGGCGACCGCGTCGGCGGCGAAGTCCCGCGTCGTCCAGCCGCCCTCCGGGGTCTCGCTCCCGCCGGTGCCGCGGTAGTCGAACGTGACGACGCGGTGCCGCGCCGCGAGCAGCCCGGGCACCCGGCCCCACATGAGCCTGCTGGAACCCTGGCCCTGCAACAGGATCAGCGGATCGCCCGATCCGGTCTCCTCGACGTCGAGAGCGGTCCCGTCGGCGGCGTGGGCGGTCGGCATGCACCCACCCTGTCACCCCGGGTCGGAGCCGGCCGCGGGAGGCGTGCGCCACACCCCGCTGCCACCGGAGGTCGTCGGCAGGACAGGATCGACCGATGACGACTCCGGAGAACCCCGCCCGCATCGGCAACGTCCTGCACCCCGTCCCCGACGTCGCCGCGGCCGTCGAGTTCTACGGCTCGGTCTTCGGCTTCGCGACGAAGTTCGTCGACGGCGGCCGCTACGCCGCGCTCGACGCCGGCGGCACGACGCTGGCGCTGGCCGCTCCGGAGGAGGACGTCACCGGCGGGGTCCCGGCGGCGTCGATCAAGGTCGCCGACGTCGCCGCCGCGCTCGCCGCGCTGGTCGAGGCGGGCGGCACCGTCGTGCGGGAGGCGGAGCAGGGCCCGCACGAGGTGCGCGCCGTGGCCCGGGACCCGTGGGGCAACACCGTCGTCGTCTACGGGCCGCGCCAGGACTCCCCTGGCTGACCGGCTACGCGGGTTCGGACTCGCGCGGCTCCATCACGACCTCGCCCATCGGCCCCCAGCCCTCGCCGGGGAGCTCCTGGAAGACGATCTTCGGCTGTTCCGTCACCACCGACGGCAGCCAGCCGAAGAACCACTTGGCGTGCCCGGACGTCACGTGCGCCTCGCCGGCCGCCTGGTCGACGTAGTTGGCGAGGACGGTGAACTCGTTGGCCCGCTCGACGCTCTCGTAGCAGCTGAACACGAGGTTCCCGGGCTCCTCGCGCACCTGCCCGGAGTAGCGGACGATCCCCTCCAGGAAGTCCTCCCGCTTCTCCGGGCGGACGTCGATCCTGATCACGATGAAGATCACGGTGCCTCCTGCGTCGGGACGGGCCACAGACATACCGCACTCCCGGCGTTCCCGACGTCTCAAATCCGAGACACGTCCTGACACGATCCGAACATCGCCCGCACCGCCGGTTCATCCGCGCTCGGCATCGTCGGCGGCGTCCGGCACTCCTCACATCGCGCCGGACCCGGACGCAGGAGGAACGGATGCGAGTCAACCGATGGGTCGGTGGCCTGGTCGCGGCGGGCGTCGCCACCGGAGCACTGGTCGTCGGCACGGGAACGGCGTTCGCCGACGCCCCGCCGCCCTCGACCGCCGCGGCCTCCGCCGGACCCGCGACCCAGCGGACGTGCACGGACCGGATCCCGGCGCTGCTGGCGCGCATCGACAAGGTCACCGCGCGGATCACCGGCGACGCGGCCACCCGGGGGTCGACGGCGTGGCTGAAGGACAAGGAGTCGAAGGCCCGCGCCGCCGGTGACGACGCACTCGCCGATCTCCTCGACGCCCGCGTCGCGCACCGCCAGGAGCGGCTCGACCAGCTGGCGGCGGCGAAGCGGACCGTGCAGGACATCCAGCAGAAGGACTGCTCGTCGTGAGGTCCCTGCTCGCGCTCGCCGCCGTCGGTGCCGTGCTGCTCGCGGGCTGCGACCGCGGCGGGTCCGGCGCGTCCGACCAGGTGTCCGCCGCCGACCGGGCCACGCTCTCGTCGGTGGAGGCGACGGTGGGGGCCGTCGAGTCCCAGGTCGCGAGCGACGGTGGCGGGTGAGCCCGGGACGGTCGGTGGCACGATCCACGCCACCGGCCGTCCCCGGCTCGTCGTGTCCGCGCCCGGAGGTGCATCGCAGGTGGCAGGACTGGTGCTGGTCGTCGAGGACGAGCCGGCGATCGCCGACCTCATCCGCCTCTACCTGCGCAAGGACGGATTCGGTGTGCACGTCGAGCACGACGGCGCCGCGGGCCTCGACGCGGTCCGGCGGCTCGCCCCCGTCGCGGTCGTCCTCGACGTCGGGCTGCCCGGCCTCGACGGCGTCGAGGTCTGCCGGCGGCTGCGCGCCGCCGACGACTGGACCCCCGTCTTGTTCGTCACCGCCCGCGACGACGAGGTCGACCGCATCCTGGGCCTGGAGATGGGCGCCGACGACTACGTCACCAAGCCGTTCAGCCCGCGCGAGCTCGTCGCCAGGGTGCGGACGGTGCTGCGCCGCTCCGGCACCGGCCCCCCGCGCGAGGAGGTGCTGCGGGTGGGCGAGGTCGAGGTGCAGGTCGACCGCCGGCGGGTGCGGGCCGGCACGACGGAGGTGGCGCTGACGGCGACGGAGTTCGCCCTGCTCGCCCACCTCATGCGCGCGCCGGGCCGGGTGTACTCGCGCGACCAGCTGCTCTCGGCGGTCTGGGGCTACACGGCGTCGTCGGGGGCGCGGACCGTCGACGTCCACGTCGCGCAGCTGCGGGCGAAGCTCGGGGACGCCAGCCCGATCCGGACGGTGCGCGGCGTCGGGTACGCGGCGGACGCCCCGTGACTCCTCAGGTCCCCGGCGGTTCGGGAGCCGGTGGTCCGGCCGCCGGCGGTCCGCGGGCGGGCGGTCCGGGAGCCGGCGGTCCGCGGGCGGGCGGTCCGGCTGATGGCGGACCAGGTGCCGGCGGCCCCGGGCCGGGCGGTCCCGGGGCGCGCGGTCCCGGAGCGAGCGATCCACGGGCGGGCGATCCGCCGGCGGGCGATCCGCAGGCGGGCGCAGCCGGCGTGGCGGGTGCCGGGCCTGCCGCCGGAGCTGCGGCATCCACCGCGGGCGGGTCCGGCGGGCCGACCGCGCCGGCGGCCGCGGGACGGCGGCGCCGCACGTCGCTGGCGTTCCGCGTCACGGCGAGCTGCCTGCTGGTCGCGATCGTGGCCGTCGTCGTCGCGGCACTGGTCGGGCTGCGGCTCGTCGGTGCCACGGCCCGGCAGGTCACCCGTGACGTCCTCGCGCAGCAGGCCGACGTCGTCGCGGCCCAGCTCGCGGACGCCGACGCCGCTGCGGCCCCGGTCCGGACCCTGGCCGGGCTGCGCACCGTCGTCCAGGTGCTGCAGGGGCAGGACGTCGCCGTCGTCGGGCTGGGTGCGGGCATCCGCGGCGACCGGCTGACCACACCGGACCCCGCGGTCGCCGCGGCACTGCGCCGGGCCGACGCCGACCGTGCGCTCACCGGCACCCCGGTGTCCGCCGTCGTCAGCTCGGGTGGCCGGACCTGGATCGTCGAGGCCCGGCCGACGCCTGCCGGCGCGTTCGCGCTGGCCCGCACCACCGACACCGGACCGCTGGGCACCGGGCTGGTCCGTCGCAACATCGTCTTCGCGCTCCTGGCGGGGGCGGGGGTGGCGGTGCTGGTCGGCGGGGTCGTCGGGACACTGCTGGCGCGACCGTTGCGCCGCACCGCCTCCGCCGCGCACGCCCTGCGGACCGGACGGCGCGACGTGCGGGTCCCCGTCGCCGGGCCCGGGGAGGTCGCGGAGGTCGCGGCAGCCGTCAACGAGCTGGCCGACGCCCTGTCGCGCAGTGAGCAGCGGCAGCGGGAGTTCCTGCTGTCCGTGTCGCACGAGCTGCGCACCCCTCTCACCGCCGTGCGCGGGTTCGCCGAGTCGTTGGCCGACGGCGTCGTCACCGGCGACGACGCCCGCGCCGCCGGCACGACGATCCTGCGCGAGGCCCAGCGGCTCGACCGGCTCGTCGGCGACCTCATGGAGCTCGCCCGGCTGGAGGCCGACGACTTCCGGCTCGACGTCGGCACCGTCGACCTCGGCGCCCTGCTGGGCGAGGCCTCGGCGGTGTGGCGGGCGCGCTGCGCGGAGCAGGGCGTCGACTTCCGGGTGGACGCGCCGGCGCACCCGGTCCCGGTGCGCGCCGATCCGCGCAGGCTCCGCCAGGTCGTCGACGGGCTGGCGGAGAACGCGCTGCGCGTCCTCCCGCCGGGCGCGCCGCTCGTGCTGGCCGTCCGTCCCGGTCGCGGTGCCGGCGTCCTGCAGGTGCGCGACGGCGGCCCCGGGCTCGCGGCCGAGGACTACCCGCTGGTCTTCCGACGCGGCGCCCTGCACGCGCGGTACCGCGGGCACCGGCCCGTCGGCGCGGGGGGCGTCGGGTTGGCGCTGGTCCACGGCCTGGTGACGCGGATGGGCGGCACGATCACCGCGGCGCCCGCACCCGAGGGCGGGGCGTGCTTCACGGTGACGGTGCCTTCGGCCTGAGCCGTCCCGGCCTGGGCCACATCCGCGCGACGACCACCGCGTCCACCTCGGCCGGCCCGAGCGTGCGCGAGTCCGTCGAACCGAAGGGGTTGTCGCCCTCCACCCACCAGCCCTCGCCTTCGGGCCGCCGGGCCCGCTTCACCGACAGCTGCCCCGGCCTCGACGCCCACCGCACCAGCACGACGTCGCCCGCCCGCACCGGCGCGCCGAACCGGACGATGACGACGTCGCCGTCGGTCAGCGCCGGTGACATGGACGGACCGCGCACCGCCACCCTGCGCCATCTCGCCGGTCGTCGCCGCACGCGCACCACCTCCCGCCGTCACGCTGAAGCCCGCAGGCGCTGAGGGTAGGGTTGGCGACGCCAGAACGATCACCATGGACCCAATCTTGGGAGGACCTATGCGGCTGTCCCGCATCTTCCGACCGCAGCTCGAGGCCACCGCGCACTGCGACCTCCCCTGCGGCGTCTACGACCCCGCCCAGGCCCGCATCGAGGCCGAGTCGGTCAAGGCGATCCAGGAGAAGTACCAGGGCAATGACGACCCGGTCTTCCGGGAGCGGGCCATCGAGATCAAGGAGCAGCGCTCCGACCTCGTCAAGCACCACCTGTGGGTGCTGTGGACCGACTACTTCAAGCCGCCGCACTTCGAGAAGTACCCGGAGCTGCACGAGCTGTTCAACAAGGCCACCAAGAAGGCCGGCGGCGGCCCCGGTGGCACCAAGTCCTCGGTCGACCCGAAGGACGGCCAGGAGCTGCTCGACTACATCGCCCAGATCGACAAGATCTTCTGGGAGACCAAGCAGGCTGCCTGATCCAGGCGTCGAAAGCGGCGCTGACCAGCGGGGATCGCTTCCCGTGGGTCAGCGTCGTTTTTCGTTGTCGGGCGACTCCTCGCGGTCCGCCAACGCCTCGGCCCTGGGGCGGCGCCCCGGACGTAGCGGCTGTCGGTCGAGTTCGCTCGCTGGGCGTGTCCCCCTCGGGTGATCGCGGATCGAGGGACAAGAGCGCGTCTCACGAGGCCCATGTCCCTCACATGGCGATCACGGCTTGAGGTCTTCGCTCCGCGCCGCGGCTCGCCGACGTGGTGATCATCGACGATCGGCCATGACTGCCTCTCACGACGCCGCGTCCCCGGAACCGCGATCACGGGCCTCGGGCCTGCCTCTCGCCCCCGGTCCCCGCGTCCCCTCGGCGCCGGGCGTTCTGCCCAGTGATCATCGATTTCGGGACATGAACGCCGCACGGCGCGGCCATGTCCCCCGAATCGCGATCATGACGTCCAGTCCGTCCGCCGCAGCGCGCCAGACCCTCGAGGCCCGCGCCCTCGGTCGTCGCCCGCCCATCCCGTGTCGCTCCGCGGTGATCACCGACTGCGGGACATGGCCGCGCCCCAGAGCGCCCGTGTCACGCAGACCGTGATCACGAGCCGCCCAGGCCGCCATCGACCCTGCCCTCGCCGCGTGATCGCGGACAACGGGACATGAACGCGCCACACGGCGCCCATGTCCCGAGAATCGCGATCACGGCCCCGGCGGCGCCGGGCCGCTCCGGCGCCCCGGTCGGGCACGGTCGCCCGGGATATCGGCGGCGGGCAGCCTCCGGGAGCAGCTCGTCGGCCGCGACCGGGGAGACGAGCGAGCCACGAGCCATCACGCCGACGCATACTCGCCCGGCCGCATCGACCCCGGGGCGCGGGAACCGGCGACGCTCACGCGCGTCCCGGCGGGGTCCCGGCGTCGGCTACCGTCCTCCGGTGCCGTCGTGGTCCGAGCTGCGGAGCGCGATCGTCCTGTGGGAGGACGAGTCGTGCCTGGTCGTCGACAAGCCGCCCGGGCTTTCGGTCATGGGCGAGCGGCACGACACCGATCTCGTGACGATCGCGGCCGACGCCGGGGAGGACCTGCGCTGGGTCAACCGGATCGACAAGGTGACCTCCGGCGCGGTGCTGCTGGCGAAGTCGAAGGAGGCCCACGGCGCGCTGACGCGGCAGTTCCAGCAACGGACCGTCGCGAAGTCGTACCTGGCGATCTGCCGCCCCGGCGGCTTCCCCACGCGCGCGACGATCGACCTGCCCCTGATGACCGCCGGCAGCGGCCGGATCCGGGTGGCGGCCGACCGCGAGCACATCCGGCTCGACGACTCCCGCTGGCACGTCCGGCCCGAGGACGAGCACGCGCGCAAGCACTTCCCGTCGCGCACGGAGTGCAGTGCGATCCACGACGACGGCGACACGGTCGTCGTCCGGGCCGACCCGGTGACGGGCCGCAAGCACCAGATCCGCGTGCACCTGGCCTGGGTGGGGCACGCGATCGTCGGCGATCCGCTGTTCCTGCGGAAGACCGATCCGCCCGAGGCGCGGACGTACCTGCATTCGTTCCGCGTCGGGTTCCGGGCCCCGAGCGACGAGGAGGTCACCGTCGAGGCACGCCCTGCCGACGACTTCTGGGCGCCGCTGGCCGGCGGCGTGGTCCCCGAGGACGTCCTGGACCGTGCGCGGGCGCAGGTGCACTGACCCACCTCGCCGGGCGGCGGGGCGCGCCGACCGGCACGACCGGGACCGGCATCGACCTCCCGCTATGACGTACGCCACTACCGTGCCCGCATGGCCTCCTGGACCGAGTTGGCGGCCGTGGCGCCGCGCATCGCCGAGGTGTTCGGCCGACGTCACGCCGCCACGGGCGCGCTCTGCATGCTCGCCACGCTGCGGCCCGACGGCTTCCCCCGGATCAGCCCGATGGAGCCGCAGTTCTTCGAGGGCGAGCTGTGGATCGGCGGGATGCCGGGGACGGCCAAGTTCCGCGACCTGCTCGCGGATCCGCGGTACTCCCTGCACACCGCGACGGTCGACACGCAGGTGTCCGACGGCGACGCGAAGATCTGGGGCACCGTCGAGGACGTCGCCGACCCGGACCTGCACCAACGGTATGCCGCCGACCTCTACGCCCGTACCGGCCTCGACCTGCGGGGCAGGGCGTTCCCCTACTTCTTCCGTGCCGACGTCGTCGGGGCCGCATCGGTGTGGGTCGGCGAGGGTCATCTCGACATCACGACGTGGCGGGCCGGCGGGGCGGAGCGCGTCGTCCGCAAGCACTGAGTTTGCCGTTCCGGCACGGACGCTTGCCGTCCGCACCCGGCTCGCGCGACGGTCGGGTCGTGAACGAGACGCACGCCGACCACCGCGACATCCGCGAGGTCCCCGACCTCGCCGACGTCGTCTTCGACGAGACGTTCTGGGACGGCCGGTACCGGGCCGCGCCGTCGGTCTGGAGCGGACGGCCCAACCCCCAGCTCGTCGACGAGACGAGCGGGCTCACCCCCGGCACCGCGCTCGACGTCGGCTGCGGTGAGGGCGCCGACGTCGCCTGGCTGGCCGGACGCGGCTGGACGGTGACGGGCGTCGAGATCTCCCGGGTCGCGCTGGAGCGGGCCGAGGCTCACGCCCGCGAGGCCGGCCTCACCGGCCGCACGAGGTGGCTGCACCTCGACGCGACCCGGGAGCCGGTGCCCGGCACGTTCGACCTCGTCAGTGCCCATTTCGTGCACCTGCCGCCCGGGATGCGCGACGACCTGCACCGCCGGCTCGCGGCCGCGACGGCACCCGGCGGGACGTTGCTCGTCGTCGCGCACCATCCGCTCGACCTCGACAACGGTGTCCCCCGTCCGCCCGTGCGGGAGCTGTTCTTCACCGCCGACGACGTCGCGGCGGTCCTCGACCCTCGCGAGTGGACGGTCGTCACGTCGGCGGCACGACCGCGCCGATGGACCGACGCCGACGGTCGCGAGTGGACGCTGCACGACACGATCCTGCGCGCGCGACGTCGCGGCTGAGCACCCGCACCGCATACGCTGCCGCGCGTGGGGACGAGCACCGGCCGGGTCTACCTGCTGCGCCACGGGGAGACGGAATGGTCGCAGTCGGGCCGGCACACCGGGCGCACCGACATCGAGCTGACCACGCGCGGCCGGGAACGGGCGGCGGCAGCGGGCAGCGTGCTGCCCCGGCTGCGCGGGACGACCGACCCTCCCGCGCTGGTGATCGCGAGCCCGCGGGTGCGTGCCCGCGACACCGCCGAGCTGGCCGGGCTGCGGATCGACCGGATCGACGAGCGGCTCGCCGAGTGGGACTACGGCGACTACGAGGGCGTCACGACGCCGACGATCCGCGAGACCGTCCCCGGCTGGACGGTGTGGACGCATCCGACGCCCGGGGGCGAGACGGCCGAGCAGGTCACCTCACGTGCCGACTCGATACTCGCCGAGGCGCGCGACCACCTGGACGCGGGCGACGTCGTCCTGGTCGGCCACGGCCAGTTCAGCCGGGTACTGATGGCCCGCTGGATCGGTCTGCCCGCCGCGGGCGGCCAGAACATCGCGATGGATCCGGCCGCGTGGTCGGTCCTCGGCTTCGAGCGCGAGGCCGCCCAGCTCGCGGCGGTCAACGTGACGCCTGCCGTCGCGGGCTGAGTGTCCGCGCCCGCGTCAGTGGACCTGGACCTCGTCGCCGACCTGCAGGACGTCGTAGTAGTGCACGGCGTCGTCGTGCGAGAGGTGCACGCAGCCCTCGGAGTAGCGCTGCAGGCTGCCCTCGTGGAAGGCGACGCCGCCGTCGGCGAAGAACGTCGAGTACGGCATCGGCTGGCCCTGCGTGTTGACGTGGTGCGGGTCCTTCCACTGGACCGTGAAGGTCCCGACGGGCGTCGGCTGGTCGGGCGCGCCGGGCATGATCGGCACCGGGCCGCCGAGGATCTTGCCGTCGGCGATCAGCCAGGACTGCCGCGTCGCGAGGTCGACACAGGCCTTTGCGGTGACCGTGCAGGGCGTGCCGGCGACCAGCGCCGGGTCGCTGCCCGCGGGAGCGGCGCTCGTGCCCGCGCCGGGGCCGGCCGGCGCCGTCGCGGCCTGCGCCGCCGGGCCGAGCAGCAGCGTCCCGAGCCCGACACCCGCACCGACGGTGAGCGCCGTGATCCGGCGCGACCGCCGTCCGGTCGCCTTCGAGTGCCGTCCCAACACGAGACCCCTTTCGCTTCGCCCGTCCTGTAGACGAGCCGCGAGCCTCCGGGGTTGCGCCGTACGGCTCACAGGTTTCGCCCATCTTGCTCCGCGGTGATCACCCACCTGCCGCCGGACTACCGTGCCCGGGGTGACGACCACCGATCCCCGGGTCCGCCGCATCGAGCCGGGCGACGTCGACGCCGTCGTCGGGCTCGTCCACGAGCTGGCCGACTACGAGCGCGCACCCGAGTCCTGCCACCTGACCCCGGGCCTGCTGACGGACGCATTGTTCTGCCCGGAGCCCGCGGTCTTCGGGCACGTGGCCGAGGTCGACGGCGAGGTCGTCGGGTGCGCGCTGTGGTTCCTCACGTTCTCGACGTGGGAGGGCGTGCACGGCATCCATCTCGAGGACCTCTACGTCCGCCCCGCCCACCGCGGCGCCGGTCTGGGCACCGCACTGCTGGCCGCGCTGGCCGCCGAGTGCACCGCACGCGGGTTCGCCCGGCTGGAGTGGTCGGTGCTCGACTGGAACACCCCGTCGATCGGGTTCTACGAGGCGCTGGGCGCCGTCGGGCTCGACGAGTGGACGAACTTCCGGCTCGACGGCAGCGCGCTGGCCGCGCTGAGCGCGCTCAGCGGGTCGAGCGGTCGTGCAGGTCCAGCGCCCACAGCCGGGACCGCTCGCTGATCAGCAGCAGGAACGTCGCGATGACCACGACCCCGACGATGATCCCCCACACGATCTGCCTGGACGGGCCCAGCAGCGAGTAGACGACGGGGATCAGCAGCAGCTCGGCCACGATCGCCGGGGAGCGCGACCAGCGCTTCCCCCGCAGCAGCCCGATCCCGACGACGACGAGCGCCGCCCCGATCAGGACGAAGTAACCCGTCTCACCCAGGACGTAGCGGATGCCGTCGCCGATGCCGAGCCCGCGCACGAGCAGCACGATCCCGAACACGATCCCGACCAGGCCCTGCAGCGCCACGACCACGCCCGCCACCCGGATCTGCGGCGGGGTCCGTGGCCGCGGGCGCTCGTCGGGCGCGCGGGTGGGGTCGGGCTCGGACGTCACCGGAGCAGGATAGGCCCGACTATCCTCGGGGCGGTGCGCGCGCTGCTCGTGGTGAACCCGCAGGCCACGTCGACCACTCCGGCCGGACGTGACGTGCTGTTCCACGCGCTCGCGAGCGAGCTCAAGCTCGACGTCCTGCTCACCGACTACCGCGGCCACGCCGCCGAGGCCACCGCCCAGGCCGTGGAGGACGGGGTGGATCTGGTCGTGGCGCTGGGCGGTGACGGCACGGTCAACGAGGTCGTCAACGGGCTGCTGGGCCGCGGGCCCACGCGCGATCCCGACTCGGTGCCGGCGCTGGCCGTCGTGCCGGGCGGGTCGGCCAACGTCTTCGCCCGCTCCCTCGGGATGCCGCGCGACGCGGTCGAGGCCACCGGCCACATCCTGCAGGCGCTGGAGGAACAGCGCAGCCGGCTCGTCGGGCTCGGGCGGGCCGCCGACCGCTGGTTCACCTTCAACGCCGGCCTCGGGCTCGACGCGGAGGTCGTGGCGGCCGTCGAGCGCGCCCGCGCGCAGGGCCTGGAGGCCACGCCGATGCGCTACGCGCGCACGGCCCTGCGGGAGTACGTGCGCCAGCGCAGGCGCCCGCCGGCCATGACGGTCGAGATACCCGACGCGGCACCGCTGGAGGGCGTGCGCCTGGCGTTCGTCAGCAACACCGACCCGTGGACCTACCTCGACGGCCGCGCCGTGCGGCTCAACCCGGGCGCGTCGTTCACCGACGGGCTCGCCCTGTTCGCGCTCAAGGACCTCGGCGTGCCGACGATCGCGGGCGTGCTGCGCCAGGCGCTGCGCCCCGACGGCGACCCGCGGGGCCGGCACGTCGCCCGTCAGGACGCCGTGGCCTGGGTGCGCGTGCGGTCGGACCGGCCGTTGGCGCTGCAGATCGACGGGGATCACATCGGCGCCCGCACCGAGATGGAATTCCGGGCGGTACCCCGGGCGTTGCGCGTCGTCGTGTGAGAAGCGCTGCTCGTCGTAGCCGAACGGCGCCGTCACGCGACAGAGTGACCATGCGGGGCCATTCACCGCTCGGCGTGGACCGTCGAGCCGCACGGGTCTCGCACCAGGGGAAACAGTCCTTCAATCTAGATGAGCACCACGGCACCAACGCGGGAACCCCCCGCGGACATGGATCGTTGCGGACGGGGTACCCGGAAGCAGCGAACCGGGCAAGGGTTTGTCGCTCTTCGTGACGGAACGGCAGCCGGTAACCGAAACCGGTGGTCATCGTTGGGATGAGTGGGTGAGGATGCTCACCTGGGCGGACCTGAGCCCTTGAAGACCCGCCGCGCTCGTGAAATCCTTCACAAGCGCGGAAACACCGTGACAGACGATCGGCGCGACCCCGATCGCGCATTACGAGGAGCAGAAGAACCATGGATTGGCGTCACCGCGCTGTATGCCGCGACGAGGACCCGGAGCTGTTCTTCCCTGTGGGGACCAGCGGGCCCGCGCTGCTGCAGATCGCCGAGGCCAAGACCGTCTGCCGTCGCTGCCCCGCCGTCACCGAGTGCCTCGAGTGGGCCCTCGAGAGCGGGCAGGACGCGGGCGTGTGGGGCGGCATGAGCGAGGACGAGCGTCGTGCGCTCAAGCGCCGCAACGCTCGCACCCGCGCTCGTACGGCCTGACAGTCCCAGGCCCGGCGTCCTCGGAGCGAGTCTTCGAGGCACCGAGAAGCACGAACGAGAAGTAGATCGAGCATCGCGCTCCCTGACCGCGGGCCCGAACGCCGGACGCCACCGGCTTCGGGCCCGCGGTTCGTTCACCGGGCGCTCACCTCACGGGAGCGCTCCAGGTGCGGGGCGATCCCGGGCAACGGAACCAGCGCGACCACGGCACCGGTACCTGGGATCACACCGTCAGGCTATCTCCCCACCAACGGGAGCTCGATGACGGCCTCCGTACCGCCGCCCGCACGCGGCCTGAGCTGCAACGACGAGTCCAGCTCCGAGTGCAGCAGCGTGCGCACGATCTGCAGGCCGAGACCGTTGGCACCGTCGGGGTCGAAACCGTCGGGCAGGCCGCGCCCGTCGTCGGCGATGGCGACGACGAGCCGGCCGGCTGACCGCCGGGCCGACACGACCACCTCACCGGCCTGGTCCGACGCGAACGCGTGCCGCAGCGCGTTGTGCACCAGCTCGGTCACGACGAGCACCAGCGGCGTGGCCATCGCGGCGGGGTGGGTCCCGAAACTGCCCTCACGGCGGACCTTGGCCCGCACGTCGGCCGTCGCGCCGTCGCCGATCATCGGCAGCACGGTGTCGATCAGCTGGTCGAGGTCGACCTGCTCGGCCACCGAGTAGGCCAGCGCCTCGTGCACGAGCGCGATCGAGCTGACCCGCCGCACGCTCTCGGCCAGCGCGAGCTTGGCCTCGGGGATCGACGTCCGGCGCGCCTGCAGGCGCAGCAGGGCCGCGACCGTCTGCAGGTTGTTCTTGACGCGGTGGTGGATCTCCCTGATCGTCGCGTCCTTGCTGAGCAGCGCGAGGTCCCGCCGGCGCAGGTCGGTCACGTCGCGCACCAGCACCAGCGCGCCGGCCGCGTCGCCACGGGGGCGCAGCGGCAGTGCGCGGACCAGCATGACCGCACCCCGGGCCCGGATCTCCAGCCGCAACGACGAACGGCCCGACAGCGCGGACTCGATCCGCGCCGCCACCTCCGCCGCGTCGAACGGGTCCCGGACGAGCTTGCGGGTGGCGTCGGCGAGCGGCAGCCCGATGAGGTCGCTGGCGTGACCCATGCGGTGGTAGGCCGACAGCGCGTTGGGACTGGCGTAGGCGACGAGGCCGCGCGAGTCGAGGCGGATGAGCCCGTCGCCCGCGCGCGGGCTGGTGTCGGCCCCCGCGACGCTCGCCGCGGGCGGGAACGTGCCGTCGGCGATCATCTGGCAGAGGTCCGACGCGCTGCCCAGATAGGCGATCTCCAGCGGGCTGGGCACCCGCGGCATCGCCAGGTTCGTGTCGCGGGAGAGCACGGCGAGGACGCGTCCGTTGTGCCGCACGGGGATCGTCTCCCGACGGACGGGCACCTCGAGGTGCCAGCGCGGATCCTCCTCGCGGCAGATCCGGCCCTCGACGACCGCGCGGCGCAGCTGCGGGTTGTCGGCCGCGGTCACCCGGGCGCCGACCATGTCCTCGGGATGCGCCGTGGGCGCGGTGTCGGGGCGGGCCTGCGCGACGCACAGGAACTCGGTCGCGCCGCCGGCCAGCGCGTGGTCGCCGTCGGGCAGCGGGATCCAGAGCAGGAAGTCGGCGAACGACATGTCGGCGAGCAGCTGCCACTCGGCGACGACGCGCTGCAGGTGATCGACCGCCTCACCGGGCAGCTGCGTGTGCGCCGCGAGTAGCTCACTCAGCGTCGACACCCGTCACCGTCCCGTCTCGTCCGACCAGCCCCCACCCGGGCAAGGCCCATCCAACCACGTGAAAGACTGGGCCCAGTTCACGACGAGATGGTGTGAGGAGGATCCATGTCGAAGCGTGCTCGCAAGAAGCGCGACCGCAAGAAGAGCGGCGCCAACCACGGCAAGCGTCCCAACACCTGACGCGCCGGCCCGAACGCGGAGAGCCGGTCCCCCACTGCGGGGGACCGGCTCTCGCGTCGTGTGCGGGGTGCGGCGATCAGCCCCGGCGTTCGACCCGCTCGAACCGGGTCGCGCGGACCTCGACCGTCGTGCCCGACGGACCCTTCTCGACGGTCACCTGGGCCTGCTCGAGCACCGCGTGCCGGATCTGCGTGCGCAGCCGCTCGCGCAGCCCGTCGGGCGCGTGCTCGCCGCCGCACTTGCTGGCCAGCAGCGCCTTCAGCTTCTCGTCGATGCCGTACTCCGCGAGGCAGGGCGCGCACTCGTCCAGGTGCTGGGCCAGCAGCGCCCGCCGCTGCGCGTCGCACTCGTGGTCGAGGAACAGCCAGACCTCCGCGAGTACCTCCGAGCAGTCGGTCTCGTGGGAACCACCGCAGTTCATCGGCTCGCCTCCTGCTGCTCGCCGCGGACGAAACCACGCTCGCGCGCGGTGTCGGTCAACATGTCACGCAGCTGCCGGCGGCCGCGGTGCAGCCGCGACATCACCGTGCCGATCGGAGTCCCCATGATCTCCGCGATCTCCTTGTACGCGAAGCCCTCGACGTCGGCGAGGTAGACGGCCATCCGGAAGTCCTCCGGGAGTGCCTGCAGGGCCGCCTTGACGTCGTCGTCGGGCAGATTGTCCATGGCCTCGACCTCGGCCGACCGCAGACCCGTCGAGCTGTGCTCGCCCGCCTGCGCGAGCTGCCAGTCGGTGATCTCCTCGGTGGGCGACTGCTGCGGCTGGCGCTGCCGCTTGCGGTAGCCGTTGATGTAGGTGTTGGTGAGGATCCGGTAGAGCCACGCCTTGAGGTTCGTGCCCTGGCGGAACGTGTGGAAGGCCGAGTAGGCCTTCAGGAACGTCTCCTGCACCAGGTCCTCGGCGTCGGCCGGGTTGCGCGTCATCCGCAGCGCCGCGCCGTAGAGCTGGTCGAGCAGCGGCATCGCGTCGCGTTCGAAGCGCGCCGCGCGCTCCTCGGTGGTCTCGTCGACCGGGGCACGCTCTGCCGAGGTGCTCGCGTCGTCCGTGACCGGCTCCGTCGCCGCAGACGGTTCCGATGACGCCGGGGTGGCGGGCACCGCGCTCCTCTCGAGGGGGCTCAGCACCCCCGTCAACACGTCGGGCCCGGTCACGTCTGCCGCGACCAGGTCTGCCGGGAAGGGTACGCCCCTCCCCCGGGCCGGAGGATCCATCACTGCGTGCGTCACGCCTGTGCGAACGCGGCCCGGGTCCTTCGGATTCCCACTGCGACGCCGCTTACGCTTCCGCGCGTGGCCGGAAAGGGAACACCAGCGACGGCGCTGCTGGGCAGGCAGCGGATCGCACACACCGTGCACACCTACGTCCACAGCGACGGGCAGGCGTACGGCACCGAGGCCGCGGAGGCGATGGGCGTCGAGCCGGCGCGGGTGTTCAAGACGCTGGTCGCCGAGGTCGACGGCGTCCTCACCGTCGGCATCGTCCCGGTGGCCGGGAGCCTGGACCTGAAGGCACTCGCGGTAGCCGTCGGTGGCAAGCGGGCGAAGATGGCCGAGGTCGCCGACGCCGAGCGCGCGACCGGCTATGTCGCGGGCGGCATCTCCCCGCTGGGCCAGCGCAAGCGGTTGCGCACCGTGCTCGACGCGTCGGCCGACCGGTTCGAGACGGTCTTCTGCAGCGGCGGCAGGCGCGGGCTGGAGATCGAGCTGGCTCCTGCCGACCTCGCCCGCGCCGCCGGCGCGACCGTCGCCCCGATCGCGGCGTCCTGAGCCGACCGCCGCCCGGGCGCGTCCCGAGCCGACCGGCCTCAGCCGACGGTGCAGGCCGTCCCGTAGGCGCAGACCTCGGTCCAGGTGTCGCCCATCTCGGTGGTGTCGAACCGCATCGCGACGACGGCGTTGGCGCCCAGCGCCTCGGCCGCGGCGGTGAGCCGCGCGATGGCCTCCTGCCGGCTCTCCTCGAGGTTCTTCGTCATGCCCTTGAGCTCGCCCCCGGCCAGCGACTTGAGCGCCGCACCGAGCTGCGAGCCGACGTGGCGCGACCGGACCGTCAGGCCGAACACCTCGCCGTGCACCTGCTGGACCGTCCGCCCCGGGACGTCGTTCATCGTCGTGATCAGCATGGCTCCCCCTCGCCCCGGCCGCCTCGTCGCAGTGCAGCGACCCTAGCGGCGCAGCCGCGCGTCGAGCCAGGTCCCGACGGCGGTCCGCAGGCCGCTCACGTCGGACTTCAGCGAGTGGTCGCCCCTGATGACGACGACCTCGCGGCCCGGCGCCGGCCCCGGCCGGCCGAACGGGTCGCGCTCGCCCTGGACGACGAGCACCGGGACGGTGACCGCGTCGATCTCCCCGGCCCGTGTCTTCTCCGGCCTGCCCGGCGGGTGCAGCGGGAACGCCAGGCAGAGGACCCCGGCGGCACCGGTGGCGGCGGCCGTCCGGCAGGCGACGCGCGCCCCCGAGCTGCGACCGCCGACGAGCAACGGTGCCGCGTCCCAGCCGGCCTCGAAGCCGCTGACGGCCGCGCAGACGGCGGTCCAGGCCGTGTCGAGCTGCGCCGCGGGGGCGGGTGCGCGCCGGCCCGCGACCCGGTAGGGCTGCTCGACGAGCCCGACGTGCAGGCCCGCCGCGTTGGCGACGCCGGCCGCCGCGACGATGTCGGGCGCCCCGACGCCACCGCCCGCGCCGTGCCCGACCAGCAGCACTCCGCGGACGTCGCCCGGCGCGGGATGCAGGTGGACGCGGGCGGGCCCGTGCGGCGTCGCGACCTCGCGGATCTCGGTCGCCTCCGCGAGTGCGGTCATTCCGGGTTCCGGCCGGAGTTGAGCAGGTCGAGCTGCAGGGCCTCGTCGACCTCGTCCGGACGCAGCGCCTCGAGCAGCTCGGGGCCGTTGTTGCGCACGTTGTTCACCCGGTTCGAGACGGGCCGCAGCTCCATGCGGTCGACGAGCGCGGCCGACGGCGGGGCGAGCAGCCGGGCGACGGACTCGTCCTTCGCGTCGGTGTCCGGGTTCAGCCAGGCGTCCCAGGCGTCGGGGGCGAGGACGAGCGGCATCCGATCGTGGATGTCGGCGAGCGGGCCGACGGCCTCCGTCGTCAGCACGGCCACGGTGACCAGACCGTCCGGGTACTCCTCGAGCAGCGCGGCGTCCTTGGGCTTCCAGTACTCCCAGATGCCGGCCATCGCGATCGAGGAGCCGTCGCGGTAGCTGGTGAAGTAGGGCTGCTTCGTCTTCCCGGTGTCGGTGTCGCGGCGCTGCCACTCGTACCAGCCGTCGGCGGGCAGCAGGCAGCGGCGCGACGACAGGGCCCTGCGGAACGCGGGCTTGTCCGCGGCGGTCTCCGACCGGGCGTTGATCATGCGCGCCCCGCCCGACGCGTCCTTGGACCACGACGGGACGAGCCCCCAGCGCACCCGGCGCAGGGTCCGCTGCGTCTCGTCGCGGACCGGCTCGCCGTCGTCGTCGCGCGGGTGCCGCTCGACGACGGTGGTGACCTGCTTGGTCGGGGCCACGTTGAAGTCGGGCGCGACGTCGTCCTCGGTCGCGTCGACGGCCCTGAACTCGTCGGCGAGGTCGGCGGGAGCCTTGGTGGAGGAGTAGCGGCCGCACATGGTGCCCATCGTTCCACGGCGCGCGTGAAACCATGGGGCGCGTGAGCAGCCCCTGGTCCGCCCCGCACGCCACCCGTCCCGTCCGCGGGCGCGTCACGGTGCCCGGTTCGAAGTCCGTGACCAATCGCGCGATCCTGCTCGCCGCGCTGTCCGGCGGCCCGGCGTCGGTGTCGGGTGCGCCGGCGACGCGCGACACCGCGTTGATGGTGGATGCGTTGCGCGCCATGGGGGTGCCCGTCTCGGTCGAGGGCGAGCGCGTGGTCGTCGAGCGACACGCGGGGCTCACGGGTGGCGACGTCGACTGCGGGCTCGCGGGGACCGTGATGCGGTTCGTCCCGCCCGCGGCGGCGCTGGCCGACGGCGAGGTCCGCTTCGACGGCGACCCGCGGGCCCGGGAACGTCCGATGGGGACGGTGCTCGACGCGTTGCGTGCCCTCGGCGCCGAGATCGACGGCGACGCGCTGCCGTTCACGTTGCGGGGCTCCGGGTCACTGCCCGGCGGGGTGGTGACGATCGACGCGTCGGCGTCGTCGCAGTTCGTGTCGGGGCTGCTGCTCTCGGCGGCCCGGTTCGACAAGGGGGTCACCGTCCACCACGACGGCAGGCCCGTGCCGTCGCTGCCGCACATCGACATGACGGTCGCGATGCTGCGCGAGGCGGGGGTCGACGTCGACGACTCCGAGGCGAACACCTGGCGGGTCTCCCCGGGCCCGATCGCGGCCCGCGACTGGACGGTGGAGCCCGACCTGTCGAACGCGTCGGTGTTCCTCGCGGCGGCCGCGGTCACCGGGGGCCGGGTCACCGTCGCGGGGTGGCCGCACCGCTCCACCCAGCCCGGCGTGGGGATCCTCCCCGTGCTGGCCGCGTTCGGCTGCATCGTCGAGCCCGAGGGCGACGGGATGACCGTCACCGGCCCGCCCGTCCTGCGCGGCGTCGACGTCGACCTGCACGACGTCGGCGAGCTCACCCCGACGGTCGCTGCCGTCGCGGCGCTGGCCGCCACCCCCTCGCGGCTGCGCGGCGTCGCGCACCTGCGCGGCCACGAGACCGACCGCATCGCCGCGCTGGCCGCGGAGATCGCCGCGCTCGGGGGCGACGTCGAGGAGACCCCCGACGGCCTGGAGATCCGGCCCGCCGCGCTGACCGCACCCGCGGGACGGCCGTGGGGGGCCTACGCCGACCACCGGATGGCGACCGCGGGCGCGCTCGTCGGGCTCGTCGTCCCGGGGATCGAGGTCGACGACATCGGCGCGACCGGCAAGACCTTCCCCGACTTCCCGGGCAGCTGGGCGGCGCTGGTCGGATGACGAGGCGATGACTCCGGCCCGGCCCCGCGAGTACGACGAGTCCGACGTCCGGGTGCGCCCGGGGAGGCGCGGGTCACGCCCCCGAAGCAAGCGCCGCCCCGACCACGCCGACGCGACCGAGGCGATGGTCATCGGCGTCGACCGCGGCCGCTGGACCTGCGCCCCGGACGGCGACGCGACCCGGCGGCCCGTGACGGCGATGCGGGCCCGCGAGCTGGGCCGCACGCCGATCGTCGTCGGCGACCGCGTCGGGCTGTCGGGTGACGTGTCCGGCGACGTCGACACGCTGGCCCGCATCGTCCGAGTCGAGGAGCGTGCCACCGTCCTGCGGCGCACCGCCGACGACACCGACCCCTACGAGCGGATCGTGGTCGCGAACGCCGCGCAGCTGGTGATCGTCACCGCGCTGGCCGACCCCGAGCCACGGACCGGGTTCGTCGACCGCTGCCTCGTCGCCGCCTACGCCGGCGGGCTGTCGCCCGTTCTGTGCCTCACCAAATCCGATCTGGCCGATCCCGGGCCGTTCTCCGCGCACTACGCAGAGCTGGAGTTCCCGGTCGTCGTGACCCGGCGCGACCGGCCGCCCGACGAGCTGGCCGCGCTGCTCGACGGCCAGCTCTCGGCGCTCGTGGGCCATTCGGGCGTCGGCAAGTCGACGCTGGTCAACGCGCTGGTTCCGGATGCCGAGCGCGCGGTCGGAGCGGTGTCGGGCGTCGGCAAGGGCCGGCACACGACGACGGCGGCGCTCGCCCTGCCGCTGCCCGACGGGCGGGGCTGGGTCGTCGACACGCCGGGGGTGCGGTCGTTCGGGCTCGCCCACGTGACGCCCGGCGAGGTCATCGCCGCGTTCGACGACATGGCCGCCGCCGTCGAGGACTGCCCGCGCGGCTGTGGGCACCTCGGACCGCCCGCGGACCCGGAGTGTGCGCTGGACGCCCTGGTGGCGAGCGGTGCGCTGCGCCCGGCACGGCTCGCGGCGCTGCGCCGGGTCCTGGTCGCCCTGCGCTGACCGGTGTTCGCTAGCGTCTGGCGCCATGGCGGTGAGGGTGGCGCGCGGGCCCGCGTGGCCCGTCCTGCTGCTCACCGTGCTCGCCGGCTTGGTCACCGCGTGTGGGCCGGGGCAGCCGTCCGACGCCGCGCCACCGGGCCTCCCCAAGTTCTACGACGCCACCCAGCTGCTCGACGTCCTCACCCAGCGCCGCACGGCCGACCCGACCGCCCAGCTGTCGGTCGTCGGCGACGTCACCGGCTCGGTACCGGTCACCTTCACCGCGCAGGGCGGGCTGAGCCTCGTGGGTCCGACGCCCGCGCTCGCCCTGGACCAGACGATGACCTGGCCGGGAGCCGCGCCGCAGCAGACCGGCTTCGTGCTGCGCGACGGCGAGGTGTGGCTGCGCACGGCCGACGGCGGGACGCCGTGGCTGCGGGCCGGGTCGGCGACGACGCAGGCCGACCGGATGCGCGTCGCGATCGCCGACGCGCTCGGCGACGCCACCGACCCCACCGCCAACCTGTCCCGCTACGCCGACGCCACCCTGGTCTCCGACGCCGCCGACGAGGTCGTCGACGGCGTGCCCACCGTCCGGTACACCCTGGTCGTCGACCTGACCAGGGCCTCGACGATCGAGCCCGACCCCGAGCTCAAGGCGCAGCTCGACCAGCAGATCCGCGACGGGCTCACCCGCATCACCTCGACGTTGTGGGTCGACGCCGACACCCGTCCGGTCCGCACCCAGCAGCGTCAGGGGCTCGCCGACATGGGCACGCTCGCCACCACGGCCGACTACCGGTCGTGGGGCACGTCCGTCACGATCAGCCCGCCCCCGCCCGCCGAGGTGCGATGACGACGACGGACCCACGGTCGGTCGGCCCGTTCACGATCCACCGCGTCCTCGGCGAGGGCGGCATGGGCAAGGTGTACCTCGGCCGGTCCCGCGACGGGCGGCAGGCGGCGGTCAAGGTGGTGCGCTCCGCGCTGGCCGACGACCCGGAGTTCCGCGCCCGCTTCCGCCAGGAGGTCGCGGCCGCGACGCGGGTGCACGGCGTCTACACCGCGGCGCTGCTCGGGGCCGATCCCGACGCGCCCGCGCCGTGGATGGCCACGGAGTACGTCCCGGCGCCGTCGTTGCGCGAGGCGGTCTCCGAGCACGGCCCCATGCCCGCGGAGTCGGTGCGCCGGCTGGGCATCGGGCTCGCCGACGCGCTGGCCGCGATCCACACGGCCGGCGTCGTGCACCGCGATCTCAAACCCGGCAACGTCCTGCTTGCACACGACGGCCCGAAGGTCATCGACTTCGGCATCGCCCGCGCCACCGACGCGACGACGCTCACCCGCACGGGCGCGGTCATCGGCACCCCGGGGTTCATCGCGCCGGAGGTCCTGGCGCACGGCCGCGCGGGCCCTGCCGCCGACGTGTTCGCGCTGGGCGGGGTCCTGCTGCACGCCGCGACGGGCCGGGCACCGTTCGGTGAGGGCGACGCCGCGGCGCTGCTCTACCGGGCGGCCAACATCGACCCGGACCTGTCCGGGGTGCCGCCCGCGCTGGTGCCGACGGTCGCCGCCTGCCTGCACCGCGACCCCGCGCAGCGACCCACACCGGCGCAGATCCGCGACGCGCTCGGCGGCGACCGTGACCGTCCGACGGCGGGGTGGCTGCCGGGCCGGCTGGAGCCGGCACCGCCGAAACCGGTGGCGCGCAAGCCGTTCTCGCCCGTGCTCGCGATCGGGGCCGTCGCGGCGGTCATCGCGGTGGTGGGTGGGATCGTGCTGGCGCTGCGCCCCGGCTCGACGCCGCAGAACCCGCCGCCCCCGCCGGCCGCGACGGCCACCGGCATCGCCCCGCCCACGTCGGGCGCACCTCAGACCTCGACCCAGGCCTCGACCCAGACCTCGACGGCCCCCGCCGACCTCACGGTCTCGCCGTCGGCCACGGGGTTCAGCACACCGTCGAACAACATCGCCTGCTACGTCTCGCCCAACTCGGTGCGCTGCGACATCTCCGAGCAGTCCTGGGACCCGTCGACGATCCCGGCGCGGCCTGCCGACTGCCAGGGCGTCTGGGGCGACTCGCTGACGGTCAGCGGCGGGGACCGCCCGACGTTCACCTGCCACGGCGACACTGTCTTCGGCACCGGGCCCGTCCTCGACTACGGCAGGTCCCTGCGGGTCGGCGACGTCACGTGCACCAGCCGGACGACGGGCGTCGAGTGCCGGGTGGGGGCCAGCGGGCACGGCTTCTCGATGTCCAAGAGCGGCTACCAGTGGTTCTGAGGGGTCAGCCCGTGAACCGGCCGATCAGCAGGTCCAGCCTGCCCTCCTGACCGTCCGGGGGGATCCGGCCGCTGTCGGCGAGGACGGCCATCCCGTGCACGGCGCTCCAGACGACCTCGGCGAGCGGCTCGCGATGCTCGTCGCCCGCGGGGAAGCAGCCGACGAACTCGTCGAAGCACGCCCGCATGGGGGCCGGCGTCTCGTCCGTCGCGAACGCGAGATCGGTGGGCATCACGAACATCGCCTGGTAGAGCGCGGGGCGTTCGGCGGCGAAGCGCAGGTAGGCGCGGCAGACCGCCCGCAGCGCCACCGGCCCCGGCGCGGCCACGGCCGCCCGTGCGCGACCCAGTTGCTCCGCGAGCTCACCGAACCCGTCCAGCGCGACCGCGCTGACGATGGCGTCCTTGCCCGCGAAGTGGCTGTAGAGGACCGGCTGGCTGTACTCGACGCGCTCGGCCAGCCGCCGGGTGGTCACCGCGTCCCAGCCCTCCGTCTCGGCGAGCTCCCGCGCGGCCGTGACGATCAGCTGGTGGCGCTGGGCGCGTTCGCGTTCGCGGCGCCCGGTGACGGCGGACATGCACCCATCCTAGCAGTGCTAGACATTCTGCCGACGGCAGGTTAGCGTTGACCTAGTTTCTAGCAACGCTAGATTCCGTCTCCGGAAGGACCTCTCATGCTCGTCACCGTCGCGAACGTGCTCGCCGGGCTCGTCGCCGCCGGCATCATCGTCATCGGCGCGCGGGTCTTCTGGGCCCCACGCGCCGCCGCCGGCTTCGGCATCCCGCACACGCCGACCGAGGACCGCACCGTCCAGGCCTGGCTGACCGTCAAGGGCGTGCGCGACATGGCGTGCGGGCTCTTCGTCGTCGTGCTGATGCTCACCGCGACGCCGCACGTGCTGGGCTGGTTCATGCTCGCCGCCGCCGCCATCCCCGTGGGCGACGGGCTGATCGTGCTGCGCAGCAAGGGCGCGAAAGCCGTCGCCTTCGGCGTCCACTGGGGCACGGCCGCGGTGATGGTCGTGATCAGCGTCCTGCTGCTGCTGTCGTGACCCCGGGCCGAACCACCCGTGCCGCTCACCGGGCTTGGTGCGGGTACGTGTGGTCGGTCGGCGGGACGAGGGTCTCCTTCACCGCGCGCGGACTCGTCCACCGCTGCAGGTTGTAGACCGAGCCGGCCTTGTCGTTGGTGCCCGACGCCCGCGCCCCGCCGAACGGCTGCTGCCCGACGACCGCACCCGTCGGCTTGTCGTTGACGTAGAAGTTCCCGGCCGCGAAGCGCAACGCCCCGTGGGCCGCGTCGATCGCGGTGCGGTCGGTCGCGAACACCGAACCGGTCAACGCGTAGGGGGTCGCGGAGTCGACGGTCCGCAGCACCTGGTCCCAGCTGCCGGGCGCCGCGTCGTCCCAGACGTGGACGGCGAGCACCGGCCCGAACAGCTCCGTGGTGAAGACGTCGTGGCCCGGGTCGTCGCCGACCAGCACCGTCGGCTCGACGAACCAGCCCTCGGCGTCGTCGCAGCCACCGCCCGCCAGCACCTCCAGGTCGCCGCGCACGCGGGCGAGCACACCGGAGAGCCGGGCGAAGGCGCGGCCGTCGATGACGGCGCCGCCGAACGTCGACAGGTCCTCGACGTCGCCGAAGCCGACCGTGCGCGTCGTGTCGGCCAGCGCCTCCCGCAGCCCCGACTTCCACAGCGACGCCGGGACGAACGCCCGCGAGGCCGCAGAGCACTTCTGGCCCTGGTACTCGAACGCGCCCCTGACCAACGCCGTCACCAGGGCGGCCGGGTCGGCCGACGGGTGCGCGACGACGAAGTCCTTGCCGCCGGTCTCCCCGACCAGCCGCGGGTAGGACCGGTAGCGCGGCAGGTTGTCGGCGACCGAGCGCCACAGGCGCCGGAACGTCGCCGTCGACCCGGTGAAGTGCACGCCGGCCAGCTCCGGCGACGCGAGCGCCACCTCCGAGACCGCGGCGCCATCGCCGGTGACCATGTTGACCACCCCGGGCGGCAGCCCCGCCTCCTCCAGCAGCCGCATCGTGTACCAGGCCGCGAGGGTCTGGGTCGGGCTCGGCTTCCACACGACGGTGTTGCCCATCAGCGCGGGGGCCGTCGGCAGGTTTCCGGCGATCGCGGTGAAGTTGAACGGCGTGATCGCGAGGACGAAGCCCTCCAGCGGCCGGTGGTCGAACCGGTTCCAGACGCCAGGGCTCGACACCGGCTGCTCGGCCAGGATCCGGCGGGCGTAGTGCACGTTCCAGCGCCAGAAGTCGATCAGCTCGCAGGCGGAGTCGATCTCGGCCTGCTGGACCGACTTGGACTGGCCCATGACCGTCGCGGCGTTCAACGTCGCCCGCCACGGCCCGGCGAGCAGGTCGGCGGCCCGCAGGAACACCGCCGCGCGCTCGTCGAACGGCAGCGCCTGCCACCCGGGGGCCGCGTCGCGGGCGGCGGCGACGGCGGCCTCGACGTCGGCGGCCGTCGCCTGTGCCGACACCCCGAGTACCCGGTGCCGACGGTGCGGGGAGACGACGTCGATCCGCTCCCCGCCGCCCATCCGGCGTACCCCGCCGACGGTGCCGGTGAGCTCGTGGGGGGTGCCGTCGAGCTCGGCGATCCGGGACCGCAACGCGGCCCGCTCGGGGCTGCCCGGGGCGTGCCCGAGTACGGGCTCGTTGCGCGGTACGGGGACGTCGGTGACACCGGTCAGCGCGGACATTCCTCCAGCGTGGACCCGTCACGCGGCCGTGTCATGCCCTGCCGGGCTACGCGTCGCCCGGTTGCGGGTGGCAAGCTTCCGGGCATGACAACGGGGGGCAAGGAAGGCGCCGGACCACCCGAGCGACCCGAACCGGTTCCCGACCGGACGGCGCCCGCATCCTCGCCGGGGCCGCCGCCGCTGCGGATCGGCACCGCGGAGCGCGAGTCGGCGGCCAAGGCGCTCGACGCCCATCTGGAGGCGGGACGGCTCGGCGTCGAGGAGTACGCCGACCGCTCGGCGGCGGCCGCGGTGGCGACCGTCGCGAGCGAGCTGCAGGCGCTGTTCGTCGACCTCCCCGAGCCGCACCCGACGCTGCCCGGCACCGCCGTGACGCCGGTCGCCCCGGCGGCCTCGGTGCCCGCGCCGACGGGCGCGCAGCCGCCCGCCGAGCGCTCGCCGCTGTCGAGCTGGGGGCCGCGGATCGTGGCGATCACGCCGATCGTCGCGCTCGCGCTGTTCCTGGCGCTCAACGGCGTCTTCGCGCAGGCCTGGATCTTCTTCCTGCTGATCCCCGCCGTCGGCGGGCTCGTCTACGGCCGCGAGCGGGGCGACGACCGGGATCGGGACCGGGAGCAGCGCCGGCTGCTGCGCGACGACCGCCGCCGGCTCGACCGCGGCGACGGGGACCGCCCCTGAGGTCGCTCACGGGATCGGTGGCCAGGGAGGGACGACGTCGGGGTAGTCGCCCGGGACGCGTCCGGGATAGACGGCCGGGCGCTTCTCCAGGAACGACGCCACGCCCTCCGCCGCGTCGGGGCCCCGGCCGAGGAGGTCGATCGCGCGCGAGTCCAGCCGGTGCGCCTCCCACGGTCCCGGCGCGCCGAGCATCGACCACAGCAGCTGCCGCGACACCGACACCGACACCGCCGACGTGTTGTCCGCGATCTCGCGGGCCAGCGCGTGCGCGGTACCGAGCAGGGCGTCGTCGGGAACGACCCGGGACACGAGCCGTCCCGCGAGCGCCTCCGCGGCGTCGAACACCCGGCCGGTCGCGACCCACTCCATCGCCTGCGAGATGCCGACCACCCGCGGCAGGAACCAGCTCGACGCGGCCTCCGGCACCAGCCCCCGGCGGGCGAAGACGAACCCGAACCGGGCGGACTCCGCCGCGATCCGCACGTCCATCGGCAGGGTCATCGTCGCGCCGATGCCGACCGCGGGCCCGTTGATCGCGCCGATGACCGGCTTGCGCGAGGCCGCGACCCGCAACGACACCACACCGCCCCGGTCGCGGGGAACGCCGTCGACCTCGCCGTGACGCTGGTCGGCGGCCCGCGCACCGTCGGACGCGTCGAACGTCGACGCGCCGCGGGAGAGATCGGCGCCCGCGCAGAACCCCCGGCCGCGCCCGGTCACGATGACGACCCGGACGTCGCCGTCGGCGTCGGCCGCGTCGAACGCCTCGACGATCTCGTCGGCCATCGTCGAGGTGAAGGCGTTGAGCTTGGCGGGGCGGTCGAGCGTCAGCGTCGCGATGCCGTCGACGACCTCGTACGCGATCTCGGTGAACTCCACGCGGTTCCTCCTCGGCGAGCGGCTGCGCCTCCGTTCTAGCCGACGACGTCGCCGTCCGCGATCACGGGCCCGCTCGCGCGGCGGGACGGCCGCCGGGCACCTACCCTCCGGCGATGAGCGCCCAGGATCCCGGCGAACCGGACGTCGCACAGGCCGACACGGAGCGCACGTTCGACCGCCTCGTCGACGAGGGCACGCAGCGGCTCGGCCGCTCCTGGTCCGGCCTGCTGTCGACGGGCACGCTCGGCGGCCTCGACATCGGCGTCGGCGTGCTCGCGCTGCTGCTGGTCGAGCACGCGACCGGCGACAAGCTGCTCGGCGGGTTGGCGTTCTCGCTCGGTTTCGTCGCGCTCACCCTCGCCCGCAGCGAGCTGTTCACCGAGGACTTCCTCGTGCCGGTCGCCGCGGTCGTCGCCCGCGCGAGCACGCCGCTCGCGCTGGCCCGGCTGTGGGGCGTCACCCTGCTGACGAACCTGGCGGGCGGCTGGGTCATCACCTTCGTCGTCGTCGCGGCGTTCCCGTCGCTGCGCGAGACCGCGATCGAGTCGGCGCAGGGCTACGTCCGGCTCGGGATCGGCTGGCACGCCTTCGCGCTGGCGCTCGTCGGCGGGTTCCTCATCACGCTCATGACGCACATGCAGCACTCGACGGACTCCGACGGCGTGCGGCTGGTCCCGGCCGTCGGGATGGGCTTCCTGCTCGGCGCGGGCTCCGTCGACCACGCCGTGGTCGCCTCGCTGTTGTGCTTCGCCGCGCTGCACGCCGGCGCGCCGTTCGGCTACGCCGACTGGCTCGGCCTCGCGTCGTTCGCCGCCCTCGGCAACATGGTCGGCGGCCTGCTGCTGGTGACGATGCTGCGGCTGCTGCAGGTACCGCACAAGGTCGCGCAGGAGCGCCGCCAGAACGTCCCCGAGGTCACCGCGGAGTCGTGACGGGGCGGCCCCGACCCCCGGCCGGCCGGACTCAGCCCAGCTCCACGACGAATGCGATCTCCGACGGGGCGTACCAGGCCAGCTCGTGGTCCTCGGCCTCGCCGACGAGGAACTCCGCGTCGAGATCACCGAGGTCGGCCGCGTCGACGGCGCCCGCGGCCTGGCGGACCGCGTACTCGGCCTCCTCGTTGTCGACGTGGACCGCGGCGATCGCCGACGCCGGCACCGGCCCCGAGATGCGCACGGCACCGTCGTCGAGGTCGGGACGCAGGGTCACGTCGTCGACGTCGGCGGCCACGACGACCCGTCGCGCGGGCGTCCCCTCCTCACCGAGTCCGAGCTCGACGCCGAGCAGCCGCAGCGACGCGCGCGCCGCCTCCAGCATCGCGGCGTACTCCAGCTCCTCGTCGTCGCCGGACACGTAGGACTCGCGCAGCCGCGGTGTCAGCGCGAACGCGGTGCCGCCGATGGGCTCGAAGTTCCCCGTCTTGACCAGCCGCGCCAGCATCGGCCACGTCCCTGGCAGGTAGATCCGCACGTTCGCCTCTCCCGCACCTGTTCGTCAGCCGGCCGTGGCCAGCAGCTCATCGAGCGCCTCGTCGACGAGGCCGGCGAGGACGTCGACGTCGTGCATCGCGTCCCGGTCGCCGTTGAAGCCGTAGTACACGCCCCCGTCGTAGCTGGTCAGGCCGATCGCGAGGGCCTGCCCCTTGGCCAGCGGAACGACCGGGAACATCTCCAGCATGCGCGCACCCGCGGCGTAGAGGGGGAACTGCGGGCCCGGGACGTTCGTCACGACGAGGTTGAAGATCCGCTTCGAGAACCCGCTCGCCGCGCGGGCGCCCAGCGCGTGCAACGTCGGCGGGGCGAACCCGCCGATCCGTACCAGGGTGTCCGCGCCGACGGACTGGCCGCCCGCGGTGTGCTCGGCCATCGCGTGCGACACATGCCGCAGCCGCACCAGCGGGCTCGCCTCCCCCACCGGCAGGTCGACCAGGAACGACGACACGCGGTTGCCCAGCGAGCCCGCCGTCGCCGAGCTGGGCACGTCGGCCTCGCCGCGCACCGACAACGGGACCATGGCGCGCACCGTGGCCGACGCCGTGACCGGCTCCCCGCGGGAGAGCAGCCAGTTCCGCAGCGCACCGGAGATCACGCTCAGCACCGCGTCGTTGACCGTGCAGCCGTGCGCCGCCCGGATCCGCCGGTAGGCCTGCAGCTCGGTCCGCGCCACCGCGAACCGGCGCTGCGTCGAGATGTCGACGTTGAGCGGGGTCCCCGGAGCGCGCCGCGACGCGGTGCGCGCCACCGTGAACAGCTTCGTCGCCACCCCCGCGACCTTGCCGGCCGTCGCCAGCGCGTCGCCCGCGGCGGTGCGCACGTTGTCGACCAGCTCGCTCGGCCGCGACACCATGTCCCCCAACGCCTCCAGCATCAGGGTGGCGCTGCCCGGCTCGGGGTGGGGCATCCACAGGTCCTCGGGCAGGACCCGCGGCTCGGGCGAGACGTCGAGGATCACCTGCGCGATGTCGATGGCGCTGATCCCGTCGACCATCGCCTGGTGGGTCTTGGTGACGACCGCCGCCCGGTTGTCGGCCAGCCCCTCGACGAGGTACATCTCCCAGAGCGGCCGCGTGTGGTCGAGCGGGCGCGACATCAGCCGCGCGACCAGCTCGGCGAGCGCCTCGTCGCTGCCCGGCCGGGGCAACGCGCTGCGGCGCACGTGGTAGGCGATGTCGAAGTCCTGGTCGTCGACCCACACGGGCCGGGCGATGTTCCCGGGGACGTGGCGCACCTTCTGCCGGTACCGCGGCACCAGCGCGATGCGCTGCTCGACCAGGTCGACCAGCCCGTCGTAGTCGAAGCCGGCGGGCGGGCGCTCGAAGATCGCGACGCCGCCGACGTGCATGGGCGTCGTCGCCTCCTCCAGGTAGAGGAAGGACGCGTCGAGCGCGGAGAGCCGGGGCGGCATGCCGATGATCCTACGGTCGCGTGGGACCCTGGCGGCGTGCCTGAGCCGCGTTCATCGACCCGTTCGCCCAAGGACACGTTCATCACGGTGTACGGGCGCAAGCCGGTACTGGAGGCGCTGGCCGACGAGTCGCTGGTCGTCGACAAGGTCCTGCTCGCCGAGGGCAGCCGGGGCGAACCCGTCCGGGCGATCCGCGACGCCGCCCGCGCCCGCGGCGTGCGCGTCGAGACGGCGTCGGCGCACCGGGTGAAGGTGTTGGCGGGCAACGGCCGGCACGACCAGGGCGTGCTCGCCGACGTCGTCGCGCCGCGGATGGCGCCCGTCGAGGAGTTCGTGTCCGACCTGGGCACCCGCCGCGGCGCCTCGGTGCTGGTGCTCGACGCAGTCACCAACCCCGCCAACGTCGGCATGATCCTGCGCAGCGCCACCGCCGCCGGGCTCGACGGGGTGCTGCTGCCGCGCCGCGGCGTCCCGGCCATCGACCCGCTGGTGATCAAGGCGTCGGCCGGCGTGGCGTTCTCGGCACCGGTGCTGCGCTCCGCGACCGCGGCCCAGGGGTGCGCCGTGCTCAGGGCGGCCGGGTTCGCCGTGCACGGGCTCGCCGCGGGCGGGGACTCGCTGCTCGAGGCCGAGCTGCCCGAGCGGGTGGCACTGGTGCTGGGCAACGAGTCCGAGGGCCTGTCCGCCGACGTGCGCGAGGAGCTCGACGGGACGTTGGCCATCCCCATGTTCGGCGGCGTGGAGTCGCTCAACGTCGCGAGCGCCGGGGCCGTCGCCGCGTACGAGCTGCTCCGCAGGCGGCGCTGATCGGCGGCACGGCGCGCACCGTGACACACCCCGTGGGTGACGGAGTCCGGCCGGCAGCGCCGGGCCGGGTTCAATGGAGCCGATGGAGCCCGTGACGCGCGACGCCGAGCCCGCCGCCGCGGTCCCCGCTCCCGGGGCCGCCGGCCGGCGACGGCTGCCGGCCGGGCGCGTCGTCCCTGCCGCGGTGGCCGGCCTGCTGGCACTGCTGGCCCTCGGTCTGTCGACGGGCCTGCTGCTCGGGAGCCCGGTCGGCGCGGGCGACAACGGCGACGGCGCCCGCCTGTGGTGCGGCGCAGGGCTGGTCCCCAGGACGCCGGACGGTTCGTCGAGCTGGAAGGGCGGTGTCGTCCTCGACTTCACCACCGGCGCTCCCGCCTGCGACGACCCGCTGCCGTCGTCGGCCCTCGACGTGCTGCGCGCCGTCACCCCGGCGGGTCCGGGCACCTGGTCGTTGACCACGCTCGGCTGGACCTACCTCGGCGTCGCCGTCGTCGCGGCGGCCGTCGCCGGATGGGCGGCGTCGGCGCGCGGGCCATGGCGGGCCACCCTGCTGGCCGCGCCCCTGCTGCCGGCGGCCGAGCCGGCGTTCGGGCGGTTCCTGATCTCGACGTTCAGCGAGCCCGCCGGTCTCGTCGGCGTGTTCGTCCTGCTCGTCGGGGTGGTGACGGTGGCCGTCACGCGGCGCGACGACCGCGCCGAGCGAACCGTCGGGCTCGTCCTCGTCGCGGTCGGCGGCGTGCTGGCGGCGACCGCCAAGACCGGCTACGTACCCGTCCTCGCGGCCGCGGTGCTGGTCTGCCTGGTGACCCCGGTCGGGCCGCGCGGGCGGCGCGGGCGGGTGCCGGGCACCGTCATGGCCGTCGCGCTCGTCGCCGTCGCCGTCGGCCCGATCGTCGACACCGCGGACTGGCAGGCGCGGCACTACGCGACCGTCAACACCGTCGACGTCGTCTTCACCACGGTGCTGCCCGAGGTCGGGCACACCGCACTCGGCCCGCTCGGGCTCCCCGCCGACGCCGCGCAGCGTTCCGGCCAGGCCTACTTCCCCCGCGCCGACGAGAGCCTGCCCGGCACCGCCGCCATCGCCGCCGACCCCGACGGGGTCCGCGACGCCGCCTGGACCGAGCTGGCGTCGAGTCCCGGGGCACTGCTGCGGTCGGTCGGGGTGGCCGTCCAGGCGACGCAGGGGCGGGCGATCGACTACCTGCCCTCGGCGCCCTGGACCCCCGCGACGCCTGCGCCCGCCCTCGGCGGCACCACCGGCCCCGTCGGCGCGGACACCGCGACGATGCGCGCCTGGCTCGACGACATGGCCGTGCCGTGGTGGCCGTCGGCGGTGCTGCTCGCGGGCGTCCTCGCGGGCGTCGCCGGGCTGGTCGGCCCGCTGCGCAGACGGTTCCCGGCGGCGACGACCGTCGGGCGGGTCGGCGGGCTGAGCGCGGCCACGTCGCTCGTGCTGGCCGTGACCGCGGTGCTCGGCGACGGGTATTTCGAGATCGCGAAGCACGTCTGGCTCGCGGCCTACCTCGTCGACACCACGGCGGCACTCCTCGTGGCGACGGCCGTCGCGGTGACGCTCGACCTGGTCCGCTCACACGGGGTTCAGCCGGGGCCTGCGGCTGCTTAGGGTGAGGCAATGGTGCACCGCCGCATGCCGAAACCCTCCGAGATCCTGCCGCTCCTCCGACCGGCGCCGATCCGGTGGGACGCGACGGAACGCCGCCTCGCGCGCGCCGCGAACATCGCCGACCTGCGGGAGATCGCCCGCCGCCGCACCCCGCGCGCCGTCTTCGACTACACCGACGGCGCCGCCGACGGTGAGCTGAGCCTGCGCCGCGCCCGGCAGGCCTTCTCGCGCGTCGAGTTCACCCCCAGCGTCCTGCGTGACGTCTCCGAGATCGAGACCGGCCGCACCATCCTCGGCAAGCGTTCGACGCTGCCGTTCGCGTTCGCGCCCACCGGCTTCACGCGCATGATGCACACCGAGGGCGAGAGCGCGGTCGCGGCCGTCGCGCAGGAGGTCGGCATCCCGTTCACGCTCTCGACGATGGGCACCACGACGATCGAGCAGATCGTCGACATCGCGCCGGACGTGCGCCGCTGGTTCCAGCTCTACCTGTGGCGCGACCGCGCCTACGCCAAGGACCTCGTGCAACGGGCCGCCGACGCCGGCTACGACACGCTCATGCTGACCGTCGACACGCCCGTCGGCGGGGCCCGGCTGCGCGACGTGCGCAACGGCCTCACGATCCCGCCCGCGCTGAGCCTGCGGACCTTCCTCGACGGCGCGCGGCACCCGCACTGGTGGTTCGACATGTTCACCACCGAACCGCTGGCCTTCAGCAACCTCGAGGGCACCGACGGCACGATCGCCGAGATGATCAACCGCGTGTTCGACCCGGCCCTGACCATGGCCGACGTCGAGTGGCTGCGCGGCGCGTGGCCCGGGACGCTCGTCGTCAAGGGGATCCAGAGCGTCGCCGACGCCCGCCGCGTCGTCGACGCCGGCGCCGACGCCGTCCTGCTCTCCAACCACGGCGGCCGCCAGCTCGACCGCGCCCCCGTCCCGCTGGAGCTCATCGAGCCGACGGTGGCCGAGCTGCGCGGCGAGGCCGAGGTCCTCGTCGACACCGGGATCACCCACGGCGCCGACATCGTCGCGGCGATCGCGTTGGGCGCCAACGCCGCACTCGTCGGCCGCGCCTACCTGTACGGGCTCATGGCGGGCGGGAAGCGGGGTGTGGAGAAGGTCGTGCAGATCCTGCGCGGCGAGATCGAGCGCACGCTGGCGCTGATGGGCGTCACGCGCGTCGACGACCTCCGTCCGGAGCACGTCCGCATTCGCCCGTACGGGTGAGCCCCGGGTGGCGCCCGCAGCCCGACAGGACCACAGTGGCCGCCATGGGATTCATGGACAAGGCCAAGGAGATGCTCGGTCAGCACGACGACAAGGTCGACCAGGGTCTCGACAAGGCCGGCGACCTGGCCAAGGAGCGCTTCGCAGGACACGACGACCAGATCGACGGCGCCGTAGGGAAGGCGAAGGAGGCGACCGGCGAGGGTGACACCACGGCGGCACCCGCCGAACCCCCGGCCGACCAGCCGCCGCCCGCCTGACGCCCGTACGACTCACTCGAGGTGGAGGTCCAGCAGGACCTCCACCTCGAACACTGTCGTCGCGGCATCGACGTGGCCGACGACGATCGCGCCCGCCTCGCGCGCGCCGCGCAGGTTGGCCGGCTCGTCGTCGACGACGACGCAACGTTCCACCGGCACCCCCACGGCCCGGGCCGCCGCCCGGAAGGCCGCGGGGTCGGGCTTGCGTGGGCCGTCGTCGCCGGTCACCACCACGTCGAACAGCGCCGCGACCTCGGCCGGGACGGCGCGGGCATCGGTGAGCAGTGCCGTCGGCACGCCCGCCCGGCGCGCCCGTTCCGGGAGCGTGGCGACGGGCGGGCCGTCGGTCATGACGCCGCCGTAGTCCATCACCAGCGCCGCCGCGGCAGGTGCCGTCATCGGCCTCGCGCCGTCGCCGACGGCGTGCGTCCGCGCTCGCTCACGGGCGTGTGGCCTCCTCGCCTGCGGGGGTGTGTCCTTCCTCGCCCGTGGGGGTGTCGTCCGCCTCGGCTCGGGCGAGCAACTCGGTGAGGTAGCCGCGGATCTCGTCGCCCGCGACCGGCAGCCAGGCCCGCGACCGCCCGGCGAGATCGGCCGTCGCCGCCCCGAGCACGTCGCGACCACGTGGGCCGAGCGTGATCCCGACCGTCCGACGGTCGTCGACCGCCCGGTGCCGGCGGACCAGATCCTGATCGTCGAGAGCGTCGAGGACCGGCGTCAGCGTCGCGGGAGCGACGCCCACCGCGGCAGCGAGATCGCGGTGCGACGTGCTGTCCGCGCCCGCAAGCGCCTCCAGGACCGCCAGCCCCGTCGTCGTCAGGCCGTGCGCCGCGACCACCTCGCGCCGACGCCGCTCCAGCGCGCGCCCCGCCCGCACGAGCAGCACGTCGAGACCTGATTCGATCGGCGCCACGAACGGACCGTACCCGCGCGACCGTCCGGTGGCGGACGGTTCGTCGCCTCACGATGCGGATGCGTACGGGTGCTAACGCCCGCGCTCCCGCGCGCGGCGAACCGACCCTGCCCACATGAGCGCCGACTCCGACCGCACGACACCCGACGCAGCGCCCGTCCGGCGGGTCCGGCTGCGCGTGCTGCACCACGAGCCGGACGCCGAGCCGATCCCGCTACCACCACCCGCCCCGAGGGGCTGGGTGCTGGTCGGGTCGGCGGTCCCCGTTCCGGAGAGCACCGTTCCGACGTGGCCTCCCCCGGCGGTCCGCGCCGCACCGCCCCGCCCTGCTCCCGACCGGGAGACACCCGCCGCGGCGCCGGCCGGCGACCCCGGGATGCGCGCCGCCGTCGCCCACGCGCTGCGGTTGTTCGTCGAGGTCATCGGCGGGCGGCTCCCGGCGAGCCGGCTCGGCCGCGTCGCGACGCCGTCCGTCGTGCGCTACGCGGCGGCCACCGTCGCGCGCCCCGATCTCCGACGTGCCGTCCCGGTCCGGTCGCATCCCACTGCGTCACGGGCGGGTTCGCGGGAGCGCCCGGCGGGAGCGCCCACGCGATCCGCTGTTGTTGCGCCGCAACGGGTCGGCGACCGCATCTGCTCAGTCAGGTTCGACCAGCCTGCTCCGGGAGTCGTCGAGGTCGCCGCCGTCTGCCGCTTCGGCGACCGGTTCCGCGCGCTCGCCGCTCGCTTCGAGCAGGACCGTTGTCGGCGCACCGGGATCGAGGACGACGCGGACGAGGAGCTCGCGGCCGAACCGCACCGCACCGAGCCGACACACCTCACCCCGCAGGTCGGCGCCGGGCAGGACACCCGCGGCACCGACGGGGCCGCGGGCTCCCGATGGCGCTGCGTCGCGGTGCGCCTCGGCTGACCGCGCGAGCGCCACATGTGCGCCGGTTCCGGGGTGGGGTCGCAACGCGTCGACGACAACCCGGCGAAGGTTGCCTGCCCGGTCCGCCGGGTGCACGCCCCAGTGGCGCCCGCACCGGACTGCCACGCGGCGACAGCGCGCCCGGACAGCGGGCGTGCTCTCGACGCAACCCCGGAGCACCGGCACGCGGCGGCGCCGGGTTCCCGTCGACACCGCACCCCACGGCGAGCCCCGGCTACGGCCTCGTGCTCAGCTCACCGGCCCCGGCGGCGGGCCTTCTCGGCCTCGCGCTGCGCGGCGCGGCGCTCCGAGCGGTTGCCCTGTCCCTGGCCGGCGGGCTGCCGGTTGGGCCGGCGTCCGCCGCCTCCGCGCACGGCCTCGCCGCCGTCCTCGTCGGGACCGCTGTAGCGCAGGTTCTCCTGCTGTCGCGGGCCGCCGAAGATGGCGGGCAGGACCGTGGTCGCGTCCTCGTCGGGCTGCGCCCGACCCGCCGGCACCCGGCTCGGCTGCCCGTTCCCGTTGCGCCCGTTGCCGTTCGTGACCGGCGGCGTCACCGGCACCTCGGTGGTGACGGCCGCGTCGGCGGCGACGGGCTGCGGCTCCGGCTCGGCGACCTGCACCTGAACCTGGAACAGGTGGCCGACCGTCTCCTCCTTGATGCCCTCGAGCATGCGGGAGAACATGTCGAAGCCCTCGCGCTGGTACTCGATCAGCGGGTCGCGCTGCGCCATCGCGCGCAGGCCGATGCCCTCCTTGAGGTAGTCCATCTCGTAGAGGTGCTCGCGCCACTTGCGGTCCATGACCTGCAGCAGAATCTGGCGCTCGAGCTCGCGCATGCCGCCCTGCTCGCCGATCAGCGCGTCGATCTCGGCCTCGCGACGGTCGTACGCCGCCGCCGCGTCGGGCAGCAGCACCTCGAGCAGGGACTCCTTGGTGAGGTCGTCGAGGTCGCCCTCGTCGGCCAGGCTCCTCCAGTCGACCGAGACCGGGTAGATCGTGCGCAGGGCGGTCCAGAGCCGCTCGAAGTTCCAGTCCTCGGCGTAGCCCTCCGCGGTCTCGCCCTCGACATAGGCCGTCACGACGTCGTCGAGCATGTTGCGGATCTCGTCGCGGACGTCCTCACCGTTGAGCACCCGGCGCCGCTCGTCGTAGATGACGGTGCGCTGCTGGTTGAGCACCTCGTCGTACTTCAGGACGTTCTTGCGGATCTCGAAGTTCTGCTGCTCGACCTGGGTCTGCGCGGAGCGGATGGCCTTGGTGACCATGCCCGCCTCGATCGGCACGTCGTCCGGGAGGTTGAGCCGGTTCATGATCGTCTCGACGAGCTGGCCGTTGAAGCGCCGCATGAGCTCGTCGCCGAGCGAGAGGTAGAACCTCGACTCGCCCGGGTCGCCCTGGCGGCCGGAACGACCACGGAGCTGGTTGTCGATGCGCCGCGACTCGTGCCGCTCGGTACCCAGGACGTAGAGGCCCCCGGCCTCGCGGACCTCCTCGGCCTCGGCCACGACCTGCGCCTCGGCCTCGGCGAGCGCGGTGTCCCACGCGGCCTCGTACTCCTCGGGCGTGGACACCGGGTCGAGCCCGCGGGCGCGGAGCTCGAGATCGGCGATGAACTCGGGGTTGCCGCCCAGCATGATGTCGGTACCGCGACCGGCCATGTTCGTCGCGACCGTGACCGCACCGGGGACACCCGCCTGCGCCACGATCGTGGCCTCGCGCTCGTGGTGCTTCGCGTTGAGCACCTCGTGCGGGACCTGGAGCTGCAGCAGTAGCTTCGACAGGTACTCCGACTTCTCGACGCTGGTCGTACCCACCAGCACCGGCTGACGCTTGGCGTACTTCTCGGCGATGTCCTCGGCGACCGCCGCGAACTTCGCCTCCTCGGTCTTGAAGATGACGTCGCCGAGGTCCTGCCGGATCATCGGCCGGTTCGTCGGGATCGTGACGACGCCCAGCTTGTAGATCTGGTGCAGCTCCGCCGCCTCGGTCTGGGCGGTACCGGTCATGCCGGAGAGCTTCTCGTAGAGCCGGAAGTAGTTCTGCAGGGTGATGGTGGCCAGCGTCTGGTTCTCGGCCTGGACCTCGACGCCCTCCTTGGCCTCCAGGGCCTGGTGCATGCCCTCGTTGTACCGCCGACCGGCGAGCACACGACCGGTGAACTCGTCGACGATCATGACCGCACCGTCGCGGACGATGTAGTCCTTGTCCTTCTTGAACAGCTCCTTGGCCTTGATGGCGTTGTTCAGGTAGCCGACCAGCGGCGTGTTCGCGGCCTCGTAGAGGTTGTCGATGCCCAGCTGGTCCTCGACCAGCTCGACGCCTTCCTCGGTGACGCCGATCGTGCGCTTGCGCTCGTCGACCTCGTAGTGGACGTCGCGCTTGAGCATCGGCGCCATCCGCGCGAACTCCTGGTACCAGCGGGCGCTCTGCTCGGCCGGGCCGGAGATGATCAGCGGGGTGCGCGCCTCGTCGATGAGGATCGAGTCCGCCTCGTCGACGATCGCGAAGTTGTGCCCGCGCTGGACGAGGTCGTCCTTCTTCCACGCCATGTTGTCGCGCAGGTAGTCGAAGCCGAACTCGTTGTTCGTGCCGTAGGTGACGTCGGCGGCGTACTGCTCGCGGCGCTCGGCGGGCGTCATCTCCGAGAGGATGACCCCGACGGTCAGCCCCAGGAAGCGGTGGATGCGGCCCATCTTCTCGGCGTCGCGCTTGGCGAGGTAGTCGTTGACCGTGACGACGTGGACGCCCTGCCCGGAGATCGCGTTGAGGTAGGAGGGCAGCACACAGGTCAGGGTCTTGCCCTCGCCGGTGCGCATCTCGGCGACGTTGCCCAGGTGCAACGCCGTCCCACCCATGACCTGCACCGGGTAGGGCCGCTGACCCAGCGTGCGGCTGGCCGCCTCGCGGACGACGGCGAACGCCTCGGGCAGCAGGTCGTCGAGCTCCTCGCCGGCCTCGTAGCGCTCCTTGAACTCGTCGGTCTTCGCCCGCAGCTCGGCGTCGGTCAGTGCCTGGATGTCGGCCTCGAACTCGTCGACGTGGTCGGCGATCCGGGCCAGCCGCTTCACCAGCTTCGTCTCGCCGGCGCGGAGCAGACGGTTCAGGAACGACACTGGTCGACCTCATTCACGATCGCGGCACGGGCACTCTGACACGGGGCTGACTGCGGGCCCACGGCACTACGGACGCCGCACCCGGAGGTCCGGCGCCGTCCATGGTAGAGGCACCCGCGGGGTCTCGGCCCCGCAGCGCCGACGGGGGCGATCCGGCTCGCGCGGGCGCGCGGCCGGACCACCCCCGTCGGTGGCCGCAGGTGGCGTCAGCCGCCCAGCCGGATCAGTCCGTAGTCGTAGCCGCGACGCCGGTAGACCACGCTCGGCTCGCCGCTCTCGGCGTCGGAGAACAGGTAGAAGTCGTGGCCCACGAGCTCCATCCGGGCCAGCGCGTCGTCGACGCTCATCGGTTGCGACGTGTGCACCTTGCGCCGCACGATCCGGCCCGGACACGGGTCCGGGTCGCCCGGGCGGTCACCACCGTGCTCTGCCGCGATGGTCTCGGCGTCGATCTCGGCGAAGCCGTCACCGTCGTTGTCGTCGAGATGCTCGTCGTGCGCACGCGGGGTGGGGATGAGCGCCTCGTCGACGCCCGGGACATCGGGGAGTTCGTCGGCACCGGCTGGCACGCGGCCGGCCATCGCGCGCACCCGGCGGTTGCCGAGCCGGCGGCGGTCGTGCGAGCGGCGCAGCCGCCCCTCGAGCTTGGAGATGGCCAGGTCGAGTGCGGCGTAGAAGTCCTTCGCGGTGGCTTCCGCTCGGGCGACGGAGCCGCATCCGCCTCGCCCGGTGATCTCGACGCGTTGACAGGTCTTGAGTTGGCGACGGTTCGGCTCGTGGAAGAGCTCGACGTGCATGCCCATCAGTTTGTGGTCGTAGCGCTCGAGGCGACCGACCTTGTCGGTGACATGGACCCGGAAGTGGTCCGGCACCTCGACGTTACGGCCGGTGACGACAATCTCCACTAGGACATCCCTCGCTTTCGACGTCGATTCGACGAGTCAGCAGCTGGTGTCGGAGGCTCGTCCCCCGACGACCGGATGGTGTGCCGGTTACCTCCCGAAGCGGGACGGGGACTGTTGGGTGAGCACCGTAGCCCGGATCACGATTCGGCAACAGGGGGCGGCGAACACTGTCGCTGACGCGTGTGGTATCGACGAATGACATTCCCTTCGGCCACCCACGTCGGTAACGTCACGTGGTCGGGCGATCACGATCGGATGTCGCACGACGGAGCCCCGGGAGCGACGTCGAGCCGGGCCGATCTCCCTCCCGTTCATGGCTCTCCGCTGGTCATCGCCCCTGTACGGCTGCGGCGACCGCCGGCCGGCCGGCGCTCGCGTCGCACAGCACGAGAGCGGCCACCGGCGTCACCGCCGCGCTCTCGAGCACCCGTCGGCAGACCCGGAGCGTCGCTCCGGTGGTGACCACGTCATCGACCAGCAGCACGCGTGCGCCAGGTGGCGGCAGCCCGGCCCGGCGGGCGCGGACCCGGCCCGTCAGGTTCGTGGTGCGCTCCCCCGCGTCGAGGCCGACCGAGTCGAGCGCCCCGCCCGAGAGCGCCAGCGCGGGCGCGACGGCCACGTGCCCACCCGACACCGCGAGCAGTTCCGCGAGCCGGTGGCACAGCACCAGGACGTGGTCGCCGCCGCGGGCGCGGGCGGCGGCCGGTCGTGACGGCACCGGGACGATCCAGCGCACCGGCCCGCGGTGCCCGCCGGCCCACGCCGGACCCGGCCACGTCGCCGGCGGCATCGCCGCGGCGAGCGTGGTCGCGAGCAGCCCGGCGAGCGCCGCCGCCAGATCGCGCCGGCCTCGCTCCTTGTAGGCGATCAGCGCCCGGCGCAGCGGGCCGCCGTAGCGACCTGCGGCGAGCACGGGGGGTCCGCCGCGACCCCGGGTCCAGTGCGGCGGCCCGGCCCGCGCCGCGCACGTCGCGCACCACGACGGGCCCGGCAGGTCGCAGCCGCCGCAGCCACCGGGGAGCAGCAGGTCGAGCAGGGCAGGGAGCAGCTCGGTCGTTCGCATGACACGGATCATGGCCGGGCCGACCCACGGCGCGCCCCCGCTCCGGGCCCCGGACACCGAGTTGTCCACAAGCGTGCGCTCACCAGCGCTGCCTGTGGACAACTCCTGCAGCCGGCACGGGCCCGGGATAGAACTGTTCCCGACCCCGTAGGACACCGCGACGGAGGGAGGGACGAGAGGGTCAGCCCGGATAGAACGGAACCGCGTCGGGCATCCCGCCCGCGACGAGCCGCCAGGTGTCGAGGTCACCACCGGAGAAGCTCCACACCCCGCCCTGGTCGGCCACGAGCAGCGGCAGGTTGGGCGAGGCCGCGACGGCCCGCAGCGGCGGGGTCAGGTTCGAGCCCGACACGGTGTCCAGTGCCAGTCCGTCCACCGACACCAGCGACACTGCCCGGTCGCTTCGCGCGCTCGCGACGACCAACGTGTCGGTCGAGCGCCAGTCCACCGCCACCACGTCACCGAGATCCCCGGGGCGCAGCACCCGGGCACCGCGCAGCGTCACCGACCCGTCGGCCGCCCGGGCGACCGACGCCGTCACCAGACGACTGCCCACGACCGCCGCGACGCGCACCCCGTCGCGCGACATCCGAAGGGAGGTGATCGGACCACCGAGTGCAGTGAGTGCCGAGGCGTCGACCGTGCCGCGCCGCGGAGGTGCACCTGCCTCGGTGATCACGCGGGCGACGGTGGAGCCGTCGACGACGGTCCAGACCTCGGTACCGCCCGGCGTCCAGGTCGGCCGGGTCAGCGTCGAGCCGGTGACGTCGGTGACCTCGAGCGGCTTGTCGCCCTCCCCCACGATGAGTCGGTTGCGGCCGCCCTCACGGGAGACGACGGCCTGATGGGAGCCGTCGGGGGTGAGCGCGGCCGCCGCGACGTCGAACGCACCGTTTCCCGTCTGCCCCGGGATCGGCGTCCCGGAGTCGTCGCCACCGAGCTTGCGGACGCGGCCGCCGCTCACGACCAGCGGTTGCTGCTGCGGGGCGGCGGCGTCAGCGGCGTCCGCGGCAAGGGCGGCGACGTCGCTGCGGGTGAGGTCGGGCGTGGCGGGCAGGAGCGGCACGCCGTCGACGAGCAACCGGACCCGGCCGACGTTGATCTCCGACAGCGTCAGCACGACCTGTGCGGCCAGCTGGCGACGGCTCGCGTCGTCGAGGTCACCGAGCCGGGTGAGGTCGACGACGAGCCCGCCGTCCGCGGCGGTGGCGACGTTCGCGTGCAGCCCGGTCGTCGGGAGCAGCCGGCTGGTGACCGAGCCCGCCAGCGCAGGCGACGGCCCGCCCAGCAGCATGTCCACGGCTTGAGCCGCCTGTGCCTTCGCCGGCACCGCGGGCAGGTAGCGCAGGTCGGGCACTACACGCCCGCGAGCGGGGTCGACGAAGTACACCCTGATCGTGCGGTAGTTCGACCGCAGGTCCGAGAGCCGGACGAAGACGCCTTCGGGAAGGGAGGCGATGCGCCACTGGCCATCGCGACGCACGACGGTCACGTCGGCCTCGACGGGAGCCTCGTCGGGCTCGAACGCACCGGTCGAGGACAGCATCCCGATGCGGGTGCCGCGGATGCGGACGGTCGTCGAGTCGGTGCCGGTCGCGACGGGGACGGTGCCGAATTGCTCGTCGAGGACGGTCACGGAGGCGGCGTCGTCCCAGCCGGCCGCCTCTGGCGCGAGGAACCGGCGGGCGGCGCCGTGCCGGTCGGCGCTGCTGCCCGAGGCGTAGACGAAACCGCGGACGAGGTCGAGCGGGTTGGTGCCGTCGGCGGGCCCGGGCGGGGCCGGCGGTGCCGCACCGTCGCTGACCTTGCGCAGCACCTGCACCGACGAGTCGCCGGGAACGGTCGCGCAACCCGCCGCGAGGAGCCCCAGCACGACCAGGAGTGCAGCCAGCACAGCCCGACGGCGCCGGGACACGGACGGCCGGCCGTCCCCGGGACAGCGGCGGGCCGACACGGGACGACGAGCCGGCACGGGACGACGGGCCGACGAGGAACGCCCGAGGGTCGACAGGGAACGGAGGTGCGCTGATGAGGAACGGCCGCGGATCGACGAGGAACGCCGGCGCGCCGACGCGGATGGCCCACCAGCCGAGCGGTCCGCGGGGGCGGCCGGTCGACCGCGCGCGCCGCGTGCAGGCTCGGTCGATGCGCCGACGGGCGGCGCCGCGGGCTGTGCAGCGGCCGTCGGCCCCGGCTCCTGGTGGACCGGCCGTTCCTCCCGGGCGGTCATCGCCGACCACCAGGCCGGCTCACCGGTGGCGCCCCCTGCACGGTGGCCGGGTCGTCGGACTCGTCGTCGCCGTCGAGGAGCCCGCGTGGGATGCCGAGGGGCGGCGTCGGGACGGAGTTGGTCTCGGCCGGGCGGGTGCCGTCCGGCCCGAGCGGGAGGGGGCTCGTCGTGATCTTGCCGTTGACGGTGCGGGGCAGCGTCAGCCGGAAGGTCGAGCCCTCACCGGGGCGACCCCACGCCTGCAGCCAGCCGCCGTGCAACCGGGCGTCCTCCAGGCTGATCGAGAGGCCGAGCCCGCTCCCGCCGCTGCGCCGGGCACGGGACTCCTCGGCACGCCAGAACCGGTTGAACACCAGCCCGGCCTCGCCGGGCCGGAGCCCGACACCGTGGTCCCGCACGGCGACGGCCACGGCGTCGTCGTCGCCGGCCAGGGTGACCTCGACCGGGCGGCCCTCGCCGTGGTCGATCGCGTTCGCCACCAGGTTCCGGATGATCCGCTCGACGCGCCGGGAGTCGACCTCGGCGACGACGTCGATCGGCAGGTCGAGGACGAGGGGCGTGCCGCTCTCCTCGGCGAGGCCCCGGACCGCCTCGACCGCGCGGGAGACGACGCCGTGCATGTCGAGCCGTTCGGCGCCGAGCTCGGCGACACCCGCGTCGAGCCGGCTGATCTCCAGGAGGTCGGCGAGCAGGGCCTCGAACCGGTCGAGCTCGGTGACGAGCAGTTCCGAGCTGCGGCGCAGCGCGGGCAGCAGTTCCTCGCGAGAGGCGTACAGGACGTCGGCGGCCATCCGGACCGTCGTGAGAGGAGTGCGGAGCTCGTGGGACACGTCGGAGGTGAAGCGGCGTTGCAGCGCGCCGAACTCCTCGAGCTGGCGGATCTGGGTCTGGATGCTCGAGGCCATCTCGTTGTACGACTCGCCGAGCCGAGCCATCTCGTCGTCGCCGCGGACCGGCATGCGCTCGTCGAGGTGCCCGTCGGCGAACCGCTCGGCCACCTCCGCGGCCTGCCGCACGGGCCGGACGACCTGCCGCGTCACCAGGCTCGTGATCGCCGCGAGGAGGATGATCAGCACCAGCCCCGAGACGATCAGCGTCGACTGGACGAGGCCGAGCGTCCGCTGCTCGGCGTCGAGCGGGAACAGCAGGTAGAACTGCAGGTCGCGGCCTGCGGTGGTGACGGGCTGGCCGATGATCAGCGTCGGGGTGTCGCCGACGGTGACGTACTTGCGGGCCAGCCCTCCCGCGGCGACGGCGGCGGCCATGTCGGGCGGGATGTCGCCGACCGTGCCCGCCGAGACGGGCCTGCCGGAGCCGCCGGGGGTGTCGCCGGTGGTGAGGACCGCGCGGAACTCGCCCGCGGTCGGCGATCCGGGCTGGTCGGCGATGCTGGAGTTGGTGAGCTGCTCGAGCGCGTTGGTCAGCGTCGCCTGGGCGCCCTCCCGGTCGGGGTCGACGCCGGAGAGGTCGCGTTCGAGCACTGCCCTGGCCGACTCGGTCTGGGTGACCGCGGCGTCGAACTTGCCCTGCACGAGGCGGTCGGCGATCTGGGTCTGCAGCACCAGGCCCAGCACGAGGACCACTGCCGTCGAGAGCGCGAGCGTCGACACGGCGACGCGCAGCTGCAACGACCTGCGCCAGGCGGCCGCGAAAGCGTTGCGGACCTCGGTGACGCCGAGGACGGTGTGGTGCCCGACCGTGGCGAGCCGCCGGGCGACACCGGTGCGGGCCAGCCGTCGACCGACCCGCCCGAGGAGCCGGCCGACACCGCGGCCGGCGCTGATCATCCCCAACCGCCCGACGGCACGCACCGCCCGTACGGCGCGCACCCGCCCGCCGGCGCCGGGCCACCCGGCGTCCGGGCACCCGGCCGCGCACAACCGGGCCGCGCACACCCGGGCGCGGACCCGCGCAGCCCGCACCCGGCCAGCGCGGACCCGGGCAGCGCGGACCCGGGCAGCGCGGACCCGGGCAGCGCGGACCCGGGCAGCGCGGACCCGCGGAGCACATTCCCAGGCCGCGCATACCCGCAGATCGCGCGCCCACGGAGCACGTTCCCGCGGAGCACGTTCCCGCGCGGCGCGTTCCTGCGGTGCGCGTACCCCCGCCGCGCGTTCCCGGAGGGCGCGGCGCCGGTCACGGCGGGCCGGCCTTGTACCCGACCCCGCGGACGGTCAGCACGACCTCGGGGTGCTCGGGGTCGCGCTCCACCTTCGAGCGCAGCCGCTGCACGTGCACGTTGACCAGCCGGGTGTCGGCGGCGTGCCGGTAGCCCCACACCTGCTCGAGGAGCACCTCGCGGGTGAACACCTGCCGCGGTTTGCGCGCGAGCGCGACCAGGAGGTCGAACTCCAGCGGGGTCAGCGCGATCGGCACGCCCCCGCGGGTGACCTGGTGGGCGGGGACGTCGATGTCGACGTCGCCGATCGAGAGCTGCTCGGCGGGCTCGTTCTCCACCCGCCGCACCCGGGCGCGGATACGCGCGACCAGCTCCTTGGGCTTGAACGGCTTCACGACGTAGTCGTCGGCGCCCGACTCCAGGCCGAGGACGATGTCGACGGTGTCGCTCTTCGCCGTCAGCATCACGATCGGGACACCGGACTCCGAGCGGATCGCCCGACACACGTCGATCCCGTTCATGCCGGGCAGCATGAGGTCGAGCAGGACGACGTCGGGCCGCAGCTCCCGGACGGCGGGCAGGGCCTTGGTCCCGTCGCCGACGACGGCGGTGTCGAAGCCCTCCCCGCGCAGAACGATGGTCAGCATCTCGGCCAGTGCCGGGTCGTCGTCGACCACCAGAACGCGCGACTTCATGTGCGCAGCATCCCACCACCGTGCGACACGAGCGGCCGGGGGCCTCGGCTCACACCCGCTCGACGCGGGTGGCGAGAGCGGCGGCGTCGACGGGCGCGGCGCCGTCGACGACCTCCCACTCCGACAGCCACGACGCGGCGGCGAGCTGCGCGTAGACGGCCGCGGTCCGCGCCTGCAGGGCGTCGTCGGACTCGTAGGCGTCGCGGTCGCGGCCGGCCTCGGTGCGCGCGCGGCCGGCCGCCCGCGCCGCGGCGACCGACTGCGGCACCTGCAGCAGCAGCTGCAGGTCGGGCACGGGCAGCCCGAACCGCTCGATCTCCAGCTCGCGCACCCACGCGACGACCTCGCCGGACGCGTCCTGGTGCAGGCGTGCGGCGTTGTAGGCCGCGTTGGACGCGACGTACCGGTCGACGATCAGCACGTCGTGCGCGGCGAGCAGGTCGGCGAGCACGGGCACGGCCGCCCGCCGGTCGAGTGCGAAGAGCACGGCCATCCCGTGCACCGAGTCGGACAGGTCGCCGAGCCGGCCGTAGAGGGCATCGCGGGCGAGCTCGGCGTGCACGTCGTCGTCGTAGCGCGGGAACGCGAGCCGGGCGGTCGAAGCCCCGGCCGCGTCCAGGGCGGCGCACAGCCCGTCGGTCAACGTCCGTTTGCCGGCCCCGTCGAGCCCCTCGATCACGACCAGCCGTCCCACGGACGCGGAACCTATCCGGCGAGCCCCACGCCGCGGACCGCGGGCCAGCTCGCGGCGAACCCGGGGTGCAGGGGTACGTCGCCGAGACCTGCGACGGGCGTCCAGGCGAACTCGACGCTCTCCGCCCCGCGCACGGCGACGGGGGGCATCACGGGCAGCCAGAGCGCGACGGTGGTGTAGGTCCAGCCGCCGTGGTCGTCGACGAACTCGCCGGCGGCGTCGATGCCCACGACCTCGAGGTCGGACTCCTCGGAGACCTCCCGGCGGGCCGCGTCCTCGGCGGACTCGCCGAGGTCGCGGGCGCCGCCGGGGATGCCCCACGTACCGCCGTGGTGGCTCCACGACGCACGGTGCTGCAGCAGCACCCACTCGGCCCCGGCGGGGTCGCGATGGCGCGCGAGCAGGCCGGCCGCACCGTGGATCCCCCAGTGCTTGTGGCCCTGGGCGCAGTACGTCCAGCCGTCGCCCGACGTGCGGGGCGCGACCCCGGCGGTCACCGTGCGCGGCCCGTCAGTAGCGGTAGTGCTCGGGCTTGAACGGGCCCTCGACGTCGACGCCGATGTACTCGGCCTGGTCCTTGCTGAGCTTGGTCAGCTCACCACCCAGCGCCTGCACGTGGATGCGCGCGACCTTCTCGTCGAGGATCTTGGGCAGCCGGTACACGTCCTTCTCGTACTCCTCGTGCTTGGTGAACAGCTCGATCTGGGCGATCGTCTGGTTCGCGAACGAGTTGGACATGACGAACGACGGGTGCCCGGTCGCGTTGCCGAGGTTCATCAGCCGGCCCTCGGACAGCACGATCATCGTGCGGCCGTCGGGGAAGATCCACTCGTCGACCTGCGGCTTGATGTTGATCTTCTTGATGCCCGGGATGCGCGCGAGGCCGGCCATGTCGATCTCGTTGTCGAAGTGCCCGACGTTGCCCAGGATCGCCTGGTGCTTCATCTTCTTCATCAGGTCGACGGTGACGATGTCCTTGTTGCCCGTCGTGGTGATGACGATGTCGGCCTGGCCGATCACGTCCTCCAGGCGCGCGACCTGGTAGCCCTCGAGCAGCGCCTGCAGGGCGCAGATCGGGTCGACCTCGGAGACGATGACCCGGGCGCCCTGCCCGGCGAGCGCCTCGGCGGACCCCTTGCCGACGTCGCCGTAGCCGGCCACGACCGCCACCTTGCCGCCGATCAGCACGTCGGTGCCGCGGTTGAGGCCGTCGATCAGCGAGTGCCGGATGCCGTACTTGTTGTCGAACTTGCTCTTGGTGACCGAGTCGTTGACGTTGATCGCCGGGAAGAGCAGCAGCTCCTGCTCGGCGAGCTGGTAGAGCCGGTGCACGCCGGTGGTGGTCTCCTCGGTGACACCACGGATGTCCGACGCGACGCGCGTCCAGTACTGCCCGTCGGCGGCCAGGCTGCGGCGCAGCGTGTCGAGGATGATCCGGTACTCGTCGGAGACCGTCAGGTCCTCGTCGTCGACGGTCGGGACCACGCCGGTCTTCTCGAACTCCACGCCCTTGTGCACGAGCAGCGTGGCGTCACCGCCGTCGTCGAGGATCATGTTCGGGCCCACGACGGCGCCGTTCTCGTCGCGGAACGCGAACAGCTGCTCGGTGCACCACCAGTACTCCTCCAGCGTCTCGCCCTTCCAGGCGAACACCGGGACACCGGCAGGCGCCTCGGGGGTGCCCGTCGGGCCGACGACCGTCGCGGCCGCGGCGTGGTCCTGGGTGGAGAAGATGTTGCAGCTGACCCAGCGGACGTCGGCGCCCAGCGCGGTCAGGGTCTCGATCAGCACCGCGGTCTGCACGGTCATGTGCAGCGAGCCCGCGATGCGGGCGCCGTGCAGCGGGCGGGCCTCGGCGTACTCGCGACGCAACGCCATCAGCCCGGGCATCTCGTGCTCGGCGAGCCGGATCTCCTTGCGCCCGAAGTCGGCAAGCCCCAGATCGGCGACGGCGAACTCCAGACCGTTGCGCTCCTGGCGCCGGGCTCCGGGGTCGGTCGTCGTCGTGTCGGTCACGCTCATCGGGTGGTCAGTCCTCCTCGTGTGCCGCGCGCGCTCTCGGCACGCGGCGGTGTTCCGTCATGATGCTTCGGGAGCGACGCCGGCGATCAGTGACGCCGCGACGGAGGGGGACGACATGCAGGCGGCCTCCTCCGACGAGTGAGGCGCCCTTCGTTCAGCAATGGCCCGGTGGTCGAGCGTGGCGGACATCCGTCCGTCGCAGCGCCCCTCGACCCCGACTCAGCGATCGCACCTTCCAGCTTCGTCGCCCGGTGCGGCCGGTGTCAACTCGCGTCCCGGAAGGCGGACCAGGACGTCCGGACAGCCGCCTCCGGTTGTGACCGCAGTCACGAAACCGCAGGTCCGCACGGTGGGCGCGCGTCGGCACCGGGGGGCGGCCGACCCCGGTCCCGGGCCGTGCCGACGCGGTACCGGAGAGGTCGCCGCTCACGGCAGGGGTCAGCCGAGCACGTGGTCCTGCAGCAGCGCCTCGGCGACGTCGGCCCGGCCGTCGGCCGCGAGCAGTCCCGCGGGCGCGAGCACGATGTCGTTGTCGACGACGACCCGCGCGCCGTCGAGCACCGGCGCGAGCACGGCGTCGGCCCGCAGTGTGGCGACGACCGCGCGCAGCCCACCGTGGTCGCGCTGGCGGAACACCCCGCCCGAGAGCACGACGAGACCGGGCGGCCGCGCCGCGTCGGGCGGGGCCGCGGCCAGGTGCCTGCGCACCGCGACCGACGCCGCGAGCGCCGCGATGCGCCGGTCCTCGGCCGCCCCACCGGCGTCGCGCGGGACCCAGCCCGGCTCGGCGGCCATCCGTTCGACGGCCGGCCCCAGCAGGTCGGCCTCGACCGGGTCGACGAGCCCCTCGGCCTGGCCCTCGGTCAGGACTCCCGTCGCGGCGCTGCGCATGCCCAGGTCGCCCTCGACGGTCCGGCTCGCCTCGCCGTCGGGGTCGGCGAGGTGGACCGACGTCGTCGCGGACCCGACGTCGACGAGCAGCACCCGGCCTCCGGTGACCCGCGCCAGCTCGGCGACGCCGCGCGCCACCGCGTCGGGCGTCGCGAGCCGCACCAGCCGCCGGAACCGCGGCGCCGCCGACGGTCCCTGCACCCCGACGACGTGGCCCGCGAACATCTCGGCCACGACCTGCCGCGCCGGCTCGGCCACCACGGTCCCGACCTTGGGGACGACGTTGTCGCACACGACGACCGTGCGGCCTGTCGAGCGCAGCAGGGCGAGCGCGTCGTCGCGGGCGGCGACGTTGCCCGCCAGGACGATCGGGTACCGCACGCGGGCCCTGGCGAGCCGTCCGGCGTTGTGCAGCAGTACCGCGGGGTCGTCGCCGTCGGCGCCGCCGATCAGCAGCAGGGCCCCCGGCCGGTGCCCGCGCACGACGCGGACGTCCTCCGCGCTGAGCGCGCCCGCGTGCACGTGCACGACGCGCGCCCCGGCCGAGCGGGCCACCCGGTGCCCCGCCTCGGTCGCGGCCAGTGCGTCGGTCCCGATGACGACGAGGCGCAGCCCCCCACCCGCCGACGACGAGGCCAGCACCGTCGGCTCCCCGTGGGCGCGGGCCGCGGCGGTCACCGCCCCCACCGCCGCGTCGACCCCGGCGAGGACGTCGGCGGTCGTCGTCGGGTGTTCGGCGAAGCCCTGGATCGTCCCGTCCGACCGCACGAGGACGGCCTTCGTCCAGGCCGAGCCCACGTCGAGGCACACGGTGGCGCCCGCGAGGCGGTCCGTGGTCATGGCGGACGAGCCTACTGGTGATCCCGCTCCCGGTCGGCCGACGACGCGGTCCCGACCGGGCGTCACGCGGCGCATGTCCGATCCGTCGGAGCCCGGTAACGTGCGTCACGATGGTGGCGTCGAGGCCACCGGATGCGTCGCCAGGAGGTTCCATGCGCGGGCTCATGCAGGATCGGCCGCTCACCCTGCCCCACGTGTTCCACCGCGCCGAGCAGCTGTTCGGCCACAAGACGCTCGTCACCGCGACGGCCAACGGCCGCACCCGCACGACGATCGCGGACTGGGCCGGGCGGGTCCGCCGGCTGGCCACCGCGCTCGACGACCTCGGGCTCACCGCGGACGGGCGCGTCGGCACGTTCTGCTGGAACACCGACCGCCATCTCGAGCTCTACATGGCCGCCCCGTGCACCGGCCGGGTGCTGCACACGCTCAACATCCGGCTGTTCCCCGAGCAGCTGGTGTACATCGTCGAGCACGCCGAGGACGAGATCGTCTTCGTCGACCGGTCGCTGCTGCCGCTGCTCGTCCCGCTGATCGACAAGATGCCGACCGTGCGGCGCTACATCGTGATCGACGACGGTGCCGACGTGCCGGTCCCCGACGACGACCGGTTCGGCGACTACGAGGAGCTGCTCGCGGCGTCGGAGCCGTTCAGCGGGCGTTTCCGGGTCGACGACGAGAACTCCGCCGCGGCCATGTGCTACACGTCCGGCACCACCGGCAACCCGAAGGGCGTCGTGTACTCGCACCGTTCGTCGGTGCTGCACTCGTACTTCACGATGGCCGCCGACGGGCCGGCGCTGTCCGAGCGCGACACGATCCTGCCGGTCGTGCCGATGTTCCACGCCAACGCCTGGGGCCTGCCCTACGGCGCGCTGATGGCGGGCTCGAACCTCGTGTTCCCCGGCCCCAACATGACGCCGGACGCCATCCTCGACCTGCTCTCGTCGGAGAAGGTGACGGTGACCGGCGGCGTCCCGACCATCTGGATGGGCGCACTCCCGAAGCTGGCCGAGCACGACCTGTCGTCGCTGCGGACGATCCTCTGCGGTGGGTCGGCCGTGCCGCGGTCGCTGTCGGAGGCCTACCGCAAGGCCATCGGCGTCCCGATGCTGCAGGCCTGGGGCATGACCGAGACGAGCCCGATCGCGACGATGGGCGTGCTCCACAGCGAGCACGACGCGCTCGACGACGACGCGAAGGCCGACATCCGCGCCCGCCAGGGGGTGCCGGTCCCGCTGGTGGAGCTGCGGATCGTCGACCCGGAGTCGGGCGAGGAGCAGCCGTGGGACGACCGGGCGACCGGCGAGGTCCAGGCCGCCGGGCCGTGGATCGCCTCGGAGTACTACCGCGGCGAGGGTGGCGGCGCGCAGTTCACCGAGGACGGGTGGCTGCGCACGGGCGACGTCGCGACCGTCGACCCCTCCGGCTACGTGCGGCTCGTCGACCGGACGAAGGACCTGGTGAAGTCGGGTGGTGAGTGGATCTCCTCGGTCGAGCTCGAGAACGAGATCATGGCCCACCCGGCCGTCGCCGAGGCCGCGGTCATCGGCATCCCCCACGAGAAGTGGGTGGAGCGGCCGCTGGCGTGCGTCGTCGTCAAGCCCGGCGAGTCGGTGACCCAGGAGGAGCTGCTCGAGTTCCTGACGCCGCGCGTCGCGAAGTGGTGGCTGCCCGACGCGGTGGAGTTCATCGACGAGGTGCCCAAGACGTCGGTGGGCAAGTTCTCGAAGAAGACGTTGCGCGACAAGTTCTCCGGCTACCGGATCGACGCCCCGGACGTCACCGGCGGCTGAGCCTCCGGCGCGCCTCGCGGTCTTCCACCGCCGGCCCGGCCGGACCGGCCGCCCGTCTCCCGACGAGGTCGGTCTCCGGCCGGGCTTTCTTCGGCCCAAATTTCGCGGTAACCTCATTACCGTGAAAGAGACGCGGCAGTACCGGCAGGCCGCCCGAGCGGACGCGGCGAGCCGCAACACCGAGCGGATCCTGGGCGCGGCCCTCGAACTGTTCATCGAGCGCCCGTACGACCAGATCACGCTCGCGGCGGTGGCCCAGCGCGCCGGCGTCGGACTGCAGACGTTGATCCGCCGGGTCGGCACCAAAGACGGGCTCGCCGAGGCCGTCGGCGCATGGATCGCGCCGCAGGTGGCCGAGGACCTCGGCACCCCGCCCGGCCCCGATCCCGCCCGGGTGGCCGCCGCCTTCCGTCGCCACTACCAGCGGTGGGCCGCCGTGCTCGACCGCAACCTCACCCAGCAGGACAGCTCGCCCGCGCTGGCGGCCAACGCCGAGGGCGGCCGTCGGGCCCACCGGGAGTGGATCGAGGAGGCGTTCGCGGAGCCACTCGCGGCGCTGGCCGAGCCCGTCCGGTCGACGCTGCGCGCCCGGCTCGTCGCCGTCACCGGCGTCGAGCTCTGGCTCGTACTCACCGCACACGAGGGCCTGACCGCCGGTCAGGCCGAGGACACCATCGCCATGCTCGTCCGGGCCGCGCTCGCCGCTCCGGACGCCGACCGGAAGCAGGAGCCATGAGCACGTTCCTCGTCTACACCCCGCCCGCGGCGGGCCACGTGTTCCCGCTGGTCCCGGGCCTGCGCGCGCTCGCGGCGCGCGGCCACCGGGTGCACCTGCGGACCTCCCCCGAGCTCGCCGCCCAGCTCACCGCCGCCGGGATCATCGGGGGCAGGCTCGAGGCGAGCGCCGTCGACCCGCGGATCAGCGCCCACGTCGCGGCCTCCCACGGCCCGGGCGGCCGGCACGTCGACGAGCTGTCCGATCTGCTCGCCCGCTCCGCATGGGAAGCGCAGGACCTGCACGCCGCCGTGGCGACGGTGCGGCCCGACGCGCTGCTCGTCGACGCCAACACCTACGGCGCGGCCACGGCCGCACAGTCCACCGGGCTGCCGTGGGCCACCCTGGTGCCCTCGGTGCTGCCCTACCCGGGGGCCGGGATCCCGCCGTACGGCATGGGACTGCGCCCCCGCACCGGGCCGTGGGGGGCGCTGCGCGACGCGGTGCTGTGGAAGGTCGTCGAGAAGGCGTTCGGCAAGGCGCTGCTGCCGGGGCTCAACGACGTCCGCCGCGCCGAGGGCCTGCCCGCGCTGCGCAGTCCGCTGGAGTACCTCACCGGCGCCGACCGCGTCCTCGTTCTCACCGGCGAACCCCTGGAGTACCCCCGGACCGACCTGCCCGCGCACGTCCGCATCGTCGGCGGGCAGCCGTGGGACCCGCCCGCCGACGAGCCCGCGTGGCTCGCCGAGCCCGGTGAGCCGTGGGTGCTGGTCACCTGCTCGACGCACTACCAGGGCGACGAGGCGCTGGCCGCCACCGCGATCGAGGCACTGCGCGACGAGCCCGTGCGCGTCGTCGTCACCCTCGCCGGTGCCTACGACTCCGCGACGCCGCCGCAGGCACCCAGGGTGCGCGTCGAGCGGTTCGCCCCGCACGCGGCGGTGCTGGCCCGGGCCGCGGCCGTCGTGTGCCCGTCCGGGATGGGGATCGTCGCCAAGGCCGTCGGGGCGGGGGTACCGGTGGTCGCGGTGCCGTTCGGCCGCGACCAGCCGGAGGTCGCCCGCCGCGTCGCGCAGGCCGGAACGGGAGTCGTGCTACCGGCCCGCCGGCTCGACGCGGCCCGGTTGCGCCGTGCGGTTCGGAGCGCGATCGCGCTACGGGACCGGGCTCGTGCGGTCGCCACCACCATCCCGCCCGGCGAGGCCGCGGCCGCACGGTTCGCCGACGCGGCCGACGAGCTCCTCGGGCTGCGAGCAGGCCGATCCGCGCCGGATACCTGCCCGGCGTAGCCCTCCGGTTCGGGGCCGCCCGGCCGCCCGACGGGGGCCTGCGTCTGCCGCTCCGTCTCGACCCCCCGCCGCTCATCGGCTAATGTCCAGACATTAGCCGTGCCGCGTCCTACATTTCGGACGTCGACGTCGAGCACAGAGGGGACGCCGATGAGCAGCTGGGCACACGGTCCGGGACATGGCTGGTCGTGGTCGATGCCCCACCGGCTCGCAGGTGGGGCAGCGCGGCTGCGGCGGACCGCTCCCGGACTGGTGCTGGCGCTCGCCGTCGCGGTCGTCGCGACGGTGCTGGGGCGATGGGTGCCGGTCGTCGGAGGACCGGTGTTCGCGATCGTGCTCGGCGGGGTCGTCGCCGCCCTGTTCGCGCCCGGCGAGCGGATGTCGCCCGGTATCGCCGTGGCCGCGAAACCCGTGCTCCAGGCCTCGATCGTCGTGCTCGGGACGGGGCTGTCCCTGCAGCAGGTGATCACGGTCGGCGCGGGGTCGCTGCCGGTCATGCTCGGCACGCTCGCGGTGGCGCTCGGCGGCGGCTGGCTGATCGGGCGGATGCTCGGGGTCGGTGGTGCGACCCGGATTCTCGTCTCCGTCGGCACCGGCATCTGCGGGGCCTCGGCGATCGCGGCGACGACCGCCGTCATCGACGCGCGCAAGCACGAGATCGCCTACGCCGTCGGCACGATCTTCGTCTTCAACGTCGCCGCCGTACTGGCCTTCCCGGCGCTCGGGCACCTGTTCGGCCTCTCCGACCACGCCTTCGGCCTCTGGGCGGGCACCGCGGTCAACGACACGTCGTCGGTCGTCGCGGCAGCCGTCTCGTACGGCGGCGACGCGTCGTCGTACGCGATCGTCGTCAAGCTGACGCGGACGTTGCTGCTGGTCCCCGTCGTGATCGCGCTGGCGCTGTGGACCGCGCACCGGCAGGCGGGTGCCGACCGCGGGCTGCGCGGCATCCCCTGGCACCGGGTGCTGCCGCTGTTCCTGCTCGGCTTCCTCGCCGCCGCGACGCTCGACACCCTCGGCGTCATCCCCCCGGCGTGGCACCCGACCCTGTCGCTGCTCGGGACGTTCCTGATCACCGTCGCGCTCGCCGGTGTCGGGCTGTCGCTGCGCCCGTCGGAGATCCGCGGCGCCGGGACGCGGCCCCTGCTGCTCGGCGGAATCCTGTGGATCATGGTGGCGGCGTCGAGCCTCGGCCTGCAGGCGCTCACCGGGACGCTCTGACGCGCCGCGTCAGCGCCCCGACGTCTCCTGCTGCCGCTCGTTGCGCACCCGTGAGTGCGTGCGGCCGTAGAACGCGTAGATCGCCCCACCGACGATCATCCAGACGATGAACCGCAGCCACGTCTCCACCGACAGGTTGAGCATCAGCCACACGCAGGCGAGGACCGACAGGATCGGCACCAGCGGGACCAGCGGGGTGCGGAACGAGCGCTTCAGGTCCGGGCGCGTCCGGCGCAGGATGACGACGCCGATCGAGACCAGCACGAACGCGAACAGCGTCCCGATGTTGACCATCTGCTCGAGGTCGCCCGCCGGGAAGAACGTCGCACCGAGCGCGACCAGCGCCCCGACGATGAGCGTGGCCCGCAGCGGCGTCCCGCGCGATCCCGTGCGCGACAGCGGCCGGGGCAGCAGGTTGTCGCGGCCCATCGCGTAGATGACGCGGATCTGGCCGAGCATCAGGACCATGACGACGGTCGTGAGGCCGGCGAGTGCGCCGATCGCGATGACCGTCGCGGCCCAGTTGACGCCGAGATCGGCGAAGGCCGTCGCGAGCGTGGCCTGGGTCCCGTCGGGCTGGTCGGCGAGCTGGGTGTACTTGACCATGCCGGTCAGCACGAGCGAGACCGCCACGTACAACACGGTGACGATGGCCAGCGAACCGAGGATGCCCCGCGGCAACGACCTCTGCGGGTCCCTGGTCTCCTCGGCCGCCGTGGCGACGACGTCGAAACCGATGAACGCGAAGAACACGACGGACGCGGCGGCGAGCAGCCCGTAGATGCCGAAGTTGCTGCTCCCGGCGCCGCCGAACACCGACAGGAGCGACTGGGTCAGGCCGGTCTCCCCCTCGGTCGCCGGCGCCGCCGGCGGCACGAACGGCGAGTAGTTCGCGGCCTTGACGTACCCGATGCCGACGACGATCACCAGCAGCACGATCGCGACCTTGATCGTGGTGAAGACGAGGCTGACCCGGCTGGAGAGCTTGGTGCCGAGTGCGAGCAGCGTCGTCAGGACCGCGACCAGCAGGAGGGCGCCCCAGTCGAACGCGAGCGGCCCCATCGGCAGCTGCGTCGGGAGGTCGACGCCGATCTGGCCGAGGACCTGGTTCAGGTACTTCGACCAGCTCTTGGCGACGACGGCGCTGCCGACCGCGAGCTCCAGGATCAGGTCCCATCCGATGATCCAGGCGATGAGCTCCCCGAACGTCGCGTAGGAGAACGTGTAGGCGCTCCCGGCGACGGGCACCGTGGAGGCGAACTCCGCGTAGCAGAGGGCGGCGAGCCCGCAGGCGATCGCGGCGATCACGAACGCGACCGACACCGACGGCCCCGCGACGTTGCCCGCGGTGCTCGCGGTGATCGTGAAGATTCCGGCCCCGACCACGACGGCGACCCCGAACACGATCAGGTCCCAGGTGCCGAGGTCCTTGCGCAGCTTGCTGTCCGGGTCGTCGGTGTCCTTCATGGACTGTTCGACGCTCTTGGTCCGGAACACCCCGTGACGCTGTTTCGCGGGTCGCAGGTCCTCTGCCGTCATGAGACGGGGAGGCTACGCGCGTCGGGGTTCGTCGGCATGCGCTGGCGAGCGCCCGCCCGCCGGCTGCAGAGCCGGCCGGTCCGCTCGCGGCCGTCGCGGGCCGGGCTCCGCGCGAGTCACGCGGCGCCAACCCGCCGCGCGCGCCCGCCCTACGCTGTCCGGCCGCCGATGGTCCAGTGGCACGGCCCAGGCGCGCACGGTCGAGGTGCGCACGGTCCAGGCTCAACACGAGCCGAGCGGAGCCCCTTCGCCGTGATCGCCGCTCGCGGGACGTGAGCGCAGCTGACGGCGTCCATGTCCCGGGAACGGTGATCACCTCGGGTTGGAGCGCCGCCGACCGGGGTCCACGTCCCGCATCCAGCGATCACCCCGCGCACTCACCCACCGAGCGCTCACCAACGCCGCCGCACCCCGCGACCGGCCCACAGCCGAGCCACCGGCACAGCCGCCCGGCCCCGGTCGCCCTCGTCGCAGCCCGGCATCCGCGCAAGCCCCGGGGAGCGATCCCGTGCCCCCCCCCGACCCGACGCGGTTCTGGTACCACGGTCCCCCGCCGCACACGGTCCGGCCGCGACGCGAACCCGACCGGAGCCGCGTCGCCCGTGATCGCCGTTCGCGGGACAAGAGCGCACGTGACCGCGTCCATGCCCCGGGATCAGTGATCACCCCAACACGATCGCTCCGGACCGCCCCGGACCATCCCGGGCCGCACCGGCGCCGCCGCGGCAGGACCAGCCCCGGCGCAGCCAGGCTCGGGACGACCAGGCCCGGACGACCGGGACCCACATGACCGCGACCCACACGACCGCGACCCACACGACCGGGGCCCACGCGACCGGGGCCCACGCGACGGCAGGAGGCCGACGGAGGACCCGCGCGACGTCGCGCGGCGCCACGCGCGCGAGCCACCCCAGCGCACCGAGGCCCGCGGCGCGGAACCCCGTCATCAGGCCAGGACGTCGGCCGGGGCGGTGAAGGGCAGGTCGTGGGCGGCGGCGACGGCGGCGTTGGTCAGCGATCCGGCCCAGGTGTTGAGGCCCCCGGCGAGACCGGCGTCGGCGCGCAGCGCGGCGAGCGGACCGAGCTCGGCCAGCCGCAGCACGTAGGGCAGCGTGACGTTGGTCAGCGCACGCGTCGATGTCTCCGGCACCGCGCCGGGCATGTTGGCGACGCAGTAGTACACCGTGTCGTGCACCCGGTAGACGGGGTCGGCGTGCGTCGTGGGCCGCGAGCCCTCGAAGCACCCGCCCTGGTCGATGGCGACGTCGACGAGCACCGCGCCGGCGCGCATCCCGGCCACGACGTCGTCGCGCACCAGCTTGGGGGCCTTCGCACCCGGGACGAGCACCGCCCCGACGACGAGGTCGGCGGCCAGCAGCTCGCGCTCGAGGTCGTGGGCGGTGGAGTACACCGTGCGGACGCGGCCGTGGTACTCGGCGTCGACCGCCTTCAGCTTCTCGACGTCGACGTCCGCGACGACGACGTCGGCATGCAGGCCGACGGCCATCGCGACCGCGTTGCGACCCGCGACGCCGGCGCCGATGACCAGGACCCGGGCGGGCGGGGTGCCGGGCACGCCGCCCATCAGTACGCCGCGGCCGCCGACCGGGCGCATCAGGTGGTAGGCGCCGACCTGGGTGGCGAGCCGGCCCGCGACCTCGCTCATGGGCGCGAGCAGCGGCAGCCGTCCGTCGGCGGTGGTGACCGTCTCGTAGGCGATCGACGTCGTGCCGGCGGCGAGCAGCGCGTCGGTGCACGGGCGCGACGCCGCCAGGTGGAGGTAGGTGAACAGCGTGAGGTCGCTGCGCAGGTACCCGTACTCCGCCGCGACCGGCTCCTTGACCTTGAGCAACAGGTCGGCGCTCTCCCACACGGCCTGTGCGCCCACCAGGACCTGCGCGCCCGCGGCCTTGTAGTCCGCGTCGGGGATCGAGGATCCGGCCCCCGCGTCCTGCTCGACGACGACCTCGTGGCCGCGACCGACCAGCTCGTGCACCCCGGCGGGGGTGAGCGCGACCCTGAACTCGTTGTCCTTGATCTCGCGCGGAACGGCGATCCTCACGGTGACCTCACAGTGTTCAGCGGCTCGCTATTTCTCCATGATGAACTTGATACGTGTTCGTGCCAACATTTCCGAAGAAGATTCATGAGGAGACGATATGGCCGACGAAGATTCCAAATCAGTGTTTCCGCGGGGCCCTCAGCCGAACGATGTGCGGGCGTTGCCCGACCGGATCGACCGCGAGCTGCTGCGCCTGCTCGAGCACGACGCCCGGATGCCCAACAACGCGCTCGCCGAGGCCGTGGGCATCGCGCCGTCGACGTGCCTGGGGCGGATCCGGGCACTGCGCGAGCGCGGCGTCATCCGCGGGTACCACGCCGACGTCGACCCGGCCGCCACGGGCCATCCGCTGCAGGCGATGATCTCGGTACGGCTGCAGAGCGACGCCCGCAGCCGCCTGGCCGAGTTCGTCGAGCGCGTCGGACGGCTGCCGGAGGTCCGCGACGTCTACTTCCTCGCCGGCGACGACGACTACATGCTCCGCGTCGCGACCGCCGACTCCTCGGCCCTGCGCGACTTCGTGATGACGCTCAACACCCACCCCGACGTCGCGGCGACGCGGACAAGTCTGATCTTCGACCACATCCGCCCGCCGCAGACGTACTAGGCCGCAGACGTACTAGGGAGAGCCGGCGACGACGGTCCGCTCGAGGTCGGGCTCGAGGTAGATGAGCCGCGCGACGGGGACGGCGTCGCGGACGCGCGCCTCGGCCGCGTCGATCGACGTGGCGACCTGCTCGACGGACATGCCCGGCCGCAGCGCGAGCTTCGCCGCGACGAGCAGCTCGTCGGGGCCCAGGTACTGGGTGCGGATGTGGATGACGCGCACGACCTCGTCGGCCGCCTCGAGCCGCTCGGTGATCGTGCCCAGCACCGGTGCGGTGGCGCCCTCGCCGATGAGCAGGCTCTTCATCTCGATGATCAGGATGATGGCGATGATCCCGAGCAGGGTGCCGATGCACAGCGTGCCGATCGAGTCCCACACCGGGTCGCCGGAGAGCACCGTCAGCCCGACGCCGAACAGGGCGAGCACCAGGCCGATCAGCGCGCCGAAGTCCTCCAGCAGGACGACGGGCAGCTCCGGCACCTTGGACTGGCGGATGAAGCCCCACCAGCTGCCGGACCCCTTCAGCGGGCGCGACTCGTGGATCGCGGTGCGGAAGGAGAAGCCCTCGAGGGCGACCGCGACGAGCAGGATGATGACCGCGACGATCGGCGTGGTGAGCGGCTCGGGATGCTGCAGCTTGTGGATGCCCTCGTAGATCGCGAAGACCGAGCCGAGGGTGAACAGCAGCAGGGCGACGACGAACGAGTAGAAGTAGCGGTCGCGGCCGTAGCCGAAGGGGTGCTCGGGGGTGGCGGCGCGCTGGGCACGCTTGCCGCCGATGAGCAGCAGGCCCTGGTTGGAGGTGTCGGCCACCGAGTGCACGGCCTCCGCGAGCATCGACGACGAGCCCGTCACCAGGAAGCCGATGAACTTCGCGAGCGCGATGCCCGCGTTGGCCAGCAGCGCGGCGATGATCGCCCGGGTTCCGCCGTTCGCCGACACGTCCACTCCTCAGCCGTCCCCGCCGCCGGGGATGTCCGGCGCCGGGGAAAACCCTAGCGAAACGGACGTCTGGGCCCGTCGCGCCCCGTCAGACCCCGAGGCCGTCGCCGGCCAGGAAGAGCTGCGTCCCCGGAGCCGCGGAGTCGACGACGACACCGGCGTCGGCGTCCGGCAGGAACACCGAGGTTCCGGGGGCGAGCTTGAGCACGCCCGAGTCGCTGCGGATGATCGCCGAACCGGAGGTGCACGCCAGGATCCGCGGCCCGCCGTCGGGCACGACCACCGATGCCTGCGGCCCCTCGGCCACGAACCGGCGCAGGCAGAACTCCACGGCGGGGGTGTCATAGCGGATCCAGCCGCGGTCGGGGTGCCCGGTGCAGATCGGCGGGGGTGCGGCGGCGAAGTCGAGGACGCGCAGCAGCTCCGGGACGTCGACGTGCTTGGGCGTGAGACCGCCGCGCAGCACGTTGTCGGAGTTGGCCATCACCTCCATCCCGGCGCCGGACAGATAGGCGTGCAGGTTCCCGGCTGGCAGGTGGAGGGCCTCGCCCGGCTGCAGGACGGTCCGGTTGAGCAGGATCGACGCCAGCACCCCCGCGTCGCCGGGGTAGCGCTCGGAGAGCTCGAGGATCGTGCGGGCCTCCATGCACCACTCGCCGCCGGCCGCGGCCAGCCGGACGGCGCCCTCCTGGACGGCCGGCACCAGGTCGTCGAGTACCGACTGGGGCAGGGTGATCCACGTCGTGAACAGCGCGCGCAGCCCGTCAGGACCCGGCTGCGCGGCGAGCAGCTCGGTGTAGGCGGCCAGCGCCGGCACGTCGAGCGCCCGCAGCAGCCGCACCGACGCGTCGGCCTCGCGGAACCCGACGAGCGCGTGGAACTCGGTGAGCGCGCAGATCAGCTCGGGCTTGTGGTTGGGGTCGCGGTAGTTGCGATCCGGGGCGTCGGCCGGGAGGCCCATGGCGTTCTCCCGCTCGAACCCGGCCGCGGCCTGCTCGGCGCTGGGATGCGCCTGCAGGCTCAGCGGCTCGTCGGCGGCGAGCACCTTCAGCAGGAACGGCAGCCGCCCCGACCAGCGGTCGACCCGGTCGGGGCCGAGGGCGCGGACCGGGTCGGCGTCGATGAGCTCGATCAGCGACTCCGCGGTGACGTCGTCGCGGACCACGTGCGACGGGTCGGCCGGGTGCGCGCCGAGCCACAGCTCCGCCTGCGGGTGCGGGGACGGCGACGGGCGCCCGAGCAGCTCCGCGATCACGGTGCGGGAGCCCCAGGCGTAGGGCCGCACCGGATTCTCCAGCAACTCCACGGTCGACGTGCTCCTCGTTCGGACTGCGCGGCCCCGGTGGGGCCGACGGTCAGGCCGGCTCGATGGTACGGGTCGCCAGTCCCAGGTACACGGCGGCGATGTCCAGGCGCGACGCCAGCACCCCGGCACGCAGGACCGCGGCGTTCGGGGTGCCGCGGACGATCTCCTCCACCGGATGCAGCACGTCGGCGACGGGCCAGTCACGGCCCGTGCGCCGCAGCAGGGCCTGGCCGGGCTCGTCCTCGCCGGTCGCGAGCAGGACCAGGCGCAGCGCGAGCGCGGCGGGCGCGGGGTCGTCGAACGGGTCGTGGAAGACGTCGCGCTCGGCGGCGCCGGACTCCAGCGCGCGACGCAGCCCGGTCGCGGTCGCGGCGCGCGCGGCGTCGTCGGCGTGGGCGACGACCCCGGCGTGGGTGGCCAGGGCCGCGGCGCCGTGCGCGGCGACGGCCGACGCGACGGCGTCGACGCCCCACAGCAGCGGCGTGTGCTCGGCCAGCCGCAGCGCGAGCGCCTTGGCGGGGTTCATGAACGGCTCGTGGCCGGGCTGGTTGCGCTCCGCCTCGCCGTCGAGCGCGTCGGCGAGCGCGTCGAGCCGGACGTCGAACCCGGCTCCGAGCAGCCCGAGGGTGCCCGCGACGACGAGGCCGACGGCGTAGGCGCGCGGCAGGTCGAGGGCCGGCGGCACCGGGATCCGGGGTTCGACGAGCCGGACGCGGCCCGCGCCGGCCGCGGCCACCGGGCCGTCACCGGGCGCCGAGAGCACGACGTCGCTGCCGCGGCGGACCGCGGAACCGACGGCGTCGGCCAGCTCGGCGTCGTTCGCGTCGTCGGTGTGGACGACGACGACGTCGAGCGGACCGGTCCAGAGCGGGACCGTGTCGGCGAGCACGACGGGCACGGGACACGCGGGGCCGAGCACGGCGGCGACCAGCGGCATCGCCGTGGCCGAGACGCCGGGCCTGCGGACCAGCACCAGCCCGCGGGGGCGGTGCCCCGACAGGTCGGGGACGCCGGCCTCGTCGGTGCTCAGGGCCGCCGAGCGGACCTGGGCGCCGGCCGTCGCCGCGGCGCGCAGCACACCGCCGGTGTCGACGGCTGCGAGCGCCGCCGCATCGAGCAGCAGGGTGTCGTCGAGCACGGACTCACCCGTCGCCACGGGGACCGGTACCAGTGGTGTCGGCGGGCAGGGCCTCGTCGAGCAGCAGCACCGGGATCCCGTCGACGACGGGGAACCGCCGGCCGCACTCGGTGCAGGTCAGCACGTCCTTGCCGGCGACGGACCCGGGGCGCAGCGGCGCGTGGTCGTCGGACGGGCACGCCAGGATCTCCAGCAGCTGGGGGTCGAGCTCGATGGCCACGGTCCTCCTCTTTCCCTGCACGGGGTCGCAGCCGACGGTGCGGGCCCCACCCCTGCGATGCTGCCAGTCCGGGCGGGTCCGCGCCGGGTCCGTCCGGGTACCGGACCGACCGCCTGCGGATCGATGTCTGTGACGCGGGGGCCCCCGCGTGGGTCGCGACGGGTCGCGCGCCCCTCAGGCGCGCACGATGGCCAGCACCTCGTCGCGCAGGACGGCGACGGCGTCGGCGTCGGCGGCCTCGACGTTGAGCCGCAGCAGCGGTTCGGTGTTGGACGCACGCAGGTTGAACCACGCGCCGTCGGCCAGCGTGACGGTCAGGCCGTCGAGCTCGTCGAAGGCGGTCCCGGGACGCGCGCCGAAGACCTCGCGGACGGCGGCGACCCGGTCGGCCTGGTCGCCGACCGTCGAGTTGATCTCACCCGACGCCGCGTAGCGCTCGTAGCCGGCCATCAGCGCCGAGAGCGGACCGTCCTGCCCGGCGAGCGCGGCCAGCACGTGCAGCGCCGCGAGCATCCCCGAGTCGGCCCGCCAGAAGTCGCGGAAGTAGTAGTGCGCCGAGTGCTCGCCGCCGAACACCGCGCCGGTCTCGGCCATCGTCTGCTTGATGAACGAGTGCCCGACGCGCGTCCGGACCGGGGTGCCACCGAGCTCGGTGACGATCTCGGGCACGGCCTTCGAGGTGATGAGGTTGTGGATGACCGTGTCGCCGGGCGAGCGCGCCAGCTCGCGCGCGGCCACCAGCGCGGTGATGGCACTCGGGCTCACCGGTTCGCCCCGCTCGTCGACGGCGAAGCAGCGGTCGGCGTCGCCGTCGAACGCCAGCCCGATGTCGGCGCCCTCGGCGACGACCGCCTTCTGCAGGTCGACGAGGTTGGCCGGGTCGAGCGGGTTGGCCTCGTGGTGGGGGAAGTTCCCGTCGAGCTCGAAGTACAGCGGCACGACGTCGAACGGCAGCGGCGCGAACACCGCCGGCACGGTGTGTCCGGCCATCCCGTTGCCCGCGTCCACGACGACCCGCAGCGGGCGTGCGCCCGACAGGTCGACGAGCGAGCGCAGGTGGTCGGCGTAGGCCCCCAGCAGGTCCCGCTGCTCGACGGTGCCGCCGCCCGGACCCGCCGGGACGCCCGCCTCGACGGCCTCGCGGAGCGCGGCGAGGCCGGTGTCCTGGCCGATCGGCGTGGCGCCGCCACGGCAGAGCTTGATGCCGTTGTAGCGCGCGGGGTTGTGGCTCGCGGTGAACATGGCGCCGGGCACGTCGAGCGTGCCCGCGGCGAAGTAGAGCATGTCGGTGCTGGCCAGCCCGATGTCGACGACGTCGAGCCCCTGGCCGGTGACACCCTCGGCGAACGCGGCGGCGAAGCCGGGCGAGGAGTCCCGCATGTCCCTGCCGACGACCACCCCGCACGCCCCCTCCGCGCCGACCAGCCGGGCCAACGCCCCGCCGACGGCGCGCACCGTGGCGGCATCGAGCTGCTCGCCGACGACGCCGCGGATGTCGTAGGCCTTCACGATCGAGGACAGGTCGGGCACGCCGCCGACCCTATCGGGGGCGCACGACGCTGCGAGCCGGGTCACCCCCGGCCGGGCCGTCCGGCCGTGCGGGGGCGGCGGCGGTCAGCCGTCGGCGCCGGGGAGAACGCGCAGGTGGCCACGGCGGCCGGTGCCCTGGGTGGGCACCGAGGGCGGCGGGTCGAGGGGACGGTCGGCCCGGCCGGCCTCGCGGACGGCCTCGGCGAGCGCGGTCAGGTCGTCGGCCGACGGCTGGGGCGGGGCGAACTCGCCCTCGAACCGGACGACCTCCCAGCCGCGCGGCGCCGTGAGCCGATGCGCGTGGGCGGTGCACAGGTCGTAGGAGTGCGGCTCGGCCTGCGTGGCGAGCGGCCCGACGACGGCCGTGGAGTCGGCGTACACGTACGTGAGTGTGGCCACCGCGAGCTCGGTGCACCCTGTCCGCGAACACCTCCGCACACTCAGCACGTCGTCGACGATAGCGCCTGCGCCGTGCGGGACGTGGCTGCGACGCGCGGCGCGACCGGGTGCGGGCGTCGGTCGTACTATTCGCCGGGTGACCACCGCGCGTCGAACGCTGCGCCGATCGCCCCGACGGCGCGACCGCCGGGGCCGTGGCCTGCGTGGCCTGCTCTACCCGGTGTCGCTGCCCGCGTCGCGCACGCGGGCGGAGAAGTTCGACCTGCTCGTGCTGGAGGCGCTCGAGCCGATCGAGCTGCGCTGGGGGCCCGAGCTCGCCGAGCTCGACCTCGCGGTCGACGAGGTGCCCGAGGTCGACGAGACCTCGCCCGACGACGTCGTGTGGGGCGCGGGTGTGCTCGCCGACGTGGGCGTCCCGCTCGCGCAGCTGGTGCCCGCGGGCGTCGACCACGCGGGACTCCCGTCGCGGGCCCGCATCGTGATCTACCGGCGCCCGCTCGAGGCGCGGGCGCGTGGCGGCGCCGACCTGGCCGACCTGTTGCACGAGGTGCTCGTCGAGCAGGTCGCGGAGTACCTCAACATCGAGCCCGACGCGGTCGACGGCGGCGCCGAGTAGGGCGCGCGCCGGTTCTCGTCACGGCGACGGGAACCGGGCCCGACCTGCCCCGTCGGCCCACGCGTCGACGACACGCCGCGCACGCGCACCCATCAGCACTGTCCGCGGCCCCGCCGACGAGAGCCACGCCGACGAGAGCACGCCGACGGCAGCCGCGGCGTCGCGCGAACCGGCCGACGCCTGCACCCGCACCGGCCCGTACCGACCCCACGAGACGTCGTCGACCCGGTGGGCGGTGGCCCACGGGGAACGACCCGCTCGTCGCGCCGCGCGGACCCCCCGGCCCGTGCCGCGCTCGTCCCGTGGGCTCAGCCGGCGGCGCGACGCAACCGGCGCCGCTCCCGCTCGGACAGCCCGCCCCAGATGCCGAAGCGCTCGTCCTGGGCCAGCGCGTACTCCAGGCACTCGGCCCGGACCTCGCACCCGCCGCAGATCCGCTTCGCCTCCCGGGTCGAGCCGCCCTTCTCCGGGAAGAAGGCCTCCGGATCGGTCTGGGCGCACAGCGCCCGTTCCTGCCAGTCCGGCTCCGCCCCCGCCTCGCCGAGCACGTCGACGTGCACGAGGTCACCCTCGGGTTCCGGCGCCGCCACGCTCGCGACGAAGCCGTCCCCCACCAACCGAAGTGTGTCACTGATCACGTTCACTCGCCCACCTCTCCCCGCGCCCCGGCGAATGACACCGACGTAAGTACATCGCTGCGGTTCGCCGCTTGGCAAGTTGGGGCGGCCGTACGGGTGACGCGTTCCACCCCATCGGTCGCCCGTTCGGCAGACTGGTCAAGTGACGGGTGTGTCGAGCCGAGTGAGTCCGTGGTTCCTGCTGCTGGTCGTCGTGACGGTCGTCGGCGGCGTGGTCGCGGCCTCGGCGGCGCCGTTCCTCGTGCAACCGCACTCGTCGACGGCCCTGACCGTCGGCGTCGTGCTGCTCGTCCTGGGGGGCTGGACGGTCTCACTGTGCCTGCACGAGTTCGGTCACGCTTTCGTCGCATTTCGGGCAGGCGACTTCACTGTGCGTGACAAGGGTTACCTCACGCTCGACATCCGCCGCTACACCGACGTCGGGCTGTCGTTCGTGCTGCCGATCCTGTTCCTGCTCATCGGCGGCATCCCGCTGCCGGGCGGCGCGGTGTGGATCAACCACGGGCTCGTCCGGTCGCGGGCGGCGCGCAGCCTGGTCTCGCTCGCCGGCCCCGCGACGAACCTGATCCTCGGCGCGGTGCTGACCATCGCCGTCGCCACGATCTCCATGCCCTACGGGCTGGTCATCGGGCTCTCGGCGCTGGCGCTGATCCAGGTGCTGGCGTTCGTGCTCAACATCCTGCCCATCCCCGGGCTCGACGGCTTCGGCGTCATCGAGCCCTACCTGTCCGACGGCGCGCGCCGGACGGCCGCCAAGGTCCGCCCGTGGGCCCCGCTCGTGATCTTCGTCCTGCTGATCTCCCTGCCGGTGGCCCAGCAGGTGTTCTTCGGCATCTCCTCGTGGGTGTTCGGGGCGGTCGGCGGCAACCCGACCGCGGCGAGCCTCGGCTACACCGAGCTGCTGTTCTGGCGCTGAACCGGACGCGCGGCCGTGATCATCTCCGGAACCGTGTCGGAGTCGGCAGGCAGCCCGTCGACGGGCCACCAGCGCAGGTCGAGCGACTCGTCGGAGATCCGCGGCTGCGCGCCCGCCGGTGCCCGGACGAGGTAGCGGACGTCGAGGTGGCGCGTCGGCACCCCGAGCGAGCACGTCACCGGATGGACGTCGATGTGCAACGGACGCGCGGAGATCGTGAGGCCCTCGATGCCGGACTCCTCGGTGGCCTCGCGCAGCGCCGCCGCCCGCAGCGACGCGTCGCCGGGCTCGCAGTGCCCGCCGAGCTGCACCCAACGGTGGACCCGGCGGTGCAGCGTCAGCAGGGTGTGCTCTCCCGCCGCGTCGAGCACCAGCGCCGAGGCCGTGAGATGGCCGGGGACGCAGGAGCGGTCGCACGCGTCGTCGGGCCGGGCGTCGAGGAACGCGAGCAGCGCCTGCCGCAACGCCTCCTGCCCGGCGGTGCCCGGCACCCAGTCCCGCAGCTCGGCGGCCGCGACGGCAGCGGCTACCACTCGACGAGTCCGGCGGCCGGATCACGCGGCGGGCGCGGGACGAGCGCCACGTCGGGCGTCCCGACGGCGACGGCACCGAGCGGCTGCCAGTCGTCGGGCAGACCCAGCACGTCGCGCACGACGTCGCCGGCGAAGATCGTCGACCCCACCCAGCACGACGCCAGCCCCTCCGCCGCGAGCGCGACCAGCAAGGACTGCACGGCCGCGCCCCCGGCGACGGTGAACATGTCGCGCTCGGCGGCGGTGCGGACGGGGTCCGGGTAGGGCTGCGCCCCGTCGCCGGTCCGGAACGCCAGCACCAGCTCCGGGGCCCGACGCAGCAGGTCGCCGCGGGCGAGGCGGCGTTCCACCTCGTCGGCGGGCCTGCCGTCGGCCTCGAGATCGGCGCGCCAGCGGTCGCGCATCGCGTCGAGCAGGGCGGTGCGCCGGTCCGGATCACGTACCCAGCCGAAGCGGAACGGCGCCGAGTGGTGCGGGGCGGGGGCGGTGAGCGCGACGCCGACCGCGCGACGCAGCGCCGCCGCGTCGACGGGGTCCGGTCCGAAGCTGCGCGAGCTGCGCCGCAGCAGCACGGCCTCCCGGCGGCCCTGCGCCAGCGCCTCCTCGGTGCCCAGCCAGAACAGGTCCTCGTCGAGCGCGCGGACGAGGTCGCGGGCGCCGGAGCCGTCGTCGACGACGCGCAGCCCGCGCACCACCGCGACCGGCAGCCCGCCGAGCTTGCCCTTGGCGAGGTCGGCCGCGGCGGCGATCTCGTCGGCCACGGCGACCTCGGTGACGACCAGCTCGTTGCCCTCGGCGTCGACCGCGCCCTCGTAGCCGTGCAGCACCCGCAGGCCCGCGGAGCCGATCGCGACGTCGGTCTGGCCGACCCGCCACGTGCGGCCCATCGTGTCGGTGACGACGACCGCGACCTCGACGCCCAGTGCCGCAGCCAGACCCGCGCGGATCCGGCGGGCGCTGGCGTCGGGGTCGACGGGCAGCAGCGCCAGCTCGTCGCGCCGGACGTTGGACGCGTCGATCCCGGCCGCGGCCTGCACGAGGCCGAGCTTGCTCGCGACGATCAGCGTCCGGCCCCGGCGCGCGACGACCCGCTCGGTCTCCTCGTCGACCAGGCTGCGGCGCAGCGCGTCGCGCTCCTCGGGGTCCGCGGGCGCGGTGACGAGCCTGCCCTCGGCCTTGGAGACGATCTTGCTCGTGACGACGACGACGTCGCCCTCGGCCAGCCACGGTGCGGCGGCGGCGATCGCGGCGGCCACGTCGTCGCCCGGCCGGAACTCGGGCAGCCCGCGGACGGGCAGGACGGTGACCGCGTCGGGGGACGCGTGATCGCCCGGGAGCGCTTCCGGACGCTCAGACACCGTCGATCCCGGCGAGCTCGAACGCCGCGCGGGCCATCGCGGCGGTGGCCTCGACGTCCGTCATCAGCAGCGGGACCTCGCGGACCTCGGCGCCGGGCACCTCGCACCCGTCGCCGGTGTGCACGAGCCAGCCGTCGAGCAGGCCGCCCTCCGCCCGGCCGCCGTAGTGCCGGCCGACCGCCTCCGCGCTGGTCCCGACCCCGATCGCGGTGAGGCACGCGTCGGCCATCCCGCGCAGCGGGGCGCCGCCGACGATCGGCGAGAGCCCGACGATCCGCGCCGGCGTCGCGACCAGCGACTGGGCCATCCCGGGCACCCCGATCAGCGTCCCGATGCTCACGACGGGGTTCGACGGGGCGACGAGCACGACGTCCGCGGTCTCGAGCGCGTCGCGCACCTCGGGCAGCACCCGGGCCTCCTCGGCGCCGACGGAGGCGAAGCGGTGCGCGGCCGGCTTGGCCTGGTGCCGGACCCACCACTCCTGGAAGTGCACCGCCACCTGCGGGGGCGCGCCGTCGATCGCCGCGTCGGGGTTGTCGATGACCACGTGGGTCTCGACCCGGTCGTCGGTGACGGGCAGCAGCCGCACCCCGGGCTGCCAGCGGTGGCACAACGCCTCGGTGACCTGCGACAACGGGTAGCCGGCACGCAGCATCCGGGTGCGGACCAGGTGCGTCGCGATGTCGCGGTCGCCCAGGGAGAACCAGTCGGGGTCGGCGCCGTAGGCGGCCAGCTCCGCACCCACGGTCCACGACTCGTCCTTGCGGCCCCAGCCGCGCTCGGTGTCGATGCCGCCGGCGAGGGTGTACATGCAGGTGTCGAGGTCGGGGCAGATGCGCAGGCCGTGCAGCCAGATGTCGTCGCCCACGTTGACGACGGCCGTGACCTCGTGCGGCGCGTCGGCCGGACCGGGACCGACCGCGGGCAGCCCGAGCGCGGCCTTGACCCCGAGCAGGAAGCGGGCGCCGCCGACGCCACCGACGAGCACGACGACCTTCACGAGGCACCCTTCGTCGCGGGACTCACGCGGCGACCCTACGTGGCGGGTCCGACGCTCATGAGGGCAGCACGGCCGTCAGGGCCGCGACGACCTCGTCGGACCCCGGTTCGGTCCGCGGCCGGAACCGGGCGACGACCGTCCCGTCGGGCGCGAGCAGGAACTTCTCGAAGTTCCACTGCACGTCGCCCGCCTCGCCCGAGGCGTCGGGGTGCGCGGTGAGCCGCTGGTAGAGCGGGTGCCGGCCGGGGCCGTTGACCTCGACCTTCTCGGTCAGCGGGAAGCTCACGCCGTAGGTCGTCGAGCAGAACGTCGCGATCTCCTCGGGCGACCCGGGCTCCTGGCCCCCGAACTGGTTGCACGGGACACCCAGGACGGTGAAGCCGCGGTCGGCGAAGCGCTCCTGGAGCTCCTCCAGCGCCGTGTACTGCGGCGTCAGCCCGCAGCGCGAGGCCACGTTGACCACGAGGACGGCCTTGCCGGCCAGGTCGGGGAGGTCCGCGCCGTCGAGTGCGGCGATGTCGGCGTCGAGCACGGCAGCCATGATCCGCACGCTACCCCTGCCGTGACCGGCGTTACCGGCCATGGCGAGCAACGCCACTCACGGCCGGCGGGCCCACGATCGGCTGCTCACGAGTCGGCGGCCCACCCGGCGGGGTCACATCGCCCGGTAGTCCTTCGGCGAGTAGCGCGGGCCGAAGCGCGGGCGGCGGAAGCCCGACAGCTCGACGTACCGGACGGCCCGGTGCCGTTGCGGTACGTAGGGTTCGAGGACGGCGAGCATCCCGGCGTCGTCGAGCGGACGACCCACGAGCGCCCAGCCCACGACCGTCGGGATGTGGAAGTCGCCGAAGCTCACGGCGTCGGCGTCGCCCCAGGCGCGCTGCGCGGTCTCGGCCGCGGTCCAGACGCCGATGCCGGGGACGCGCCGCAGCAGGATGCGCCCGTCCTCACCGCCGAGGTCGGCCGCCGCCTCGAGCCGGTGCGCGACGGCCGCGCAGGCGAGGATCGCCCGCCGTCGCGCCGAGTCGACCCCGGCGCGGTGCCACTCCCAGTCGGGGATCGCGCGGGTGCGCTCCGGCGACGGCGGCACCCGCATCCCGTCGGGCGCGGGCCCCGGCGCGGGCTCACCGAAGCGTCGGCACAGCTCCCGCCAGGACCGCCGCGCCTCGGTGCCGGTGACCTTCTGCTCGAGGATCGCGGGGAACAGCACGTCCCAGACCCGCCGCGTCGCGCCCAGCCGCAGACCCGGCAGCCGTCGCGCCGCGTCCTCGACCAGCGGGTGGTGGGCGACGAACGAGTCCGGGTCGTCGTCCGCGCCCAGCAGGGCGGGCAGGTGCTCGACCGACCACGCCGCACCCGGACCCCACGCCGCGGCGACGACCGTCCCGTCGGTCCGCCGGTGCACGCGCAGGGTCGCCGCGCCGTCGGGGGTGGTGCCGGTGCGCCAGATCGCGCCGCCGTCGGCGGCCGAGTGCCAGGTCGGGTCGCCCCGGCCGCGCCGCAAGGGCGCGAGGACTCCCGCGACGTCGAGGCGGAAGGCCGGGCGCCACTCGCGTTCCAGGGGTTCCGGCACCGGCTACACGTCCGGGGAGAAGCGCACGCCGCCGGCGGGCAGCACCACGTCGGGCCAGATGCGCATGCCGCCGCGCAGCTCGCAGGCCTCGCCGACGACCGCGCGGTCGCCCACGACCGTGTCGACGACGCTCGCGCCGGCCCCGACCCGGGCACCGGCCCCGACCACGGAGTTCTCGACGGTCGCGCCCGCGCCGACGACCGCGCCGTCGAACAGCATGCTCCCCACGACCCTGGCCCCCGTCCCGACCTGCGCGTCCACCCCCACGACCGTGCCGCCCGCGACGTGCGCGTCGGCCGCGACCTCGGCGCCCGCGAGCCGCAGCGCGTCGCCGGTGGGGCCGGGCAGCGCGTCGGAGGGTGCGATGCCGCGCACCAGGTCGGCCGAGCCCTGCACGAGGTCGGCGGGGGTGCCCATGTCGCGCCAGTACGCGTCGTCGACGTGGCCCGAGATCCGCGATCCGGCCGCCAACAGCCCGGGGAACGTCTCGCGCTCCACCGACACCGCGCGGCCCGCCGGGATCGCGTCGATCACCGCGCGGCGGAAGACGTAGCAGCCGGCGTTGATCTGGTCGGTGGGCGGGTCCGGGGTCTTCTCGAGGAACTCGAGGACGCGCCCGTCGGGGTCGGTGGGCACGCAGCCGTAGGCCCGCGGATCGGGGACGCGGACCAGGTGCAGCGTGACGTCGGCCTGCGTGTCGCGGTGGGTGGCCACCACGGCGCGCAGGTCGGTCCCGCACAACACGTCGCCGTTGAACACGAGCACGTCGTCGGCGGTGAGGTGCCCGGCGACGTTGCGGATGCCGCCGCCCGTGCCCAGCGGCTCGTCCTCGACGACGTAGGTCAGGTCCAGGCCGAGCGCCGCACCGTCGCCGAAGTGCTTCTCGAACGTCTCCGCCAGGTACGACGTGCCGAGCACGACCCGGCGCACGCCCGCCGCCCGGATGCGCGAGAGCAGATGGGCGAGGAAGGGGACGCCGGCGGTCGGCAGCATCGGCTTCGGCGCGGAGAGGGTCAGCGGCCGCAGCCGCGTGCCCTGCCCGCCGACCAGCACCACGGCCTCGACGTCGTGCAACACCTGTCCGTCCCCCTCGTCGTGGCGTCCCGCGGACGCCCACCTCATCCTGCCGGTCGGCCTGCCCGGCCCGCGGCCCCCGCCCCGCGCGCGGCCAGCAGCGCCCGGGCGGCGATGCCACGCGGCCCGCCCCCGACCGTGCGCCGCGCGGCGGCGTGCCGCTCCGCCGGGGACTCGGGGACGTCCGGCACAGCGTCCCGCACCGCCCGCGCCGAGGGGACGGCGACCCGGAGCCAGCCGGCCTCGTCCAACCGGCGGGCGAGGTCCAGGTCGGCGAACGGGGCGGCGAGGCGCGCGTCCCAGCCACCGACCGACTCCAGGGCCGCGCGCCGCAGCAGCACCGCGGGGCCGGGGAGGTCGGCGGGCGGGGTGACGACGTCGGGTGCCAGCCGCGCGAGCAACGCGTCGCCGACCCAGCGACCCGGCAGTGCCGGGGCCGGCGACGACCCCTCCAGCCGAGGGACCAGCGCGCCCGCCCGGGGAGTGTCCCGGGCCGCCGCGCGCAGCGCCGCGACGGCGTCGTCGTCCCAGGTCACACCGACCTCGGTGACGAGGACGAACGCGACCTCGGGCCCCAGCGTCACGACGGCGCGGTTCACCGCCGCGGGCCGGCCCAACCGCTCGCCGAGGTCGATCACGCGGGCGCCCGGCAGCTCCGCGGGCGCGGGGTCGCCCGCGACGAGCACGACCTCGTCGACGAGACCCAGTGACGTGAGGCAGCGCTTGACGTCGTCGACCGACCCGTTCCCCGCGACGACCACGGCGCACGCCCCAGCCGCCTCGTCGCTCCCGGCCTCCACGGCGGCACCTTAACGGCCGGGTGCGGCCCCCGCCGACGGCGTCCGGCGGAGCCGTGACGTGCGGGCCCCGGTGAGGGCGCCCGGGTCGCGCGACCGGCTGATGCTCCGCCCGGAAGCGGCCCCGGCGGTCGCTCCGCCCGCGGGCGGCCCCGGCGGCCGCTCCGCCCGCAGGCGGCCCCGGCGGCCGCGACGACACAGACCGAGCGCAACCCAGGTGTCGTCCCGCGAGCGCGCGGGGACCGTGAGGTTGCGCCCGGGAGGGGGCAGCGCCGCACCGCACCGCCCGGGGCAGGGCCACACCGCCGCGCGGCCCCGCCCGGGGCAGCCGCTCGACCGCGCGCGGGAGCGTCCGGCGCGGCGGTCAGTCGTCGTCGGGGTCCTCGCCGTCGAGCTCGGCGAGTGCGGCCGCGGCGACGCGGTCCCCGGCCGTCGCGCCGACGACGAGGTGCTCGCGCCCCTCGGCCACCCGCCCGTCCTCGACGAGGAACAGCCCCAGCGCCGCGGCCGACCCCGGCTCCCGGTGCCGACGCGCCTCCCGGAGGTGCTGCTCGGCGTGCACGCGGTCGGCGCGGGTGGCGAGCAGGAACGTCGCGTAGGCGGTGTGGGCGCGCAGGGCACCGAGCTCGTCGGCGAGCCGGTAGAGCTCCTCGGCCTCCGCGTCACGCCGCGCCGCGGTCCGGGCGTCGGCCAGCGCGACGACGGTGTCGGGCCGCGCCCGGTCGGCGTAGCGCTCGGCGGCCTCGACGGCGGGCGCGAGCTCGTCGGCGTCGAGGAGGAACGAGACGAGATTGTCGACGGCCAGGCCGTCCCCGTCGTCGGCCGCGCGGGTGAGCACCTGGACGGCCTCGGCGTCACGCCCCATGTCGCGCAACAGGATCGCGAGGTCGTTGGCCGCGGCGGTCTCCCCCGTCGCGATCGCCAGCCGCAGTGCCTCCTCCGCGGCGTCGCGCTCGCCGATCTCGGCGAGCGCGATCCCGAGCCGGCCCGCGAAGCGCAGGTACCCGCGCTCGACCAGCAGCCCCAGCCATTCGGCCGCGGCGTGGAAGCTGCCGCTGTCGAGGTAGGCGTCGGCGAGGACGTCGGGTGCGGACGGCTCGCCGCGCGCGACGGCGCGGCGCAGCACCTCGACGGCGTCGAGCGCGAGGTCGCGGTTGAGCAGGTCGCGGCCCTGCGCGGTGAGCGGCTCGGCAACCGGGGGCGCGACCGGCGCCTGCGTCGCCCCGGCGCGCCCGGGATGTCCGTCGCGGGGTTGTGCGTCGAGCGGCTGCGCGGCAACGGGATCCGCCGCAACCGGAGCCGCGGCGAGGCCCGTGCCGACGGGCGGCACGGGGCCGTCGGCCCGCGCGCCGGGAACGGCCCCGACGGGCCCTGCGGCGGCCGACGGCTCACCGGCCGGCAGCGGTTCGCCGACCGGCACGCGGTCCGCGGTGCGCACCGGGCCGTCGGCGAGGACCGGGCCGTCGGCGAGGACCGGAGCGTCGGCCGGCACCGGGGCGTCGGCCAGGACCGGGACGTCGGCGACGACCTCGGTGGGCGCCGGCGCGGCCCCGACCGGAACGGTTCCCACGGCGAGACCGGCACCGGGATCGGGCAGGTCGAGAGCGGGCCGTCCCGGGCCGGGCCCGTCGCCGAAACGCTCGTCGAAACGCTCGTCGAAACGCTCGTCGAGGCGCTGGTCGAAACGCTCGTCGAAGCGCTGGTCGAAGCGCTCGTCGGAACCCCCGCGGACACCGCCGCCGGCCGGCTCGTCGAGGCGCTCGGCGGGCTCGCGCGCGGCGGCCTGCCGCGGTGCGCCCGGACCTCCCGAGGGCCGGTCCCGCCCATAGGTCTCGACCGGGGCGGCGTCGCCCGCCCGGAACCCGTCGCGGTCGACGACGTCGGGCTCGTGACGCGGGACCTCGTCGCGCACGATCTCGTCCCGCGGCGCGACCGGCTCCCGCTCCACGAGGTCGGCCGCCGCGAACGACGGGTCCGGCTGCGGCCGCTCGAGTCCGGTGGGCGGGTCCGTCGTCGCGTCGACCATGACGCCTCCTCGGTCGGTGCCCGAGGGCTACCCGTTCGACTCCCCCGATAGTCCCGCAGAACGGGGCGGACGGGGACCGGCGTTCAGGGGGTGGCGCGCGGCCGGTGGACGGCGACCACGCGCCGGTAGGCCAACCGGCGCAACGACTCCGGGACGAGCCGGTACCCGCCGCGGACGACGACGTTGCGCAACGCCTGCGCGGGCGTCGTGAAGCCCATGGCGTGGAACCGGCGCTGCAGCCGCAGCTCCGCGCGCAGCTGCCCGAGCCCACCGCGCCGGGCGTACGCGCCGGCCCCGATCCGGTAGCGCACCAGCGGCTCGGCCACGTTGGCCACCCGCGCCCCCGCCATGATCATCCGCGCCCAGAGGAGATAGTCCTCCATGAGCGCGAAGTCGCCGTACCCGCCGACCTGCTGCACCAGCGACCGGCGGAGGACGACCGTCGGATGGTTGAAGGGATCGGCGAACCGGGACCGGGCGCGGATCTCCTCCGGGCTCGTCGGCGGGATGCGCCTGCCGACCTCGACGGCGGCGTCGTCGGCGAACTCGATCAGGCCCGACCCGACGAGGTCGGCACCGGCCTCGACGATCGGCAGCTGGACGGCGAAGCGGTGCGGCTCGGAGACGTCGTCGGCGTCCATCCGGGCCACGATGTCGTGACCGGCCGCGGCGAGCCCGGCGTCGAGCGCGGGGCCCAGACCGCCGTTGCGCTCCAGCGCGACGATCCGCACGGGCACCGGTGACGAGGCGGCGAGCTCGTCGAGCGCCGCGGCGAGCACGGACCCGACGGGCCCGTCCCGGACGATCACGACCTCGTCGGGCCGGCGGTGCTGGTCGTCCACGCTGGACCGGAACGCCGCGGCGAGGAAGTCGGGCCGGTCGCCGGCCCACACCGGCAGCAGCAACGTGAACGGCTCGGACACGGACGGTGAGGGTAGTGCGACGGGAGCGGACCCGACCGAGGAGCCCCGGGCCGGGTGTGCGACACGCCGTCTCGATCACTCCCCGTGTCGCGGCCGCGTGATGCACAGTGTGTGACGCCGTTCGACGTCGCCGGGCCCGCCAGGCCCGGGGTGCGTCCGCACCGCCGTCCGGCGCACGCGACCGGGAGGGGGCACGTGAACCAGCGGACCGACGCCGCACGCCGCCCCGGCACCCGCACGGCCGACGACGCCGACCCCGCCCGCAGGACCCGCCCGCGCCGGCCCGCCTCCGCGACCGACGGGGCCGACGGGGCCGACGGGGCCGCTCGCCGCGCGGCCACGCCACGGGCGCCCGCGGACTGGCCGCGCCGGATACGGATCGGGACCGTCGTCGCGTCGGTGCTGGTGCTGCTGCTCACCGGCACGGCGTGGGGCCTGTACCGCGACGTCACCGCCGGCCTGACGACGACCGACGTGATCTTCGGCGGCGACGACGGCCAGGGGCTGAACATCCTGCTCGTCGGGATCGACAGCCGGACCGACGCACAGGGCAACCCACTGCCCAAGGCCGTCACCGACGCGCTGCACAGCGGCGCCGACACCGGCGTGCTCAACTCCGACACGATCATCCTGCTGCACCTGCCCGCCGACGGCGGCGCGGCGGTGGCCTTCTCGATCCCGCGCGACTCCTACGTCTCCATCCCCGGCTACCGCAAGGACAAGATCAACGCGGCGTACCCGGCGACGAAGGCGCTGGCGGCCGCGGACCTCGTCAAGCAGCGCAAGAGCGCCAAGGAGGTCGACACGGAGTCGTCGGCGGCGGGGCGCAGCAAGCTCATCGAGACCGTCCAGGACCTCACCGGGGTCCACGTCGACCACTACGCCGAGATCAACCTGCTGGGCTTCTACAACCTGACCCAGGCCGTCGGCGGCGTCGACGTCTGCCTGAAGAACCCGGTCAGCGACGAGCTGTCGGGCGCGAACTTCCCCGCCGGGCCGCAGACGATCTCCGGCGCGGCGGCGCTGTCGTTCGTCCGGCAGCGCCACGGGCTGCCGGAGGGCGACCTGTCCCGAATCCGCCGTCAGCAGGTGTTCCTCGCCGCGATGGCCGACAAGATCCTCTCCAGCGGCACCCTCACCAACCCCTCGACACTCGGCGCTCTCGTCGACGCCGCCCAGAAGTCGCTGGTCATCGACTCGGGGTGGGACCTGCTCGGCTTCGCGCGGCAGGCGTCGGACATCGCCGCGGGGCACATCGAGTTCATGACGATCCCCACGCAGGGCGGGCAGAGCAACGACCGTGGCGACGTCGTGCTCGTCGACCCGGGGCAGGTGAAGAAGTTCGTCACCGACCGGACCGAGGCGACCGACGACGTCGCGTCGTCCGCGGCGACGACACCGCCCGCCGCCGACGACGCACCCGCGGTCCCCCCGCACACCGTCACCGTCGACGTGGGCAACGCCTCCGGCCGGACGGGCCTGGCCGGTCAGGTCGCCGACACCCTCAGCGCGGCGGGCTACGTGCGCGGGACGGTGGGCAACGCGCCGACGGCCGCGACGACGGCCGTGCGCTACTCGTCCGACTCCGCGGAGGCGGGGGCACGCGCGGTCGCGGCGAAGCTGGGCGGGCTGCCCGTCGTCAAGGCGGCCGACGCGCCCGCCGGACGGGTGCAGGTCGTGCTGGGCACCGACGGGGCGGGACCCGGCGGCACCGGTGGCGCCACCTCGAGCCCCGGGACGACGCCCGGCGCCGCTCCCGGCGACGCGGCCGCCCCCGCCGTCAACGCCGGCGGCGTACCGTGCATCGACTGATCCGCTCCCCGTACGTGAGGCCCGTCCCGTGACGCTGACCGCCGCCCTGCTCGACCCGATCCTGCGGGCGAACCCGGCCCGCCCGCTGATCACCTTCTACGACGACGCGACGGGCGAGCGCATCGAGCTCTCCGGCGTGACGACGGCGAACTGGGCGGCCAAGACGGCCAACCTGCTGCGCGACGAGTGCGACGTCGAGACCGGCACGACCGTCGCCGCGATGCTGCCCGCGCACTGGCAGACGGCCGCGGTCCTGCTCGGCGCCTGGTGGTGCGGCGCGCACGTCGTCGCGACGCCCGCCGAGGCCGACTGGGTGCTCTGCGACGGCGACCGCGTCGACCTCGCGCTCGCCGCGGCCCCGTCGGGCGGGGTGGTCGCGCTCTCCCTCGACGCGTTCGGCCGCGGCCTCGACGGCCTGCCGGCCGGCGTGATCGACTACGCGACCGAGGTCCGCAGCCACGGCGACGACTTCGTCCCCTGGGAGCCCGTCGACGACTCCGCGCCCGCCCTCGACGGCCGCTCGATCGTCGAGGTGCTCGACACCGCCCGCCGCCGCGCCGGGGAGCTCGACATCACCCCGACCGACCGGGTGCTGTCGATGGCCGAGTGGTCCAGCAGCGACGGGCTCGTCGACGGGCTGCTGTCGGTGCTGGCCGTCGGCGCGTCGCTCGTGCAGTGCCGCAATCCGGACATGGGCCGGCTGATCGCGCGGGCCGCCGCGGAGAAGTGCACCCGGCGGCTGTGACGGGCCCCTGAGCTGCGGCGGGGCCGCCGTCGGGCTCACGCGGGCCGCATGGCACCGTTGTCGGGTGGACACCGTGACCGCTCATGACGTCGACCTCGCGGCCGAACGGCTGCGCGCGGTGATCGGCCCGAGCCCGCTGCAGATCTCGCCGCGGCTCTCCGACGCCGTCGGCGGCGAGGTCTGGCTCAAGCGCGAGGACCTGCAGCCCGTGCGATCCTACAAGATTCGCGGTGCCTACAACCTGATCGCGCAGCTCTCGCCGGAGCAGCGCGAGCGCGGCGTCGTCTGCGCGAGCGCCGGCAACCACGCGCAGGGCGTGGCGTTCGCCTGCGCCAGGCTCGGGGTCAAGGCGCGGGTCTACCTGCCGCGCACCACGCCGCGCCAGAAGCGCGACCGGGTCGCCAAGCTCGGCGGCAAGGTGGTCGACGTGATCGTCGTCGGCAACGCCTACGACGACGCCGCCGCGGCCGCCGCCCTCGACGCCGAGCGCAACGGCGCGACCCTCGTCCCCGCGTTCGACGACGCCCGCACCGTCGCGGGGCAGGGCACCGTCGCGCGCGAGATCATGAGCCAGCTCGGCAGCGAGCCCGACCTGGTCGTGGTGCCCGTCGGCGGCGGGGGGCTGCTCGCCGGCATGACGACGTACCTGCGCGAACGGCACCCCGGCGTCGGCATCGCCGGCGTGGAGCCCGCGGGCGCCGCGAGCATGACGGCCGCGCTCGCCGCCGGCGGTCCGCTGCCGCTCACCGACCTCGACCCCTTCGTCGACGGTGCTGCGGTCCGGCGCGTGGGCGACACGACCTTTCCGATCGTCCGCGACGCCGACATCCCCTTGACACCCGTCGCCGAGGGCCGCATCTGCATGGAGATGCTCGCGCTCTACCAGACCGACGGGATCATCGCCGAGCCCGCGGGTGCCCTCGCGCCGGCCGCGATCGACGCACTGCCGATCCCCCGCGGCTCGGTGACCGTCTGCATCCTCTCCGGCGGGAACAACGACGTCAGCCGCTACGCCGAGATCGTCGAACGCGCCCTGATCCACGAGGGCCGCAAGCACTACTTCCTCGTCGACTTCCCCCAGGAGCCGGGCGCGCTGCGCGGCTTCCTCGACGACGTCCTCGGCCCCGACGACGACATCACGCTCTTCGAGTACGTCAAGCGCAACAACAGGGAGACCGGTCCGGCACTCGTCGGGATCGAGCTGGGCCGCCCCGAGGACCTCGAGGGGCTGCTCGCCCGCATGGAGAGCGCGCCCCCGCACATCGAGCGCATCCCGCCGGACTCCCCGCAGTTCCGCTTCCTGCTCTGAGCGGCGACCGGCCGGGCGTCCCTCACAGCGGAGCCGCCCGTCACAGCGGGTCCGTGCTGGTCGTGCCGCGGTCGTCGGTGTGGGCCGGGCCCCGCGGCGCGCCGGGCCGGTCCGCGCGGGCGGCCAGCTCTGCGCCGACGACCGCGGCCGACACCAGCAGGACCCCGAGCACGACGAGCCACGACAGCAGCACGAACGCGATGCCGATCAGCCCGTAGCGGTCGGCCTGGTGCGCGGCGACGGGTGGCAGGTAGATGTCGGACACGGTGATGACCGCGAGCTGGCCGAGCCCCGTGACGATCGTCCCGGGGAGCAGGGCGCGCGGGCCGATGCGCCTGCCGAGCATCAGGTACTGCACGGGCCACCACAGCAGCGCGGCGCCGACCGCGTGCGCCACGGCGGCGATCAGCGCCGACCCGGTGAACACTCCGAGCAGCGGCGAGAGGACGACCACCGCGACGACCTCGGCCAGCAGCGCAGTCGCGCCGAGCAGGCCCGGCCACAGCCCGGCCAGGCCGGGCGCGGGGAGCCCCCAGGCCGCGACGAAGGCGCGCTGCATGGTCCGGGTGAACCCGACCAGCGAGACGACGAGCACGACGGCCCCCGCCGCGGTCGCGGGCGCGGTGACCTCACCGCCGGTCCGCAGGAGACCGAGCACCACCGCGGCCGCGTCGCCGGACAGCCCCAGGTTCGCGACGAGCTGGTCGCCGAGGCTCGCGCGGCGTGCCGGCGGCACCGTCGCGACGACGACCATCAGCATCGGCACGAGCGTCACGAAGGCCTGTGCGGCCAGGGCCAACGCCCGGTCGTAGCCGTCGATCGCGGTGAAGCGAGCGAGCACCCGGCCCGGGAACGACGCCGCTCCCCACGCGGCCCACGCGTCGACACGCAGGCGCCACGACGACCGCCCCGCCATCACCCGTCGCCCGGCCGTTCGGTGAGGGGCTCGACGTCGGAGGGCCCGTCGGCCGGCTCCCCGGGCTCGGCCTCGGCGCGCCCGTCGCGGGGCGGGACGTCGGCGACGGCGCTGCTGGTCAGCAGGCGGGACACCCACCGCGTGCCGGGATCGATGTCGACGAGCAGCGCCTTGGTCAACAGCGTGAGCGGGATGGCCAGCAGTGCCCCGAGCGGGCCGACGACCCAGCCCCAGAACACCAGCGACAGGAAGGTCAGCGTCAGCGAGAGGTCCACGGCGTCGCCGACGTACTTCGGCTGGATGACGGACTGGATCACGAAGTTGATGACGCAGTAGACGACGATGACGATCACCATCAGCTTCGGCCCGCCCTCGAGCAGCCCGAGGATCGCCGGCGGCGCGAGCCCGATGATGAACCCGATGTTGGGGATGTAGTTGGTGATGAAGGCCAGCAGCCCCCACAGCAGGGGCAACGGGATGCCCAGCGCCCACACCGCGATCGTGTCGGCCACCGCGACGATCAGCCCGAACACCGTCGTGACGACGAGGTAGCTGCGGGTCCCGCGGGCGAACGTCTCCAGCGCCGTGACGATGCCGGGTCGCTCCCCCGTCAGGGACCGCACACCGCGGCCGAACCGGGCCGCGTCGATGCCCATGAACAGGAGCAGGGCGAGGATGAAGACGAGGTCGGAGAACGCACCGGTCAGGCCGACGAGGACGTCGCCCACCAACCCCGCGATCGTGCCGAGGTCGATCTGCGACAGCGCCGCGCGCACCTGCTCGTGCCCGACCCCGAGGCTCGCCAGCAGGGCGTCGACGTCACCGAGCAGCGCCGCGAACCGGTCCTGATAGGACGGCAGCAGCGTCGCCAGCCGGGCCACCGACAGTGCCAGCGCGGCCGCCAGCGCGATGACGACCGCGAACGTCGCGAGCAGGGTCAGCAGGGTGGCCAGCCACACCGGGACGCCGCGCCCGCGCAGCCGGCCCATCAGCGGATGCACCGCGACGGTGAGCATGAGCGCGAGGAAGACCGGTCCGAGTATCGACGAGAAGGCCTTCAGCCCGGCGACCGTGACCACGGCCGCGGCGACGCTCAGCAGGACGATCAGCCCGCGCGGCAACGAGGAGGACGGCACGGCGGGGCCGGGCGAATCGGTCATCGCCGGATTCTGACCCATCCGCGGGCCCCGGACGGTGCGATCCGGTGTGGACGGTGCCCGTGTCGCCCGGACGAACGGCCGACCACGGGCCGGACGGACGGCGCAGCCGCGCGAACGGGGCGCGCGACCGCGCCGTCGGTCCGGCCGGGACGGCGGGGGTTACCTCAGGGGTTGCTTCAGGGGGTTACTTCAGCAGGGCGCGCGCCATGACCATGCGCTGGACCTGGTTGGTGCCCTCGTAGATCTGGGTGATCTTCGCGTCGCGCATCATGCGCTCGACGGGGAAGTCCCGGGTGTAGCCGGCACCACCGAGGACCTGGACGGCGTCCGTGGTCACGGACATCGCGACGTCGGACGCCATGCACTTGGCGGCGCTGGAGATGAAGCCCAGGTTCGGCTCGCCACGCTCGGCCCGCGACGCGGCGACGTACACGAGCTGGCGCGCGGCCTCCACCTTCATCGCCATGTCGGCGAGCATGAACTGCAGGCCCTGGAACTCGGCGATGGCCTTGCCGAACTGCCTGCGGTCCTTGGCGTAGGCGATCGCGACGTCGAGCGCGCCCTGGGCGATGCCGACGGCCTGCGCCCCGATCGTCGGACGGGTGTGGTCGAGGGTGCGCAGCGCCGTCTTGAAGCCGGTGCCCTCCGCGCCGATGATCCGGTCACCCGGGATGCGGCAGCCCTGGAAGTAGATCTCGCGGGTCGGGGAGCCCGCGATGCCGAGCTTGCGCTCCTTGGGCCCGACCTCGAAACCGGGGTCGTCGCGGTGCACGGCGAACGCGGAGATCCCGTTGGCACGCTTCTCCGGGTCGGTGACGGCCATGACCGTGTACCAGGTCGACTCGCCCGCGTTGGTGATCCAGCACTTGGTACCGTCGAGGATCCAGTCGTCGCCGTCGCGGCGGGCGCGGGTGCGCATCGACGCCGCATCCGACCCCGCCTCGCGCTCCGACAGCGCGTAGCTGATGCCCGCGCCGCGTGCGATGTCGGACAGCACCAGCTGCTTGAGCTCCTCCGAGCCCGACAGCAGGATCGGGATCGAGCCCAGCCCGTTGACCGCCGGGATCAGCGACGACGACGCGCAGACCCGCGCGACCTCCTCGATGACGATGCAGGCGGCCAGCTCGTCGGCCCCCTCCCCGCCGTACTCCTCGGGGATGTGGACCGCGTGGAACCCGGCCTTGACCAGCGCGTCGCGGGCCTCGACGGGGTAGCGCGCCTGCTCGTCGACCTCCGCGGCGAACGGGGCGATCTCCTTCTCGGCCAGGGCCCGCACCGCCTCGCGGAGGGCCTCGTGCTCGTCGCTGAGCCGGTAGGTGTCGAAGTCGGCGTTCATCGTCCCGTTCCTGTGGAGGTCAGTTCCTGTGGAGGTCGCAGTGATGTGCCTCGATCGTAACGGCACGCAGTGCCACCAATCAATGCGTCGACGGGACGGAGTGCTGTTAAGCTCACAACCCATGGGAGCTCCGGTCCGACGTGGACGGTCCGCCGCCGGCCGTGCCGAGGTGCGGGGTGAATTGGTGCGCGCGGCGCTCACCCTGTTCACCGAGAAGGGGTACGACGAGACGACCGTCGACGACGTCGCGGCCGCAGCGGGCGTCGGACGCCGCACGTTCTTCCGCTACTTCCGCGGTAAGGAGGACGCGGTCTCCCCCGACCACGAGACCTGCCTCGCGCGCGTCGACGAGGTCTTCGCGACGGCCCACGACAGCGAGCCGCTGACGCCCCTCGTGCTGCGCGCCGGCGACCGGGTCTTCGACCTCTACCTCGACAACCCCGCCGAGGCCAGCGCGCGCTTCGCGCTGACCCGCAACGTCCCCGCGCTGCGCGACCGCGAGGCCGCGAGCGTCGACCGCTACCGGCGGCTGTTCGGCAGGCGGCTGCGCGAGCGGCTCGTCGGCCGGCCGGACGGTGAGCTCGTCGCGGCCGTCACGGCCGCCGCGGTCGTCGCCGCGCACAACCATGCGCTGCGGACCTGGCTCGTCGACGGCGCCCGCCCCGAGGAGGCCGACGCCTGCCGCGCCGCGTTCCGCCGGGTCGAGACGATGCTGCCGGTCGCCCCCGACCGTCCCGACGACCTCGCCGAGATCGCCCGCCGCCTCGAGCGTGCCGCCGACCGCCTCGACCGCGCGGGCCCGGCGCACTGATCTGCCGCGCTCGACGCGTGTGCAGTGTCGGTGCGCGCCCGTACCCTGCCCGATATGTCGGAACCGGGCACGCCGCAGGAGTACATCGACACCCTGGCCGAACCCCGCCGTGGCGACATCGCCGCGCTCGACGCGCTGATCCGCGAGGCCGCGCCGGACCTCGAACCCGTGCTCGCCGGACGGATGCTGGGCTACGGGCCGTTCCACTACCGTTATGCCAGCGGCCGGGAGGGCGACGCCACCCTCATCGCGCTGGCGTCCCGGAAGCGCTACATCTCGGTGTACGTGCTGTGCTCCACCGAGGGTGCCTACCTCGCCGAGCGGTACGCGCCGCGGCTGACGGGGGCGTCGGTCGGGAAGTCGTGCGTGCGGCTCCCACGCCCCGCCGCCGTCGACACCGCGGTCCTGCGGGAGCTCGTGGGGAGGCGGCCCGGCTCGGCCCGGCCGATGCCACGACCGCCGGACATGCGTGATCCCCGGGCCGCACCTGACGGCGCGTGATCGGGCTGGACGGGCCCGAACCCGGGGATCGCGGGTGACTGCCTGGAATTCGCCGGTACCACATTCCGGCTTCCATCGGCCGTCGGAGATCGTCCCGTGGTACTAGCGGACAGCCACCTCACAAGTCCAGCAGCTATTCAACGTCGGACCACCTCCTCTCCTGTGTACCGCCACGCTACGTCCGCACCCGACCACGCGGCAACGGCAATTCACGGAGGACCGTCACACCCTCCCCGCGCCGTCGCGGGGTGCCGTCGCAGGGCGGCGCTCACTCGCCCCGCGCTTCGCGCAGGGCGGCGCTCACTCGCCCCGCGCTTCGCGCAGGGCGGCGTCCTTGGCCAGCACCGAGTCGGCGAGGTCCCGCTGGAACCGGACCATGCGGGCGCGCAGGGCGTCGTCGGCCGCGGCGAGGATCCTGACCGCCAGGAGTCCCGCGTTGCGCGCCCCGCCCACCGCGACGGTGGCCACCGGGACGCCGGCGGGCATCTGGACGATCGAGAGCAGGGAGTCGAGCCCGTCGAGCCGGGCGAGCGGGACGGGCACGCCGATCACCGGCAGCGGGGTCGCCGCCGCCACCATGCCCGGCAGGTGCGCCGCACCGCCGGCGCCCGCGATGATCACCCGCAGCCCGCGCGACTCGGCCTCGGCCGCGTAGTCCAACATCCGCTGCGGCGTGCGGTGCGCGGAGTAGACGCCGACCTCGCAGGGCACGTCGAACTCCGCGAGCGCCTCGGCGGCGGCCTCCATGACCGGCCAGTCCGAGTCGCTCCCCATGATCACGCCCACCTGGGCCTCGTCCGACGTCACGATGCACGCTCCGATCCGGTCCGGGCACCCGTCGCGGGGCCGTCGTGGACCGACCAGCCGTCGGTCCAGGTCGCGGTGGACAGCCAGGTCGCCGCGAGGGCCGCGCGCTCGCGCACCGCCGCCGGGTCGTCGCCGAGCGCCGTCACGTGCCCGACCTTGCGCAGCGGGCGCTCTGTCTTCCCGTACAGGTGCACCTTGACGTCGGGGAACCGCGCCATCAGGTGGTGCAGCCGCTCGTCGACGCTCATCCCCGGCTGCTCCGCGGCGCCCAGCACGTTCGCCATCACGACGACGGGCGCCGTCATCGCCACGTCGCCCAGCGGGTAGTCGAGCACCGCGCGCAGGTGCTGCTCGAACTGCGACGTCCGGGCGCCCTCGATCGTCCAGTGGCCCGAGTTGTGCGGCCGCATCGCCAGCTCGTTGACGACGAGCCCGTCCGCGGTGTCGAACAGCTCCACCGCGAGCAGCCCGACGACGTCGAGCTCGTGGGCCAGCCGTAGCGCGAGCTGCTGCGCGGACACGGCCGTGGACTCGGCGAGTCCCGGCGCGGGCGCGAGGACCTGCACGCACTGGCCGTCCTCCTGCACCGTCTCGACGACGGGCCAGCCCGCGGCCTGCCCGAACGGCGACCGCGCGACCTGCACGGCCAGCTCCCGGCGCATGACGACGGCCTGCTCGACCATCAGCGGCGTCCCGGCGGCGAGCAGCTGGGCGACCAGGTCGGGGTCGGCCGCGTCGAGCATCCAGACGCCGCGGCCGTCGTAGCCGCCCCGCACCGCCTTGAGCACGACCGGCCAGCCGTGCTCGGCCCCGAACTCCTCGACCTGCGCGGGCTCGGTGATCTCGGCGTAGGCCGGGATCGGAGCACCCAGCTCGGCCAGCCTGCGACGCATGACGAGCTTGTCCTGCGCGTGCAGCAGTGCGTCGGGCCCGGGGCGCACGGCGGCGCCCGCGGCGACGAGCTCGCGCAACCGCTCCTGCGGCACCTGCTCGTGGTCGAAGGTGACCACGTCGCAGCCCACGGCGAAGGCCTTCATCGCGGCGGCGTCGTCGGCGGTCCCGAGGTGCACGTCGGGCGCGACGAGCGCGGCAGGCTCGTCGGGGCGCACGGCCAGCACCCGCAACGACTGGCCCAGCGCGATCGCCGCCTGGTGCGTCATGCGGGCGAGCTGCCCCGCCCCCACCATCCCGACGACCGGCATCCTCGCGTTCCCACCCGTGCCCACGGGCTGCAGAGCCTATGCGGTGCCCGGCCGGTCGCCGCCGATGGGATGGGTGATTTCTGGCGGGTCCCGGCAGGCGGGGCCGAACGGTCGTACCGGGGTGCCCGGGCCGCGCGGACACGTCGGGGCCCCGGAGGACGCGGGCGGGGGTCGCCCTGGCGACCCGGCCGCGGCGGGGGATCCGTCGCGGGACACCGGGTCCGGACACTCCGTCCGTTCGGCCCCCGGGCCTGCCCCGGCCGCCCGCACCAGCGGCGGGTCTGGCACGATCGATCAGGTGTCAGTGGTCGAATCCGTTCTGCTGAGCATCCCGCAGCCGTATCGCGACATCGCGATCAAGCACCGCGAGCTGGTCAAGTTCGCGGTCGTCGGCGGCACCACCTGGGTCATCGACACGGTGGTGTTCCTGGTGCTCAAGGCCGGCGTGCTCGAGCCCAAGCCGATCACGGCGAAGGTCATCGCAGTGCTGGTGGCCACGATCGTGTCCTACGTGCTCAACCGCGAGTGGTCGTTCCGCACCCGCGGCGGCCGTGAGCGCCACCACGAGGCCGCGCTGTTCTTCCTCATCAGCGGCATCGGCGTCGCCGTCTACACCGCGCCGCTCGCGATCTCGCGCTACCTGCTCGACCTGCGGGTCCCCGACATCTCGATGTTCGGCCAAGAGGTCTCCGACTTCGTCGCGGGCCAGATCATCGGCACCATCGTCGGCATGATCTTCCGCTGGTGGGCCTTCCGCAGGTTCGTCTTCCCCGACACCGACGTCCGCCGCCAGCAGCCCGTCGCGCACTCCGGGGACTGACCGGCGGACCGATCCCGGTCAGCGGATCCCGGTCGGCGGATCCCGGTCGGCCGGTCCGCGTCAGCGCGGTGTGCCCGCCGGTCGCGGCGGCCCGACGACGTCCTCGGCCCGCGCCACCGGCAGGAAGATCGTGAACAACGGCGGGCGCGCCCGGGAGAGCTCGAGGCGGCCGCCGTCGGCCTCGACGAGCGCCCGGGCCAGCGCGAGCCCCAGGCCCGTCGAGGAGTTGACCGACACGCCGCGGTCGAACACGTGCGGCACGAGCTCCTCGGGGATGCCCTGACCGCTGTCGGTGACCTCGATGATCAGCAGGTCGTCCCGGGCGCGGGCGCTCAGCGTCACCGGTCCGGCGCCGTGCCGCATCGCGTTCTCGACGAGTGCGCCGACCGCTTCACGCAGCCGCGCCGGTGTCACCCTGGCCATGAGCCCGTCCGGCACCCGCAGCTTGAGCTGGCGCCCGGCGCTGCGCAGCGTGGGGCGCCACTCGTCGGCGACCGAACGCAGCCCGGCCCGCAGGTCGACCGGCTCGGCCCCGGCAGCACGGGCCAGCCGGGCGGCCTCCAGCAGGTCGTCGAGGACCTGGGTGAGCCGCTCGGTCTGCTCCAGCGCGGCCAGCGCCTCCCGGCGGGCGCTGGGATCGGGGTGGGTGCTCAGCTCGTCGAGCCGCAGTTGCAGCGCCGTCAGCCTGCTGCGCAGCTGATGGGACACGTCGCCGACCAGCGCGCGCTCGCGCTGCACCAGTTCGGCGAGGGCGGACGCCGACGCGTCGAGCACGTCGGACACCCGGTCGAGCTCGGGGACCCCGTAGCGGTGCGGTGCCGGCCGGAAGTCGCCCGCGCCGAGCCGTGCGGCGCGGTCGGCGACGTCGGAGAGGGGATGGGCCAGCCGGCGGGCCGTCACCGTCGCGACGAACGCGCCGACCCCCACCGAGAGCAGCACGAGCAGCAGCACGATGACGGTGACCTGGATCTGCTGGGCACGCATCGTCGAGAGCGGTTCGGCGAGGGTGAGCGAACCGCCGGAGCCGAACGGCAGCGTCTCGGTGACGGCCTCCGCCCCGACGTCGGCACCGAGCATCTCGGAAGGGCGGCCGGGGACCTGGATGGTCAGCCTGCCGCCGACCGGCACGGCGAGGCTGATCGCGGCCCGGTCGGCCTGGTCGACGATCTGGTCGTCGTCGACGCGGGCGACGATGCGTTCCAGCGCCGAGGTCAGCTCCGCGCGGGTGATGTCCTCGACGAGCTTCCACGTCGTGAACGCCAGCGGCCCGCCCAGCACCAGCGCCGTGATCATCACGACGAGCAACGTCGACTGGAGGATGCGGCGGCGCACGGCTCAGGCGTCCCGGCTCAGTCGTGGTTGAAGCGGAAACCGACCCCGCGGACCGTCGCGATCCGCCGCTCGCCGCCGATCTTGCGCCGCAGCCACGACATGTGCATGTCGAGGGTCTTCGACGTCTTCAGGTCGGGGTCGTTCCACACCTCGCGCAGGATCTCCTCGCGGGTGACGACCTGGCCCGCGCGCAGCATCAGCACGCGCAGCAGCTCGAACTCCTTGTTGGCCAGGCCCACCTCGACGCCGTCGACGAGCACCCGGCGGCCCGACAGCTCCATCCGGACGCCGCCGACCTCGACCATCTCGGGCGTGAGCCGGCGCAGCAGCGCGCGGACCCGGGCGAGCAGCTCCGCGAGCCGGAACGGTTTGCCGACGTAGTCGTCGGCACCGGCGTCGAGCCCGACGACGAAGTCGACCTCGTCGGTGCGGGCGGTGAGCATGAGGACGGGCAGGTCCGGGAAGTCCAGGCGCAGCCGCCTGCACACCTCGAGGCCGTCCATCCCCGGCAGGCCCAGGTCGAGGACGAGGAGGTCGACTCCGCCGCTGCGGACGTGCTCGAGGGCGGCGGTACCGTCGTCGGCGACGTCGACGTGGTAGCCCTCGCGTTGCAGGGCGCGGGAGAGCGGCTCGGCGATCGCCGCGTCGTCCTCGGCCAGCAGGACTGTCGTCACGCAGGCAGCTTATGCCCGTCGATCGTCGGGGTGACCAGGGCAGGCGGTCCGCGGACCGGCGCGGCTGGCAAGCTCACCGCACGTGGACGCCGACCTGACACTGGCCCTGCGCCTCGCCGACCTCGCCGACGCCGTCACGCTCCCCCGGTTCCGCGCGTCCGACCTGCGGGTCACGCGCAAGCCCGACCGCACGCCGGTCACCGACGCCGACACCGCGGCCGAGGACGCGCTGCGCGCGGAGCTGGCCACCGCGGCGGCCGGGGACGCCGTGGTCGGCGAGGAACGCGGCGGCGCCGTCCCGGACAGCGGCCGCGGCTGGGTGCTCGACCCGATCGACGGCACGAAGAACTTCTCCCGCGGCATGCCGGTCTGGGCATCGCTCATCGCGCTGACCGTGCACGGCAGGGCGGTCGTCGGCGTCGCGAGCGCGCCCGCGCTGGGCAGGCGCTGGTGGGCGGCGGCGGGCGCAGGGGCCTGGACGTCCGACGCGCCCGGCGGACCCGCGCGACGGATCGGCGTCTCCGGCGTGGCCGAGCTGGCCGACTGCGCCGTCTCCACGACGAACCTCAACACCTTCCGCGAGCACGGCACCCTCGACGCGTGGCTGGCGCTGACCGAGCGCTGCTGGGAGACCCGCGCGTTCGGCGACTTCTGGCAGCACTGCCTCGTCGCCGAGGGGACGATCGACCTCGCCGTCGAGCCCGAGGCCAGCGTCTGGGACCTCGCGGCGCTGCAGGTCATCGTCGAGGAGGCCGGCGGACGGTTCACCGACCTCGCCGGCACGCCGACCTTCGCCGGGGGCAACGCCGTCGCGTCGAACGGGGCGCTGCACGACGCGGCGCTCGCCTGCTTCGCCGTGTGATCCCCGCGGCTGCGGTTCGCGGCGATCCGACGGCCGCACGTAGGGTCCGACCATGCCGGAGCTCGCCTTCGAGGACCTCACGCCCGGTCGCGTGTTCGACCTGGGGACCGTCACCGTCGACCGTGACGAGATGGTCGACTTCGCCCGCAAGTTCGACCCGCAGCCGTTCCACCTCGACGAGGAGGCCGCGCAGCAGTCGCTGTTCAAGGGCCTCGCCGCCTCCGGCTGGTTCACCACCGGCCTCTGGATGCGCGCGTACGTCGACCACGTCCTGCTGCGCGCGACGAGCCTCGCCTCACCCGGCGGCGAGGAGATCCGCTGGCCCGCGCCGGTCTACGCGGGCGACGTGCTCACCGCGAGTCTGGAGATCCTCGACGCGCGGCGCTCGCGCAGCCGGCCCGAGATGGGGCTGGTGACCCTGGGTGCCCGGATGCACCGCGGCGACACGCTCGTCTTCTCGGCGAGGTTCACCGGCATGTTCGGCGTCCGCGAGGCCTGACCCGTCGCGTCCGCGTCGCGGGCCCGGCCACCTCCGTCCGGGCATCGCGTCGAAGACGGCGAGCGGGTCGAGGTGGTCCCGCCGCCAGGCGATCTCGCGGTTCTCGATCCCGATCACCGAGATGTCGCGGTCTCGCACCGCGCCCCGGTCGCAACCGGGGCGCGGTGAGCGCCGTACTCCGGCACGGGCCGGGGTCACCGGGGCCGCACGGCGCAGGCGTCCAGGGCGCGTCTGACCGAGCACCCGCCGCGGTCCCGCCGCCCGGACGGCCCCGTGACCGCGTTGTCGTCGAGCCCGAGTACGCCCGGATGCCGCCCCGGCTCCGCCTTGCCACGAACCGCCCGGATCACCGAGCCCGTCGACGGCGATCCGTCAGACATCCCCTGGCGAGGTCGCGAAGGTCTGCAGGTGGTCGATGGCGGCCGTCAGCGCGTCCCTGAGCGGGGCGATGTCGCGCGCGACCTGGGCGAGGAGCATGCCGCCCTGGAAGGCGGCGAGGACCAGGTTGGCCAGCTGCTCGGGGTCCGCCCCGGCCCGGAGGCGGCCGAGCCGGCGCATGCGGGCGATCCCGTCGCGGAAGATGTCGCGCCACTGGTCGAACGCACTCGCCAGCTCGTCGTGGACGTCGAGATCGGTCTTGATGATCTCGCTCGCCAAGGAGCCGAGACTGCAGCCCTCCCGGTAGGCGCGCTCGTAGCCGATGTAGTGCGTCGCCCAGTCCCGGAACGCGTCGAGACTGTCGAAGCAGGCGAACCGCTCGCCGCGATGAAAGGTGAGCACGCGCTCGGCCTGCCAGGCGATCACCGCCAGGACCAGGCTCTCCTTGGTCGGGAAGTAGTGGTTGAGCTGCGACCCGCTGACCCCGGCGGCCCGGCGGAGCAACTCGTTGTTGGTCCCGTGCACCCCGTGGACGTAGATGAGCTCCGCGGCGTGCTCGAGGATGCGCGCCCGCGTCGCCTGCCCGCGACCGGTGAGCGCGTGCGGCTCCCGAACTCCTGCGGTGGGTGTCATGTCGCACACCATACCCGAAACTGGGCTTGACAGCCCAGTCCGACCGGTGTTCACTCCAGAAGTGGGCTGCTGAGCCCAGTTCTTGCCGAAGCCCGGCCACGCCGGGCAGTCACCGGAGGTTGATCCACCATGTCTCGCCTGCACACGCCCGCCCGCGACGACGTCTCCGAGGCGACGCAGGGCATCCTCGATGCCGTCGGCGCACAGTTCGGCTTCGTCCCGAACATGTTCGCGACCCTCGCGTCGAACCCGACCGTGCTCGACGTCGTCGTCGGCCTGCAGACCAGCCTGAGCCGGGTCCTGGACGCGAAGACGCGGCACACCATCGCACTCGCCGTGTCGCAGGCCAACGAGTGCGACTACTGCGTCGCGGCGCACTCGTTCGTGTCGTCCGAGCTCGGCGGCATGTCGAGCGACGACATCGACCTCGCCCGTGCCGGGAGCTCGGTCGACCCGAGGCGCGCCGCGGTCGCCCGGTTCGCCCAGCAGGTGGTGGAGAGCCGCGGCCGGGTGAGCGACGCCGACCTGGCGGCGGTTCGCGGCGCCGGGTACACCGACCCGCAGATCCTGGCGATCGTCACCGTGGCGGTGCAGGCCCTGCTGACCAACTTCATCAACAACGTGAACCGGACCGACGTCGACATCCCGGCCGTCACCCCGGCCGGAACGCCCGGATGACCCGCGGCCTCCTGGTCGAGGCGGCCCAGCCACCGGCCGACCGGCCCGTCCCCGGTCCATCCCCGTCTCACCGATCGTTTCCGGAAAGGCCCTCCGATGTCGGGTTCTGAACTCTTCGAGCGGTTCATGGCGCTGCACACCCGCGACGGCGGCGTCGTCATGCCGAACGCGTGGGACGGCCTCTCCGCGCTGATGCTGGCCGATGCCGGCTTCGAGGCGATCGGGACGTCGTCCTTGGCGTTCGCGGCCACGCTCGGCCGCCGTGACGGTCGTCGCGAGATCACCCGCGACGACCACCTCGAGCACGCCCGGCTGTTCGCGCGACTCACCGAGCTGCCCGTCAACGGCGACTTCGAGGACGGCTACGGCGACACACTCGACGACGTCGCCGCGACGGTCGAGGCCGCAGTGGACGCCGGGCTGGCCGGCATCGGGATCGAGGACACCTCGGGCGATCCCGCGCACCCGATCCGCGACTTCGACGACGCCGTCGCCCGGGTGCGGCGCGCCGTCGAGGCCGCCGGGCGACGCATCGTGGTCACCGGCCGCACCGACAACTTCATCCAGGGCCGGCCCGATCTCGACGACACCATCCGGCGCCTGATGGCCTTCGCCGAGGCCGGCGCGGACGTGGTGTACGCCCCCTACCCGCCCGACCTCGACGCACTCGTCGCGATCGTCACCGCCGTCGCCCCGACACCGGTCAACGTCCTCATCTCACCGGCGGACACGGTGCTGACCGTCGCCGACCTGCAGCAGGCCGGGGTCAAGCGCGTCAGCGTGGGCCCCGCGCTCTACCGGCACGCGATGGCCGCCCTCGACCAGGCCGTCACGGCGCTCCGCGCCGGCGACCTGGCCACCGCGACCACCGGGCTCGACATCGGGCGCATCGCCGACCTCCTCGCCCGCGGTCCGCACTGACCACAGCCCTGACGTACCGCTCCCCACCCACTCGTTCTCGCAGGAAGGCGGCCCGACGTGAATCTCGACGCGCTCATGAACAAGCACCTCACCCGGTACTTCGATCCCGGCAGGACCATTCCCGAGGACACCCTGCAGCAGCTGCTGCGGTTCCTGCGCTCGACCCCGTCGTCGGTGAACGTGCAGCCCAACCACTTCTACGTCCTGGCCACCCCCGAAGGAAAACAGCGGCTCGCCGACAACCTGGGCGAGCGCTTCCAGGACAACGCCGAGAAAATTCTCAACGCCTCGCACACCATCATCCTCACCACCCGCGCGGACGTTCCCGACAGCCACATCGAGGCGGTGTTCGCGAAGGAGCGGGCCGACGGCCGGTTCCCGGACCCGTCGAAGCAGCAGCGGTGGGAGGCGATGACCCGCGACTTCCTCACCCTGCGCGGATATGGCTACAAGGACCTGAACCACTGGATGGAGAAGCAGACCTACATGGCGGTGGGCCTGACCATGATGGCGGCCGCCGCACTCGGCGTCGAGGCCACCCCGCTCGAGGGATTCGACCCCGCAACCGTCGACAAGGCGTTCACGATTCGCGAGGCCGGACACAGCACGACGGTCCTGTTGGCCCTCGGCTACCCCGACCCACAGAAGGTGTACACGAACCCGATCTCGCGATTCGACGCCGACCAGCTGTTCACCTTCATCTGACCATTCACCACGAAACACCCACACCCGAGGAACAGGAATTCGAAATGAAGGCGATAGTGGTCACCGACCAGGCCGCGGGAACAGCCGGAATGACGTTGACGCAACGGCCCGACCCGTCCCCGGCCATCAACGACGTCGTCGTGCGGGTGCATGCCTCGGGCTTCGTCCCGACCGAGATGGACTGGCCGTCGACCTGGACCGACCGCGCCGGCCGCGACAAGACCCCGTCGATCCCCGGCCACGAACTGGCCGGCGTGGTCACCGCGCTCGGCTACGGCGCGACCGGACTCTCGGTGGGGCAGCGGGTGTTCGGCCTCACCGACTGGCACCGCGACGGCACCCTCGCCGAGCTCGTCGCGGTCGAGGCCCGCAACCTCGCACCCCTGCCCGGCGACGTCGACTTCACCGTCGCCGCCTCCCTGCCGATCTCGGGGCTGACCGCGTGGCAGGGACTGTTCCGGCACGGGCGCCTCCAGCCCGGCCAGACCGTCCTCGCGCACGGCGCGGCCGGGGCCGTCGGCACGATGGTGACCCAGCTCGCCCGTGAGGCCGGAGCCCACGTCATCGGCACCGGGCGCGCCGCCGACCGCGCCAAGGCCCTCGCCTTCGGGGCCCACGAGTTCGTCGACCTCGCCGACGACGCGCTGGCCGACGTCGGGAGCGTCGACCTGGTCTTCGACGTCATCGGCGGCGACGTCCAGCGGCAGTCCGCCGCGCTGATCAAGCCGGGCGGCACGCTCGTGTCCGTCGTCGGACCGGTCGAGGCGCGTCCCACCGACGGCCTCGCGGTGGACTTCGTCGTCGAGGCCGACCGGGCCGAGCTGGCCGAGATCGTGCAGCGGGTACGCGACGGCCGGCTGCGAACCAACATCGGGGCCGTCGCGACCCTCGACGACGCCGTCGCCGCCCTCAACCCGACCACGCGACGCAACGGGAAGACGATCATCAGCCTGGTCCCGTAGGCACGTCCGGCCGACCCCATCGGGCCGGCTGCTGCCCGCCACAGGCGCGCCCCGACGGGTGAGGAGAAACGGAAATGCTCGGCTCGACACGACACCCGCCACGCACGACCGCCCGGGGCCGCCGCCCCGGGCGGCTGCGGCTGGCATTCGTCGCCGCGGTGGTCTCCCTCGCATCTGCGTTCGCCGCGGTGGGTTCGACGATCCCCCTGTTCAACGTCTACCGGGCCGAGGACGGGTTCACCAATGCCGGCATCTCCATGTCGGTCGCCGCCTACTCCGTCGGCACGATCGGGACATTGCTCGTCGCGGGGCGGCTGTCGGGCCACGTGGGTCGACGGCCCACCGCCGTCGCCGGTCTCGGGCTGCTCCTGCTGGGATGCGTGGTGCTGCTGGACGTGCACCACCTCGGCGTCCTGATCGCCGGGCGGCTGCTCATGGGCCTCGGCGCCGGCCTGGGCAGCAGCGCCCTCACCGCGTACATCGTCGACACCGCACCCGCGAGGCCGACGTGGCTCGCCTCGGTCGCCTCCAGCCAGACGGTCATGATCGGTCTGGCCCTCGGCGCCGTCGCCTCCGGCGCCCTCGTCCAGTTCGGCCCTTGGCCACGTGAGCTGGGCTATCTCGTAGCCGCCGGGCTGCTCCTGCTGTCGCTGGTGCTGATCCTGATCAGCCCGGAAACGGCACCCCGGACCCCGGGGGCCGTGCGGTCGCTGCGGCCGAGCGTCCGCGTACCGGCCCGGGTCAGGAGCCTGGTTCCCGTCGTCGCCGCGGTGTCGCTGGCCACCTGGGCGACCGGGGCGTTCTATCAGGCCTTCGTGCCGGCACTCGTCGAGGAGCAGCTCCGCACAGACAGCTCGCTCGTCCTCGGCCTGGTGTTCGCCGCGTACATGGCTCCGAGCGCTCTCGGCGCACCTCTCGGCGGCCGGTTCACCCCCGCGACGGCCCAACGCATCGGCATGACGGGCTTCCTCGCCGGCTGGGCCGGCATCGTCGCCGCGATCGGCACCGGCGCGCTGCCGGTGTTCGTCGCCGCGACCGTCGTCGCCGGCGTCGGCCAGGGGATCGCCATCAGCGCCGCAACGCGCGGCCTGCTGTACGGCAGCACCGTTGCGGATCGAGCATCGATCTTCTCCGTGATCTACCTGCTCAGCTACAGCGGCGCGACCTTCCCCGGTCTCGTCGCCGGCGAGCTGTCCACCATCGTCTCGACGCCGCACATCGCGTTCGGATACGTCGCGCTCGTCCTCGCCGCCACGCTGTTCACCGTGTTCGCCGCACGTGATCCGGACCCCGACACGGCCGACCGACAGGACCGCCGCCACGTGCCGAGCTGAGCGGCGCGCGGGCGCGTTCCCGGACGGGCCGGGCGGCTACGGTTCGACCACGGCGCCGTCGCCGTCCGCGGCGCGACCGTTCGCGAGCGCCCCCCGTCGGGCCCGCGAGGCGCGCAGATTGACCGCGTTGCCACAGACCCGCACGTCGTGCCAGACGCCGCTGCAGTTCTTCGACCGGTCGAAGAACGCCACGGCGCACCGGGTGTTGCGGCACAGCTTCAACCGTCGCCACGAGTCCACCTGCTGCGCGGCGGCGATCTCCAGGAGGACCGCCGTCGCGAGCGGACGCCAGCCCTCGCCGCGGGGCGCGAGCACGACGCGCCCGTCGCGGTGCAGCGCCACACTCGCCGTGAGGGTGCGCAGGACCTCCCGGCTCGACGCCGTCGACGCGCCCATGCAGGAACGCAGGTCCGCGCGCAGGTCACGCAGCCGGGCCACGTCGTCCTCGGCCAACCCCCGCGGCTCGACCGTGATCCCGGAGCCGGCCGACCACGCGTCCATCGCCGCGGTGGCCCACTCGTCGGCCAACACGAGGTCGGCGAGGAGGTCGCGTTCGCGCGGGCGGCCGGCGCCGACCGTGTTGAGCAGGTCCTGCACTAGCGCGAGGCCGCCGGGCGCCGGCCCGATCCCGTACCGTTCGCCGGCCGTCCACGTCACCCGGCCGATGGTACGGGTCGGGTCGGACGGCACCGACGACCTCGACCGCGGCCGACGCCTGCCGCCACCGGCCGCCACCGGCCGGTCGCGGCGCCACCGCCCGCGGCGAACCGCGGGTCGTACGGCGGCCCTTCCCGACGGCCGCCGGCGCACGCCGGGGCTGCGCCGGGAGGAGGTCGCGCAGCTGGCCGGGGTCAGTACCGACTACGTCGCGAGGCTGGAGCAGGGCCGCTCGTCGCAGCCCTCGACCCAGCTGCTCGCCGCCCTCGGCCGCGCGTTGCGGCTGACCCGCGCGGGCCGCCCTCGACCGCCTCGGCGGTGTCGACGTCCTCGTCCACTCGATCGGCGGCATCCCGCTGGGCCGGCCGAGCCGCCCGGAGGTGGCCGAGCTGGTCGCCTTCCTGTGCTCGGACCGGTCCGCCGGCATCGTCGGCGCCGAGCTCGTCATCGACGGCGGCAGCCTGCGCACCGTCTGACGTCGCCACGTCGCCGCGTCGCCCGCGCCCCCGGCCGCGCCGGCGACGCGGTCTTGCTCCGACCCGGCGCCGCAAAGTAGTATTCGAAATACCGATTCAGGGCACCGGGGCCCCGTCCGGGCCGCGGCGCCGCACGATCCACCACAGCGAACGAGCGGGCACGTCCGGAGCGAGACGAGCTGACCGTGCGACACACCCAGCATGCCGACTTCGCGTTGCGGGTCCTCATGTTCCTGCGCGTCGCCCCCGGACGCCGGGGGTCCATCGGCGACATCGCCCTCGCGCACCGGGTCTCGCGCAACCACCTCGACAAGGTCGTCCGCCGGATGAGTACGGCGGGCCTCGTCGAGACCAGCCGGGGACGCGGCGGCGGGGTTCGCCTGGTCCGCGATCCCGCCAGCATCACGGTGGGCGACGTGATCCGGTCCATGGAGGACGACTTCGCCGTCGTCGAATGCCTCGGCCCCGCCCGCTACTGCCGGGTGGCGGGTGTCTGCGGCGCGCGCACCGTCTTCGCCGCGGCCCTCGACTCGTACTTCGCCGTCCTCGACCGCGCCACCCTCGACGACGTCGCCGCCAACGACGGGGGCCTGCGCGGCGCGCTCGGGCTGACCGGACCCGGGCCCGGCTGAGCGAACGGGCCACCGTCGTACCGCCGCCCGGCACCCGGGGGTCAGCACCGACTTCTCGACGAGGAGGGACCGTGTCGATCGACTTCGAGCTGACGCGTCGCCAGCGCGCGCTCAAGTACGACGTGCGGGAGTTCGCCCGCGAGGTGCTGCGGCCCGCGGCGGAGCGGGCCGACGCGATGTCCGACGCGCAGGCGGCGTTCGTCGCGATGAAGCCGGCCTTCGAGCAGGCCTACATGATGGGCCTGGCCACGTCGTTCCTGCCGCGGGAGTACGGCGGCGGCGGGGCGAGCAACGTCGACATGGTGATCGCCACCGAGGAGCTGTGCGCCGTCGACGCCGGGTTCGCGACGATCATCCTGGTCAACGGCCTGGCCCTGCTGCCCGTGGTCTGGTTCGGCACCGAGCGGCAGCGCGAGCGGTGGATCACCGCGGCCACCGGGTGCCCGACGATGGACCACCTCGGCGGCTGGGTGGTCAGCGAACGCGGCGGGACCGCCAACTTCGACCATCCCCACCCGTCCGCCGGGATCCAGCTGTTCGCCCACCACGACAAGGCCAACAGCGAGTACGTGCTCAACGGGGAGAAGCACTGGCCGTGCAACGCCGGCGGCTGGGACCTGCGCGGCGCCGACACGAACGTCTGCATCGTGCGCACCGACCGGACGCGGGGCGGCACGCAGGCGCTGAGCGCCGTCGTGGTCGACCGCGGTACGCCCGGCCTCGAGTACGAGGTCATCGACAAGATCGGGCTGCGCACCTGCCAGAACGTCACGATGCGTTTCGACGACGTCCGGGTGCCCGAGGAGAACCTGTTCGCCGAGGGCAACGGCGACCTGGTCGTGAACCGGGCGTTCACCTGGTCCGCCCCGATGGCGAGCGCGGCCGCCGTCGGGGTCGCGCGCGGTGCGTACGAGTTCGCCCTGAAGTGGGCCAAGACCTACACCGGCGGCGGATCGTCACCGATCATCGCCCACCAGGCCGTCGGGCACCTGTTGACCGAGATCGCGGCGCGGATCGAGGCCGGCCGCTACATGTGCTGGAAGGCGGCCCACTACCTGGACCGGCACGACGGGCAGGGCCACGCGCTCGCCGCGATGAACAAGGTGTACTGCGCGGACCTCATGAAGGACGTCGTCGTCGACTGCATGCGCATCGTCGGGGTGAACGCCCTCGACCGGAAGTTCGGGATGGAGAAGTTCTACCGGGAGGCGATCGTCTTCCCGCTCTACGACGCGGGCAACCTCGGGATGCAACGCCGGAAGAGCTGGGGCGTGATGGCCGATCCGGCCTTCACACCCGACCTGTTCGCCGACGACGACCCGTTCGCCTTCACGAAGTCGATGGAGGGTTACGGGGTGCTGGGCGGGTCGCCCGCCGACGCCGCCCCACCTCGGTTCCGGACGACCTGACCAGGACGGCCCCGCAGGGCCGAGCAGCACAGAGGAGCGATGCATGCCCACCGACGTCGCCGCCACGACACCGGCCACCCGCGACGCCCGGCGCCGGCGCGCGGCGACGCTGCTCGCGTGGGAGCGCTTCGTCGCCGGTGACGACGAGCCCGCCGTCGCGACGGTGCCCGCGCCGATCCTGCGGTCCTGGCGGCGGTGCCGCGACGTGCACGGGCTCGACCCGATGCGGCCCACGGGCCGTGCACAGCGGCCGGCACCGGTGGCCGCGCCGCGCGACACCGGGATCTACGCCCAGCTCGGCGCCGTCGCGGCCACCGTGGTCCGCGAGATCGGCGGCTGTCTCGCGACCGTCACCGACGCGGACGCCGAGATACTCGCGTGCTGGAGCGCCCCCGACCTGGGTGCCGACGACCTCGACAGCCGCTTCGAGCCGGGGACGTGGTGGCCGGAGTCGGTGGGCGGGACGAACGGGATGGGGACCGCCCTGCTGCAGTCGCAGCCCGTCGTCATCCGCGGTCCGGAGCACTGGCGCCGGGACATGCACGAGTGGTCCTGTGTCGGCCTCGCGGTGCACGACCCGGTCACCGCGCGGCCGGTCGGAGCCGTCAACGTCGCGGCCCGCAGCGCGGACCTCGTGGCAGGTCTGGCGACCCGGCTCGCCGACGAGCTGGAGGCAGCCCGCCGCCACCTCAGGTTCCGGGCCGTCGACGACGCGCGGGCGGTGTCCGAGCGGTTCGCGGCGGAGGACTCCCGCCGGACGGGCACCGTGCTCGGGCTCGACCTCGCGGGGAACGTCGTCGCCGCGAGCGACAAGGCGCGCAGGTCCGTCGGGGGCATCCCGGCCGGGTACCTGTTGGACCCCGCGCTGCGCCGCGGGCTGACCTTCCCCCCGCTCGCGGAGATCGGGCGACGCTCGTGGGCACAAGCGGTCGCGGACCCGTCGTGGACCGGCACGGTGGTGATCGGACCGCCGCTCGGGCCCGCCCCGCACAGCTACACAATCACACCGGTGAACGGCACGGGCGGCCCCGCGGGCTGGATCGTCTCCGACGGGCCCGGGCCGGACACCGGCAGCGCCCTCGTCCTCGACCCCGGCACGACCGCGAACCCCACCTCCGGACGGATCGCGGCGCTGGCCGGTGACTCCGTCCTGCTCCTCGGTCCCGAGGAGATCCGCTTCGCGGAGGCGAACCGGCACGACGTCTGGCTGACCACCGACTGCGGCCGGTTCCGCGCCGCGACGAGGGGCATGGACCACCTCGCGCGCGAGCTGAGCCCGTACGGGTTCCTGCGGGTGCACCGAAGCTTCCTCGTCAATCCGGCGCGGATCCGCCGCGTCGTGTCCAAGGGCAACGGGCTGATCGCGCTCAGCACCGATCACCATCGCGCCGAGGACATCCCGGTGTCGCGGCGCAGCACCCACGAGGTCAGGCAGCGCCTCGGCATCTGACGGTGTGCCGGCACCACCGGACGGTGCCGGCGCAGCGGCCCGACCGTTCGTGCCGGGGGCACCGTCGTTCATGCCCGGAACGCCGCTGTCCGTTCACGACGACTGCCGCCGGCGGGCGCCCCACGGCGACACTGGGTGCACCCGCGCACCGCGTCCCCGGCTCGCCGCGCGATGCGAGGCGCATCGAATCAGTGCCGATTCTGTGAGGTGTCCGAATGGCGATCGACTTCACTCTCAGCGATGCCCAGAAGAAGGTCCAGCACGACGCCCGGGACTTCGCCGAGGGAGTGCTCGCACCGGCGGTACGCGACGCCGATCGCGAACCGGACCCGTTGAAGGCGTTCCAGCGGACCAAGCCCGTGTACGTCGAGGCCTACAAGGCCGGTATCGCGTTCTGCATGCTGCCCAAGCAGTACGGCGGCGGTGGGCTCACCAACGTCGAGCTGATCCTCGCCGCGGAGGAGATCTGCGCCGTCGACCCCGGTTTCGCCTGCACGGTGCTCGTCAACGGGCTCGGTCTGCTGCCCGTCTGGTACTGGGGCACCGAGAAGCAGAAGTCCGAGGTCCTGGGTGCGGCCACGTCCGACCCGACCGGCGAGTGGATCGCCGGCTACGGCGCGAGCGAGCCCGCGGGCTCCCCCGGGGGTACCGCGAACTTCGACACCCCGCTCCCCCAGCCCGCCGGGATCGGCGTCACGGCGCGGTTCGACGGCGACTGCTACGTCGTCAACGGCCGCAAGTACTGGCCGTGCAACGTCGGCGGCTGGGACAACCGCGGCGCGAACACCAGCCTCTACGTCGTGCGCACCGACCCGGAGAAGGGCGGCACCGAGGGCCTCGCGGCGTTGCTCGTGGACCGGGACACCCCGGGCGTCACGTTCAACACCATCGACTCGTTCGGGCACCGGCTCACCCCGAACTCCGAGGTCATCTTCGACAACGCCCGGGTGCCGGTGGAGAACATCGTCGAGGGGACGAAGGGCAACGGCGACCTGCTCATCAACCGCAACTTCGCCTGGTCCGGGCCGGTCGCGGGGATCGCGGCCGTCGGGGTGGCCCGGGCGGCCTACGAGGCCGCGCTGTCGTGGGCCAAGACCTTCACCGCGGGCGGGCCGCACCCGATCATCCACCACCAGTACGTCGGCTACGTGCTCGGTGACGTCGCGGGGAAGATCGAGGCCGCCCGGTACTTCTGCTGGAAGGCCGCCCACTACATCGACCAGCACGACTACCACGGCGAGCTGATCGGGGCGATGAACAAGGTGTTCTGCACCGAGACGCTCTTCGACGCCGTCTACAAGTGCCTGCAGGTCGTCGGCGTCAACAGCGCGGACCGCAAGCACGACTTCGAGAAGTACCTGCGTGAGGCCGCGATCTTCCCGATCTACGACGGCGGCAACTTCGGCATGCAGCGCCGCCGGGTGCACGGGATCATCGCCGACCCGACGTTCGACCCACGCGCCCTGATGGACGACGAGTACGTCGAGTTCACCAAGCAGATGGAGACGATCGACACGGTCGCGGCACCGACGGCGGTCGCCGTCTGAGAGCACGGGGCCGGCCGCGGGTGCACCGCCACGGCCGGTCCCGTCCCGTGCGGTGGACGCAGCGGTGCGTCCGGGACGGCGGGCGGTGGCGGTCAGCCCGCCAGCGCCCGCACCACCCGCGACGGCGACGGCCGGCCCAGCTGCGCGGCCATCCACACGCTGGTGTCGACGAGCTTGTGCAGGTCGGCGCCGTGCTCGACGCCCAGCCCGTCGAGCATCCAGACGAGGTCCTCGGTGGCGAGGTTGCCCGTGGCGGACTCCGCGTACGGGCAGCCGCCGAGGCCGCCCGCGCTGGCGTCGACCGTCGTGACGCCACGGCGCAGCGCCGCGAGCGTGTTGGCCAGCGCCTGCCCGTAGGTGTCGTGGAAGTGCACCGCCAGTGCCGCGACGGGCACGCCGCCCGCGACGCACGCGTCGACCACCGCGTCGACGTGCCCGGCGGTGCCGGTGCCGATGGTGTCGCCCAGCGACAGCTGCCAGCACCCCATCTCGACCAGGCGCCTGCCCACGCCGGCGACCTGCTCGGGATCGACCGGCCCCTCCCACGGGTCGCCGAACGCCATGCTGACGTAGCCGCGCACCCGCAGCCCCTCGGCGAGCGCCCGGGTGACGACGGGCTCGAACATGGCGAACTGCTCGTCGAGCGTGCGGTTGAGGTTCTTGCCCGCGAACGTCTCGGTCGCGCTGGCGAAGATCGCGACGTGCTCGACACCGGACTGCAGCGCGCGGTCGAGGCCGCGCTCGTTCGGGACCAGCACCGGGTAGTCGACGCCCGCGCGCCGGTCGAGCCGGTCGAGGAGATCGGCGGCGTCGGCGAGCTGCGGCACCCACTTCGGGTGCACGAAGCTGGTGGCCTCGAGCGTGGTGAGCCCGGCGTCGGCGAGCCGGTCGATGAACTCCGCCTTGACCTCGACGGGCACGACCGCGCTCTCGTTCTGCAGCCCGTCGCGCGGCCCGACCTCGTAGATCGTGACCCGCGGGGGCAGTCCCTCGACGGGCAGGCGCATCGGCAGCCCGGACGCGGTCATCGGCGGCTCTCCCAACGGTCGTCGCGGTCCTCGTCGTCGCCGTAGCCGGCGCGGGCAGGGTCGTCGCCGTAGCCGGCGCGGGCAGGGTCGTCGCCGTAGCCGGCGCGGGCAGGGCGGCCGGCGCGGCGCTCGTCGAGCTCGGACATCTGGTTGTAGAGCATCGAGTGGACCTTCTCGACGCCCGGCACGTCCTCGAACTCCAGCGGTTCGTCGGACGCCGACTCGATGACGAGCGTGCCACAGCCGAGGAGCCGTTCGACGATCGTGTGACGGAACTGGACGCTGTTGATGCGCCCGATCGGGATGTCGATGCCCTGCCGCGACACGACGCCCTCCCGCACCAGCACCCGCCGGGTCGTCACCACGAAGTGCGTCGTCCGCCACCGCACCAGTGGGACCAGCGTGAACCGCACGACGACCGCCACCGCGACGACCGCCAGCACGATCCAGGCGATCGTCGCCCAGCTCAGGTTGCGCGCCAGGGCGGCGAGATAGACCGCGAGACCGACCGTCACCAGGAACACGAGCACCGGCACCACGAGCATCTTCGGGTGCGGGTGCTTGTGCAGCACGACGCGCTCGTCGTCGACCAGGAGCTCGTCGGGATAGGCCATGGGGCGCATCATGGCACCCCGGCTCAGGAGTCGGCGGGACCGGCGGCGCGCAGGTGCACGACGTCGCCCGCCGCGACCGGACGGCGCGTCCCGTCGGCGTCGAGCAGCAGCAGCCGCCCGTGCACGTCGACGTCCTCGGCCATGCCGGTGAGCGACTCGCCGCCGGGCAGCTCGACCCGCACCCGCGAGCCGAGGCTGGAGCAGCCCGCGCGGTAGTCGGCCCGCAGGCCGACGGCCTCGGCGTCACCGCGCGCGTCGCGCCACGCGGCCTCACGCGCGGCGAGCCTGCGCAGCAGGGCGACCAGCAGCTCGGCCCGGTCGACCCCCACGGCTCCCTCCTCGGCCAGCGAGGTCGCCCCCGCGGGCAGCTGCGGGATCGTCGCGCCGACGTTGAGACCGATGCCCAGCACGACCCCGGGCCCGCCGCCGGTCACGGCCGTCATCTCCGCGAGGATGCCGGCGGCCTTGCGGCCCTCGGGCCCGAGCAGCAGGTCGTTGGGCCACTTCAGGCCCGACGGCGCGGCGCAGAACTCGCGGACGGTGTCGAGCAGCGCGAGCCCGGCGAGCATGGGCAGCCAGCCGAACCGGTCGGCCGGGACCTCCTGGGGCCGCCACAGGACGCTGACGGTGATGCCGCTGCCGGGCGGTGACTCCCAGCTGCGGGTGAGCCGGCCCCGTCCGGAGCTCTGGTGCTCGGCGACCAGCACCGACCGGTCGGGGGCACCGCGCGCGGCCGCCGCGAGCAGGTCCGCGTTGGTCGAACCGGTCTCGGCGACGAGGTCGACCCTGCTCCAGGGCCCGACCGGCGCCAGCAGCGCGGGGCGCAGCAGATCGATGTCGAGCGGCACGGCCTGCCTGGTCATGGACGGGACGCTAACCGGTCCCGGGACGCCCTCGACCGCGGCGGACGGCCCGCTCGACGGGCGGCGCGTCACCGTCGCCCGGCGAACGGGACGGTGTGGTCGCGGGGCGCCGAGCGTGACAGATACCGCTCCCCGAACGCCCCCCGGCGGGGGAATCGCCGGGTTAGGCTCCCGGCCCATGAGCGCCGCGAGCGAACCGACGGGGGTTCCGCCGCAGTCCGGGGACACCCCCGGTGACGCATCCCCCGACATCGACATCCACACCACGGCGGGCAAGCTCGCCGACCTGCACCGTCGCTACGACGAGGCGGTGCACGCGGGTGCCGAGGCGGCCGCCGAGCGCCAGCACGCGAAGGGTCGTCAGACCGCGCGCGAACGCGTCGAGCAGCTGCTCGACCCCGGCTCGTTCGTGGAGCTCGACGCGCTCGTCCGGCACCGGTCCACGAACTTCGGGATGCAGGAGAAGCGACCGTTCGGCGACGGGGTCGTCACCGGCACGGGCACGATCGACGGCCGGCCGGTCGCGGTGTTCAGCCAGGACGCCACGGTGTTCGGCGGCTCGCTCGGCGAGGTCTACGGCGAGAAGATCGTCAAGGTCATGGACCTCGCGGCCAAGGTCGGGTGCCCGGTCGTCGGCATCAACGACGGCGGTGGCGCGCGGATCCAGGAGGGCGTCGTCGCGCTCGGCCTGTACGGCGAGATCTTCATCCGCAACGTCCGCAGCTCCGGGGTCATCCCCCAGATCTCACTGATCCTCGGCCCGTCGGCGGGCGGCGCGGTGTACTCCCCGGCACTGACCGACTTCGTCGTCATGGCCGACGAGACCAGCCACATGTTCATCACCGGCCCGGACGTCATCGAGACCGTCACCGGTGAGCGCGTCGACATGGAGGAGCTCGGCGGCGGCCGGGCCCACAACACCCGCTCGGGCGTCGCCCACTACCTGGCCTCCGACGAGGAGGACGCCTTCGCCTACGTGCGGGACCTGCTGGGCTACCTGCCGTCGAACAACCTGTCCGAGCCGCCGAGCTACCCGGCGCCCGAGCCCGTCGGCGGTTCGATCGAGGACTCGGTCACCGACACCGACCGCGAGCTCGACACGCTCGTGCCCGACTCCCCCAACACGCCCTACGACATCCGCGAGGTCATCTCCCGGGTCGTCGACGAGGGCGACTTCCTCGAGGTCCACGAGCTGTTCGCGCCCAACATCGTCTGCGGCTTCGCGCGGGTCGAGGGCAACAGCGTCGGCATCGTCGCCAACCAGCCGACCCAGTTCGCCGGCTGCCTCGACATCCACGCCTCGGAGAAGGCCGCGCGCTTCGTCCGCACCTGCGACGCGTTCAACGTCCCCGTCGTGACGTTCGTCGACGTCCCCGGCTTCCTGCCGGGCACCGAACAGGAGTGGAACGGCATCATCCGCCGCGGCGCGAAACTGATCTACGCCTACGCCGAGGCCACCGTCCCCAAGATCACGGTCATCACCCGCAAGGCCTACGGCGGCGCCTACGACGTCATGGGCTCCAAGCACCTCGGCGCGGACGTCAACATCGCGTGGCCGACGGCGCAGATCGCGGTCACGGGCGCGTCGGGCGCGGTCGGCATCCTCTACCGCAAGCAGCTCAAGGGCCTGGAGGGCGACGAGCTCGCCGCCAAGCGGGCGGAGCTGCAGACCGAGTACGAGGACACCCTCGCCAACCCCTACATCGCCGCCGACCGCGGGTACATCGACGCCGTCGTCCCGCCCTCGCACACCCGCGGGTACGTGGGCCGGGCGCTGCGGATGCTCGCCACCAAGCGCGAAGAGGTCCCGACGCGCAAGCACGGGAACATCCCCCTGTGAGCGACGATCCTGTGAGCTCCCCCTCGGAAGAGCAGACGCCGGAGGAGCGGCGGGCCCTGTTCCGGGTCGTGCGCGGCGAGCCGTCCGACGAGGAGGTCGCCGCGCTGACGGCGGTCCTGCTCGCGGCGGCCTCCTCGGCGGGCACGGGCGCCGCCCCGGCGCAGCGCGACCGCTGGTCCGACCCGGTCCGGCGGATGCGCGCCCCCCTGCGCCCGGGCCCCGGCGCCTGGCGCGCCTCCGCCCTGCCCCGCTGAGGCCCGCCTGCCCCTGACCCCGCCCGCCCTTCTGCCGCCTGCCGCCGACCCACTCTGCAGGAACGGCACTTTCCCGCAACCGGGTTGCAGGAAAGTGCCGTTCCTGCAGCCGGGGTCCGGCCGCGGCACCCGCGCGGGGACACTCGCGACATCGACGCGGCGCCGGGTGAGCGGCCCGCGCGGGCACGGCGTGCGATGGGCGTTGCGACGGAGGTGGCGTCCGTAGGCTCGCGGGGTGCGTCTCGTTCTCGCCTCCGCCTCCCCCGCCCGGCTCTCCGTCCTGCGCGCCGCCGGGCTCGACCCCGTCGTCGAGGTCTCCGACGTCGACGAGGACGCCCTCCTCGCCGCGATCCCGGACGCCTCGCCCGGCGAGAAGGTGACGGCGCTGGCGGGCGCCAAGGCCACGACGGTGGCCCGTCGGGTCGCCGGCCCGCGCCCCGGGGCGGTCGTCGTCGGCTGCGACTCGATGCTGTCGATCGACGGTGAGCTCGTCGGGAAGCCCCTCGACGTCGACACCGCCCGCCGGCGCTGGAAGGCGATGGCCGGGCGCACCGGCGATCTCGTCACCGGGCACGCCGTGCTGCGCCTCGTCGACGGCGAGATCGACCGTGTCGCGGAGGGGCACGCGACGACGACGGTGCGCTTCGCCGAGCCCACCGACGCCGAGCTGGAGGCCTACCTGGCGACGGGCGAGCCGCTCGCGGTGGCGGGGGCGTTCACCCTCGACGGGCTGGGCGCGTGGTTCGTCGACGGCATCGACGGCGACCCCTCGAACGTCATCGGGATCAGCCTCCCGCTGGTGCGCAGGCTGCTCGGCGCGATCGGCGTCTCGCCCGTCGACCTGTGGGCCCACCGGAGCGGGTGAGCGGCACCCACCCCGCGCGCCGCGGCGGACTATCGTCGCGGCCATGGCGCTGCCCGCTGACAACGACCCGAAGCTCGCCGACTACGCCCACCCGGAGCGGCTGGTCACCACCGAGTGGCTCGCGGCCAACCTCGGCTCCGACGGCCTGGTCGTCGTCGAGTCCGACGAGGACGTCCTGCTCTACGACACCGGCCACATCCCGGGCGCGGTGAAGGTCGACTGGCACACCGAGCTCAACGACCCGGTGACCCGCGACTACGTCGACGGCGCCCGCTTCGCCGAGATCTGCGGCGAGCGCGGCATCGCCCGCGACACCACCGTCGTGTTCTACGGCGACCGCAACAACTGGTGGGCCACCTACGCGCTGTGGGTGTTCGCCCTGTTCGGCCACGAGGACGTGCGCATCCTCGACGGCGGCCGCGCGAAGTGGGTCGCCGAGGGCCGGGAGATGACCACCGAACAGCCGAAGCCGGCGACCGTCGACTACCCGGTCGTCGAGCGCGACGACACGACGCTGCGCGCGTTCAAGGACGACGTGCTCGCGCACCTGGAGAAGGTGAAGGGCGGCACGGGCGCGCTGGTCGACGTCCGCTCCCCCGGCGAGTACTCCGGCGAGCTGCTGCACATGCCCGACTACCCGCAGGAGGGCGCGGTCCGCGGCGGGCACATCCCGGGCGCCGCGAACGTGCCGTGGGCCCGCGCCGCCGCCGAGGACGCGACGTTCAAGCCGCGCGCCGACCTCGAGGCCATCTACCTGCAGGAACAGGGCCTGTCGGCCGACGACGACGTCGTCGCCTACTGCCGCATCGGCGAGCGGTCGAGCCACACCTGGTTCGTGCTCACCCACCTGCTGGGCTTCGGCACGGTCCGCAACTACGACGGCAGCTGGACCGAGTGGGGCAACACGGTGCGGGTCCCCATCGCACAGGGGGCCGAGCGTGGCTGATCTCCCACCCAGGCTGGCGGAGCTGGTCGAGGACTTCTCCGCCGTCGGCCCGAAGGACCGGCTGCAGCTGCTGCTCGAGCTGTCGCAGGAGCTGCCGGACCTGCCGGAGCGCTACGCCGACGCCGCGGACTCGATGGAGCAGGTGCACGAGTGCCAGTCGCCGCTGTTCCTGGCGGTGGAGGTCGAGGACGGCGCTGCCGCCCCCGACCGGCCCGTGCACCTGTTCTTCTCCGCGCCGCCCGAGGCCCCGACGACGCGCGGCTTCGCCTCGATCATGCACACGGGTCTCGACGGCGAGTCCGCCGCGGACGTCCTGGCCGTGCCCGACGACTTCTACGTCGCGCTCGGGCTCGGTCAGGCCGTGAGCCCGCTGCGGCTGCGCGGGATGGCGGCGATGCTCGCCCGGATCAAGAACCAGGTGCGCGCCCGGACGGCGTGAGCCGCGAACCTCGGAACCTCAAGTCTTGGTGAGGAACGTTCCCCCGATGCGATGACGCCGACCACACTGTGGCCAGTCCCAAGAGGACGAGTCAGGGGGTGGTTCGGATGGGCACACTCGCGGCCTCGGGCGACACCTGGGGGATCAGCGGCTCGACGTTCATTCTCTTCTACCTGGTCATCGCCGTCGTCGTCTGGATCTGGGCGGTCCGGACGCGGCGGCAGATCGCGGGCGCGCGCGGCGGGGGCCGCCCACCCGCGGATCTCACCGGCACGCCCTACGACGCGGCGTACCTCAACGGTGGCGCGGACCTCGCGGTGTACGCCGCACTGTCGTCGATGCGCGTCGACGGGACGATCGAGACGGCGGGCCGCGGCAACGTCGTCGCGGTGGGCGCGCTGCTGCCCGGCGCCGACGAGCTGGAGCGGGCGATCCACGCGACGGCCACGTCCCCGGTCGGCCGCGGCCGGCTGCGCTACCACGAGTACGTCGCCGCCGCGTTGGCGGCGATCGAGCGGCGGCTCACCGCCGAGGGCCTGCTCGTCACCGACGACGAGCGGCGCGGCGTCCGGCAGGCGGGCGCGTGGATGCTCCTCGTCGCCGGGCTGGGCCTGGCCCGGCTCGTCGCCGGGGTCGCCAACGGCAAGCCCGTCACGTTCCTGGTGCTGGCGACGCTGGGCGCGGCCGTCGTCGGCGTCGTGCTGATGGCCCGGGTCCCGCGGCGCACGCCGCTCGGCGACGCCACGGTCTCCGCGATGCGGGCCCAGCACCATCGGCTGTCGCCGGCCAACCGGCCGGACTGGATCGCGAACGGGGCGACGGCCGCGGCGCTCGGCGTCGGCGTCTTCGGGATGAGCGCGCTGTGGGCCTCCGACCCGGCGTTCGCTGACGAGCTCGCCGCGCAGAAGCTCGCGTCGTCGGGCGGCGGCTGGTCGGGCGGCGACTCGGGCAGCAGCTACGGCGGGGGCGCCGGCTGCGGTGGGGGGAGCAGCTGCGGTGGGGGGAGCAGCAGCTGTGGCGGAGGGGGTGGCTGCGGCGGCGGGGGTGGCTGCGGTGGCTGAGCCCGGCGCCGGCCCCGCGACCCGGCTGGGCACGGGCATCGGCTGGCGTCCCGAGATCGCGGGGATCGTCGCCGAGCTGCCCGGTCTGCGCTTCTGCGAGGTCATCGCAGAAGCGATCGATCCCGCGGCTCCGCCTCGAGGGGTGGCGGAGCTGCGGGATCGGGGGGTCCCGGTGATCCCGCACGGCGTGCGGCTGTCCCTCGGCAGTGCCGACGGGCTCGACCCCGAACGGGTCGCCCACCTCGCGGCGTGCGCCGATGCGCTGGACGCGCCGCTGGTCAGCGAGCACGTGTCGTTCACCCGGGTCGCCGGGCGCGACGCCGGGCACCTGCTCCCGGTGCCGCGGACCCGGGAGGCGCTCGACGTGCTGGTCGCGAACGTGGCCCGGGTGCAGGCCGAGCTCGACGTCCCGTTGGCGCTGGAGCCCGTCGCGGCGCTCTTCGACTGGCCGGGCGACGAGTTCACCGAGGCCGAGTTCCTCACCCGGCTGCTCGACCGCACCGAGGCGTGGCTGCTGCTCGACGTCGCGAACGTCCACGCCAACGCCGTGAACCGTGGCGGCGACCCGTGCGCGGTCCTCGACGGGCTGCCGTTGGACCGGATCGCCTACGTGCACGTCGCGGGCGGCAGCGAGCACCCCGGCGACACGGCCGCCGGCGACCCCGGCGTGTACCACGACAGCCACACCGACCCCGTTCCGCCGGAGGTGTTCGCGCTGCTGGGCGAGCTGTGCGACCGGCGGCTGCCGCCCGCGGTGATGCTGGAGCGCGACGGTCGCTACCCGCCCGCCGCCGAGCTGGCGGCGGAGCTGGCCGCGATCTCCGCGGCAGCCCGGTTCGCACCACCGGCAGCCCGCGCTGCGGCGGCGGGCCAGGTCGTGCCGGCGGCGGCCGGGGTCGCGCCCGGGGTGCTCCGGTGAGCGCCGGGCTGGCCGCGCGGCAGGCTGCGCTCGTCGACGCACTGGTGGCGGGCGCCCCGGTGCCCGACGGCTTCGACCCCGTCCGCCTCGCGACGACGCGCCGCGCCCTGCTGCGCAAGCGCGCCGGGGAGGCCGCCCGGCACTGGCCACTGCTCGCGGCCGCGCTCGGCCCCGGGTGGCCGGCGGCCGTCGCCGAGGCCCTCGACGGGGTACCGCCGGGCGGCTCGTTGCGCGACGGCTGGGACGTCGCCCGGTGGCTGCGGGCGGCCGGGCGGCTGCCCGCCGGCGCCGTCGACGAGCTGGCCGCGCGAGAGGTCGCCACCCGCTACGACGGCAGCGGCGCGCCCCGCGCCCGCCGGGCGCCCGCGGTACGCCGCGGCCGGGGGTCCGTGTTCGTGCAGGTGGGCGGCCGGACCCTTCGGCTCCGGCTCCGCAACCGCTGAGCGACGAAGACCACACCTGCCTGGCTCGATCCAGTTCCGCAGGCCGCGCAGGGGGCGCTCCGAACGTCGGAAACGCCACAGGTCCGCGGCCCGGAGAAATTCGTCCGGTCCTCCTAGACTCCCTGCAACGCGCCGGCGCGACGGGCCGGCCGATTCACCGAGGAGCGGACGTTGCCCGAGCTGACCAAGATCCTCGTCGCGAACCGGGGGGAGATCGCGGTCCGTGTGATCCGCGCGGCCAAGGACGCCGGCCTCGCGTCGGTCGCCGTGTACGCCGACCCCGATCGCGACGCCCTGTTCGTCCGGCTCGCCGACGAGGCGTTCGCGCTGGGCGGCAGCACCGCCGCCGAGTCCTACCTCGACTTCGACAAGGTGATCGGCGCGGCGAAGCAGGCGGGCGCCGACGGCATCCACCCGGGATACGGCTTCCTGTCGGAGAACGCCGACTTCGCGCAGGCCGTCATCGACGCGGGGATCACCTGGATCGGGCCGTCCCCGCAGTCGATCCGCGACCTGGGCGACAAGGTCACCGCGCGGCACATCGCGATGCGGGCGGGCGCCCCGCTGGTCCCCGGCACGGCCGACCCGGTCTCGGGCGCCGACGAGGTGATCGCGTTCGCGAAGGAGCACGGCCTGCCCGTCGCGATCAAGGCGGCGTTCGGCGGCGGCGGGCGCGGCATGAAGGTCGCGCGCGAGGAGAAGGAGATCGCCGAGCTCTACGAGTCGGCCGTCCGCGAGGCGACCGCGGCGTTCGGCCGCGGCGAGTGCTTCGTCGAGCGTTACCTCGACAAGCCGCGGCACGTCGAGACCCAGGTCCTGGCCGACCAGCACGGCAACGCGATCGTCGTCGGCACGCGCGACTGCTCGCTGCAGCGCCGCTTCCAGAAGCTGGTCGAGGAGGCCCCGGCGCCGTTCCTCACCGACGAGCAGCGCACGACGCTCTACGACGCGTCGAAGGCCATCGTCAAGGAGGCCGGCTACTACGGCGCCGGCACCGTCGAGTTCCTCATCGGGCAGGACGGGCTGATCACGTTCCTCGAGGTCAACACGCGGCTGCAGGTCGAGCACCCGGTCTCGGAGGAGACCTCCGGGCTCGACCTCGTCCGCGAGATGTTCCGCATCGCCGAGGGCAAGGAGCTCAACGTCCTCGAGGATCCGGCGCCGCGCGGGCACTCCATCGAGTTCCGGATCAACGGTGAGGACGCCGGTCGCAACTTCCTCCCCGCGCCCGGCACGGTCAGCTCGATCGCGTACCCCGCCGGCCCGGGTGTGCGCGTCGACGCGGGCGTGGAGGCGGGCTCGGTCGTCGGCGGGAACTTCGACTCGCTGCTGGCCAAGCTGATCGTCACCGGTTCCGACCGCGCCCAGGCGCTGGAGCGCTCGCGCCGCGCGCTGGCGGAGATGCAGGTCGAGGGCATGGCGACGGTGCTGCCGTTCCACCGGCTCGTCGTGTCCGACCCCGCGTTCGCCGCCGACACCGAGGACGGGTTCACCGTCCACACCCGGTGGATCGAGACGGAGTGGGACAACACGGTGCCGCCGTTCGAGGGCGGCGCCGAGGCCGGATCCGAGGAGGCACCTCGGCAGTCGGTCGTCGTCGAGGTCGGCGGGCGCCGGCTCGAGGTGTCCCTGCCCGGCGACCTCGCCATCGGCACCGGCGGCGGCGGCGCGAAGGCGGCGCCCCGCAAGCGCGGGAAGTCCGGCGGGGGTGGCACCAAGGCGTCGGGCGACTCCGTGACCGCGCCCATGCAGGGCACCATCATCAAGGTCGCGGTCTCCGACGGCGACACCGTCAGTGCGGGCGACCTCGTCGTCGTGCTCGAGGCGATGAAGATGGAGAACCCGGTGACCGCCCACAAGGACGGCACGATCACCGGGCTGTCCGCCGACACGGGCTCGTCGGTCACCCAGGGCACCGTCATCTGCGAGATCAAGGACTGACGCTGGAGCCCGTCGAGATCAACGCGGGGACCTGGTACCTGCGGGCGCCGCGCGCCGACGACCGCGTCGACGACCGGCCCGCCTACGCCGAGGCGGGTGTCGACGGCGACGCGGGCGTCGCGGCCGCGACGGCCGGCTGGGCGGGCGACCGCACCTGCACGTGGGCGGTCTGCGAGCCGACGACGGGCCGGATGGTCGCCGAGGTCGTCCTCGACGGCGTGCTCGGCGACGGCGGAGAGGCCGTGCTGCGGGTCTGGGAGCTGCCCGCCGGGCAGGCGGCCGGCGCGCTCGCCGAGTCGTTGCCGGCCGTGCTGCGGTTCGCCGTCGGGGGCCTGGGCGCGGCGCGGGTCCGCTGGCCGGGGGCCACCGACGAGCTCGCGGCGTCCTGCGGGTTCAGCTCCGACCCGCGCGCGCAGCTCACCACCGCCGCTCCCGGGGATTGACCGCGAGATCCGCTGCTGGTTACCGTCGGCGCGCACCGTGCCGTCCGGCGTCAGCGTCGACGCGGCCCGGCACCGTGCGGACAACTGCACAGCGACACCGCACTCCCGTGTGTTCCACCACGGGGCCGGTAGTTCCGCCACGCGGAAAGACCGCGCCGCGGATCCGTCACCACGTCGGCCGAGCCACGTCGTGAGCTGTCCATCGCCACATCGGACACCAGGATCCGTCATGCCCCAGCAGTACGTGTACGTCACGACGCACATGCACGTCGAAGGGCCGATTCCGGGCCCGCACTCCCTGCTCACCCTGGCGTCGGCCGCGCACCGCGCGGACGGCTCCCTGATCGCGACGTTCACCACGAACGTCGCCGAACTGCCCGGTGCCACGATCCACCCGGTCGCGCTGAGCTCGTGGCGCGGCCGAGCGGAGGACTGGCTCGCCACCCGCCGGGCACCCCGCCCACCCGCGGCGGCGACCGCCGACTACGCCCGCTGGGTCGACGACCTCGCGGCGCCCGCGGTGTTCGTCACCGACCAGGACGGGCAGGACCACGTGTACCTCTACTGGTACCTGCAGCGGTTCGTGGGCAGCTGGCCGTTCGTCGCGGCAGGCTCCCGCGCCGCCGTCCCGGGCATGCTGCCCGCGGCGGCGGTCTGCCCGCTGCGCCGCTGCCGTCCGGCGGCGCACCAGCAGGTCGCGGCCTGATCCGCCCGGTCGTGACCCCCGCCCACCCGGCGGGGGTCACGCCGGTGCGGCGCTGCCGGTCAGTCCGTGGCCGGGTTCCTCCTGCCGACGACGGCACCCGCGACCCCCGCGACCAGTGTCAGCGTCGCCAGCACCATCGACAGCCAGCCGAACCCGCTGACCGCCAGCCCGATCCCTGCCGACAGCGCACCGACGGCGAGCCCCGTGCGCGCGACCGCGACACCCGAGAGCCTGCGGGTGACGAGCCGGGCGCCCAGCGCGGTCAGCAGCACGGCGATGAACGCCGACGCCGGGGCGAGCAGCGCGGCGGGCGGGAAGACGAAGTAGGCGACGTCGTCGACGAACTGCGACGCGACGGCGGCGACCACGACGGGGACGACGGGGACCCGGGTCGTGGCGTTCTGCAGTGTGGTCATGCCATCGAGCATCGCCGCCGTGCGGCCCCGGGAAATCGGGGTTCCCCCGGACCCGACCCCGAGCTCCCGTGAGCTCCCGTGAGCGACCCGGCCGGGCGGCTCAGTCGAGGTCGTCGTGCTGCATGAGGCGGCGGCCCGCCTCGGTGATCGTCCCCGACAGCGAGGGGTAGACCGAGAAGGTGTGGGCGAGGTCGTCGACCGACAGGCCGTTCTGCACCGCCATCGCGATGGGCAGGATCAGCTCGCTCGCCACCGGCGCGACGACGACCCCGCCGATGACGACGCCCGTCGCCGGCCGGCAGAACAGCTTCACGAACCCGCGGCGGATGCCGCGCATCTTGGCGCGCGGGTTGGTGGCCAGCGGCATCATGACCGTCCGCGCCGGGACCTCGCCGGAGTCGATGACGCGCTGGCTGATGCCGACCGTCGCGATCTCGGGACGGGTGAAGACGTTGGCGGCGACGGTGCGCAGCTTGATGGGCGCGACGCCCTCGCCGAGGGCGTGCCACATCGCGATCCGGCCCTGCATCGCGGCGACGGAGGCGAGCATGAGCACGCCGGTGCAGTCGCCCGCGGCGTAGATGCCGGGCACCGAGGTCCGCGACACCCGGTCGACGGTGACGAACCCGCCTGCGTCGGTGCGCACGCCGATCTTCTCCAGGCCGATGCCGGACGTGTTGGGCACGGAGCCGACCGTCATGAGCGCGTGCGAGCCGCGGACCTGCCGGCCGTCGGTCAGCGTGACGACGACCCCGTCGCCCTCGCGCACGACGGACTCGGCGCGGGCGTTGGCGAGGATCTCGGCGCCGCGCTCGGCGAACACCTCCTCCAGCACCGCGGCGGCGTCGGCGTCCTCGCCGGGCAAGACGCGGTCGCGGCTGGACACCAGCGTCACCCGGCACCCGAGCTCGACGTAGGCCGAGACGAACTCCGCACCCGTCACCCCGGAGCCGACGACGACCAGGTGCTCGGGCAGGGCCGGCAGGTCGTAGAGCTGGCGCCAGGTCAGGACGCGCTCGCCGTCCGGGCGGGCGGAGTCGAGGATGCGGGGCGTGGCGCCGGTCGCGACCAGCACGACGTCGGCCGGCAGCTCCTCCTCGGCACCGTCGGCCGTCGTGACGTGGACCAGGTGCGGGGCGCGCCCGGGGACGGGCTCGTCGAAACTGGCGGACCCGGCGATGATCCGGACGCCCTCGCCCGCGACGCGGTCGCGGATGTCGGCCGACTGGGCCCGGGCGAGGCTCTGCACGCGCCCGTGCACCTTGGGCAGGTCGATGCCGGCGGTGTCGCGGTCGACGAGGACGCCGAGGTCCTCGGCCCAGTGCAGGTCGACGCGCACGGCGGCACTGGAGATGAAGGTCTTCGACGGGACGCAGTCGTCGAGAACGCAGGCGCCGCCCATTCCGTCGCGTTCGACGACGGTGACGTCGCTGCCGTGCTGCGCGGCGACCAGGGCCGCCTCGTAGCCGGCCGGCCCACCACCCATGATCACGATCCTGGTCACGCCGCTTCGGCCTCCTCGCGTCGGTCCGGACCTCGCATACAGTACGCCCGTCCTGTGAACGGGACATCGCGCCGGGGTGAGGTCCTCGATCAGGTCCGTACAGCGCATCGCTAGTCTGTCGGGGTGCCGCTCTACGCCGCTTATGGGTCGAACATGGACCCCGCGCAGATGAAGGAGCGCGCCCCGTACAGCCCGATGGCCGGGACGGGGTGGCTCCAGGGCTGGCGGCTGACCTTCGGCGGTGAGGACTTCGCCTGGGAGGGCGCCCTCGCCACGGTCGTCGAGCACCCGGGCTCGCAGGTGTTCGTCGTGCTCTACGACGTGCCCGACCACGACGCCGCCACCCTCGACCGCTGGGAGGGCGGCGAGCTCGGGCTGCACAAGAAGCTGCGGCTGCGCGTGCACACCCTCGAGGGCGACGTCCTCGCCTGGATCTACGTGCTCGACGCGTACGAGGGCGGCATGCCCTCGGCGCGCTACCTCGGCGTGATCGCCGACGCGGCCGAGCAGGCCGGCGCCCCGGACGACTACGTCGCCGCCCTGCGCAGCCGCCCCTCCCGCAAGTCCCTCTAGTTCCCCCGCCGCGGACGACGCCGCCCGCGCGCAACCTCAACCGTCGCCGACCCGCTCCGGGACAGCACCCAGGTTGCGCACAGGACCTCGTCAGCGGGGTCAGGCCGGCGCGTCGGCCAGGTCCAGCCGGCACAGCAGCGCGTCCTGCGCGACGCTGTCGCCCACCTTCACCACGACCTCCGCGACGGTCCCGGAGACGGTGGCGCGCACGGCGTTCTCCATCTTCATCGCCTCGACGACGGCGACGACCTCACCGGCCGCCACCTGCTGGCCCCCCTCCACCGCGAGTTGCACGACGGTGCCCTGCATCGGCGAGAGGAGCCGGTCGGGCGCGGCGGCGGCGCCGGCAGCACGGTCGGCGCCCGCGAGCAGGCCCGCCCGGACGGCCTCGGCCGCGGTGCCGGTGAGGACCGCCATCCCGGGCAGCGACACCCGCAGCGTCCGACGGCCCAGCCGCAGCAGCCCGACGGTCGGGTCCGGCTCCGGCGGCCGCCGGCGCGGCAGGTACTCCTCCTCGATCCAGCGCGTGTGGACGCCCAGGGAGTCGGGGCCGGTGAACGCCGGATCGGCGAGGACGTCGCGATGCACGTCGAGGACCGTGGGCACCCCGTCGACGCGGGTCTCGGCGAGCACGCGGCGCGCCCTGGCCAGTGCCTGCGCACGGTCGCGACCGGTGACGACCACCTTGGCCAGCAGCGAGTCGTACTCGGCGCCGACGCGCCCGCCCGCCGCGATGCCCGTGTCGACGCGGACGCCCGGGCCGGTGGGCACCTCGAAGCGGGTCACGGTCCCCGGCACGGGCGCGAACCCGCGGTCGGCGTCCTCGGCGTTGATCCGGAACTCGATCGCGTGCCCGCGGACGGGCACCCCCGCCGGCAGGTCGAGCGGCTCGCCCGCGGCGACCCGCAGCTGCGCGCCGACGACGTCGACGCCCGTGACCTCCTCGGTGACCGGATGCTCGACCTGCAGCCGCGTGTTGACCTCGAGGAACGTGGTCGTGCCGTCGGCGCCGACCAGGAACTCGACGGTCCCGGCGCTGGTGTAGCCGGCCTCGCGGCAGATCGCGGTCGCCGACGCGTGCAGGGTCTCGCGCAGCGCGTCGGGCAGGAAGGGCGCGGGCGCCTCCTCGACCAGCTTCTGGTTGCGCCGCTGGACGGTGCAGTCGCGCGTGCCCAGCACGGCGACGGCGCCGTGGGTGTCGGCCAGCACCTGGACCTCGACGTGGCGGGCCTGCGGCAGGAACCGTTCGACGAAGCACTCGCCGCGCCCGAACGCGGCCGTCGCCTCGCGGACCGCGGACTCGAACGCCGACGCGATCCCGGCCGCCTCGTGCACGACCTTCAGCCCCCGGCCACCCCCGCCGAACGCCGCCTTGATCGCGATCGGGAAGCCGTGCTCGGCGGCGAACGCCTCGACCTCGTCGGCGCCGGCCACCGGCGAGGAGGTGCCGGGGGCCATCGGCGCCCCGACCCGGCGCGCGATCTCGCGGGCCGAGACCTTGTCCCCCAACGCGCGCATGGCCTCGGGCGTCGGCCCGACCCAGACGAGCCCGGCGTCGACGACCTGCTGGGCGAAGCCGGCGTCCTCGGACAGGAAGCCGTAGCCGGGATGGACGGCGTCGGCACCGGCCAGGGCGGCGGCGTCGAGCAGCGCGGCGGCGCAGAGGTAGGTCTCCCCCGGCGCCGTGCCCGGCAGCCGGATCGCCTCGTCGGCGAGCAGCGTGTGCGGCGCACCGGCATCGGGGTCGGCATACACCGCGACGGCGCGCAGACCCGCGTCGTGACACGCCCGCACGATGCGGACGGCGATCTCCCCGCGGTTCGCGACGAGCACCGTCTCGATCTTCCTCACTGCGTCTCCCCCGCCCGGGCCAGCACCTGGCGGGCCAGTTTCAGGTGCACGGCGTCGACCATCTCCCCGTCGACGACGGCCACCCCTGCCGACTCCGCCGCCAGGACCCGGCGCGCCCGGTCGACCTCGTCCTTCGACGGGGTGAACACCTCGTGGGCGAGCGCGACCTGGCTCGGATGGATGCAGATCTTCCCCGTGTAGCCGAGGTCGCGGCCGTCGGAGGCGTCGGCGCGGAAGGCCTCGGCGTCGTCGATGGCGGTGACGACCTGGTCGAGCAGCGGGATCCCCGCGAGCCGGCTCGCGAGCACGACCTGGCTGCGCGCGTAGAGGACCTCCAGGCTGCCGGCGGTGCGCCTGCCGCCCAGGTCGGCGATGTAGTCCTCGGCGCCGAAGAACCCGGTGTCGGCGTGCGCGAACAGCTCGCGCGCGTTGACGACGCCGAGCGCGGACTCGATGCCCGCCATCAGGATCCGGCCCCGGGTGCGCTCACGCACCGCGGCGAGCACCGCGGGGTCCTCCGCCTTGGGCACGATCACGCCGGCGGCCGGGCTCGCGAGCACCGCGTCGAGGTCCGCGTCGAACCACGGGGTGCCGGGAGCGTTGACCCGCACCAGGACGACGGCCTCGCCGGCGTCGAGCGACGCCGCGGCCACCCCGGCCCTGGCGGCGTCCTTGCCCGGCACCGCGACGGCGTCCTCCAGGTCGACGGCGACGGCGTCGGGCGCCCAGCGCGGGACCTTGGCGAGCAGGTCGAGCTTGTCGGCCGGAACGAACAGCAGGCTGCGGAAGGTGCTCATACCGGGCTCACCACGTGGTGTCGCCGGTCGCGCGTGCGGTCCCACCCGTCGGCGGCCGCGAGCCGCGCGACGAGCTCGGCGCGCATGTCCCCCGGCTCGACGACGGCGTCGACGACCAGGTCGCTGCCCATCCGCAGCAGGTTCACCTCGGCCTCCTGCTCGGCGACCCGGCGCGCGACGAACGCCGCCCGCTCCCCGGGATCCTCGATCTGGGCGATCCTGTTGGCGTACATGGCGTTCGCCGACGCCTCGGGGGCCATCGTGCCGATCGTCGCCGTCGGCAGGGCCAACGTCGCGCGGGGCTCGAAGCCGGGGGCGCACATCGCGTAGTAGCCCGCGGCGTAGGCCTTGCGCAGCACGACGGTGAAGCGCGGCACCTCCGCCGAGGCCATGGCCACCAGCATCTTCGCGCCGTGCCGGATGATCCCCTGCCGCTCGACGGCCACCCCGACCATGAAGCCCGGCACGTCCTGCAGGAACACGATCGGGATGTTGAAGGCGTCGCACAGGGAGATGAACCGGGCGGCCTTGTCGGCGGAGTCGACGAAGATCGCCCCGCTGCGCACCGACGGCTGGTTGGCGACGACGCCCACGACGCGGCCCTCGATGCGCCCGAGCCCGCAGACCATCTCGGTGGCCCAACCCGACTTGATCTCGAAGAACGAGCCCTCGTCGACGATCCGGTCGATGACGTCGTTCACGTCGTAGGGCTGGTTGGGGTCGCTCGGGACGAGGTCGTCGGGCCAGTGCGGCAGCGCGGGCGGCCGCGGCTCGGCGACGGCGGGCCGGTCGCGGAACGAGTCGGGCAGGTAGGTCAGCAGCAGCCGGGCGGCCGCGATGGCCTCGCCGTCGCTGCCGAAGACCTCGTCGCCGCAGCCGGAGACCGTGGCGTGCATGCGCGCGCCGCCCATCTCCTCCAACGTCGTGACCTCGCCGGTGACCTTCTCGGCGACCCGCGGCGAGGCCAGGTACATCGACGCGTTGCCCTCGACCATCCCGACCCAGTCGGTGAACGCGGGCATGTACGCGCCACCCGCCGCCGAGGGGCCGAGCAGGCAGCACACCTGCGGCACCCGCCCGGACAGCCGGACCTGCAGGTGGAAGATGCGCGACGCGCCCCGGCGGCCCGGGAAGAAGCCCATCTGGTCGTTGAGCCGCCCGCCCGCCGAGTCGACGAGGTAGACGACGGGCAGCAGGTCGCGGTCGGCGCGCTCGAGGATGCGGATCTGCTTCTCGCAGCCCAGCTCGCCCCACGAGCCGGCCTTCACCGTGAAGTCGTGCGCGATGACGGCGACGAGCCTGCCCTCGATCCGGCCCACCCCGGTGACGACACCGTCGGCGGGCAGGCCCTCGCTGCGCGCGTTGGCCAGCAGCCCGTCCTCGACGAACGAGCCCGGGTCGAACAGCAACGTCAGCCGGTCGCGGACGGGGAGCTTCGCGGGCCAGCGGGACGTGTCGAGCCCCGCGAGCGCGGCGGCGCGGGCAGCCGCGACGTCGTCGCGACGGCCGAGCTGGGCCGTCACGACGACGCCTGCGGGGAGCGGCGGATCAGGCCGGTGCGCCGGGCCTTGCAGACCAGCTCGTCGCGCTGGTTGTGGGCGCGGTGCTCGAAGACCACGATGCCCTGCGTCGGCCTGCTCTTCGACGCGCGCGCCGAGACCACCTCGGACTCGACGCGGATCGTGTCGCCGACGAAGACGGGCTTGGGGAACACGACCTCGTCGAGGCCGAGCTGGGCGAGGATCGTGCCGTGGGTCAGCTCGGGCACCGACAGCCCGACGACGAGCGCGACGGTGAACATGCTGTTGACCAGCACCTGCCCGAACTCGGTGCCCTTCGAGTAGTCGGCGTCGAGGTGTGCGGCCGCGGGGTTCATCGTCATCGTCGTGAACAGGACGTTGTCGGTCTCGGTGACCGTCCGCCGGATCGCGTGCTCGACGACGAGCCCCTCGGTGAGCTCCTCGAACCAGAGCCCGGACACGACCCTGCCCTCGGCGTCACGACGTTGCTGCAGAACCACTCAGACTCCCTGGAATTCCGGTGCACGCTTGCCGGCGAACGCGGCGAGCCCCTCGCGGGCGTCCGGGTTGCCGGTCAGGTGCTCGACGACGGTGCGCTGCTCGGCCGCGAGCGCCTCCCGGTAGGGCACCGCGAGCCCGTCGAAGTACATCCGCTTCATCCCCGCGAGCGCGCTCGGGCTGTGCCGCAACAGCCGGGCGACGATGCCGCCGACGGTCGGCTCGAGGTCGTCGGGCTCCACGCACCAGCCGACGAGTCCCATCGCCGCGGCGGTCGCGCCGTCGACGATCTCGCCGGTGTAGAGCAGCCGGCGGGCCAGCGCGGCGGGGAGCACGCGCGGCAGCCGGACCGATCCGCCCGCGCCGGGCAGCATCCCGTACTCCATGTGCCGGTCGCCGATCCTGGCCTCGGTGGAGGCGACGACGAGGTCGCACGCCAGCATCAGCTCGCACCCGCCGGCGACGCCGTAGCCGTCGACGACGCAGACCGAGATGAACGGCGCGGCCTCGATCGCGTCGAGCGCGGCGCCGATCTGCGCGATGTACGCGGCGACGGCGTCGCGGTCGTCGCCCAGCCCGAGCAGGTACGGCAGGTCCGCGCCGGCCGAGAGCGCCCTACCGCGGCCGCGGACCGTCGCCACCCGGCAGCCTGCGTCGGTGACCGCCTGCACGGCGGAGTGCAGCCCCTCGAGCAGGTCGGGGCTCATGGCGTTGTGCGCCTTCTCGCGGGTGAGCGTGATCGAGGCGGCGCCCCCGTCGATCACGACCTCCACCGGCGGGGCGCTCATCGCTGCCTCCGCACGGTGATGCCCGCCTTCTCGCGGTCCCACAACTCGTCCCTGCCGTCCACCGCAGCGGCCTTCAACTTGAACTTCTCCACCTTCTGGCTGGGCGTCTTCGGCAGCTCGTCGATGAGCTGCCAGTACCGGGGCACCATGAAGTACGCCATGTTGTCGACGCAGTAGCCGACCAGCTCCGCGAAGTCGGGCGTCGCGCCCTCGGCCGGCACGACGTAGACCATCACGTCGTCCTCCGAGAGGTCCGACGGCACCGCGACGGCGGCGGCCTCGTGCACGTCCGGGTGCTTGCAGAGGATGGTCTCCAGCTCGTAGGCGGAGATGTTCTCGCCACGGCGGCGGATGACCTCCTTCTTGCGCTCGGAGAAGTACAGGTAGCCGTCGGCGTCGAGCCGCCCGCGGTCGCCGGTGAGGAACCACAGGTCGCGGATCGCCCCGAGCGTGGCCTCCGGCATGTCGTGGTAGCCGAGCATGATCATGCCGGGGCCGTTGGGCCGGATGCAGATCTCCCCGACCTCGCCCGGGGGCAGCGGGTTGCCGTCGTCGTCGGCGATCTGGACGTCGACGTGGTCGCGCACCCGCCCCGCCGACGCGGCCTTCTCGGGCGGGTCGTCCGGGCCGAGCACGGTGACCGCGCAGTTCTCGGTCATCGCGAACACCGACGTGACGGTGATGCCGTAGCGCTGCTTGAAGCCGTCGACGAGTGGGCGCGTCGTCGGCACGACCATCGACGTGCGGACCCGGTGGTCGCGGTCCTGCGGGCCCTCGGGCAGCTGCCAGATGATGTTGGCCATGGCACCCAGCGCGTTGAACTCCGTGGCGCCGGACTCCCGGATGTCGGTCCAGAACGAGCGCGCCGAGAACCGCGGCGCGAGCGCGACGCACGAGTCGCCCCACAGGGCCGCGTACACCGAGTACCAGATCGCGTTGCCGTGGAAGAGCGGCAGGCAGGTGTAGAGGACGTCGTCGGGGCCGTACTCGCAGTACCGGGCCATCAGCTCGCCGACGGCGTGGCCCTGCGAGTGCGGGGAGACCACACCCTTCGACGGGCCCGTCGTGCCCGACGTGTACATGATCAGCATCGGGTCCGACGGCGTGATGTCCTCGTCGGGGGTGAAGCCCTCCCCCGGCGCGGCGGCGATGTCGGCGAGGTCGTGGTCCCCGCCCGGCCCGCCGTGCACGATCAGGCCCTTCATCGCCTCCGGGGCGCGCACCGCGTGTGCGAGCGTGGGCAGGAAGTCCGCCTCGGCGACGATCCACTCCGACCCGGACTGCCGCAGGTAGTACTCGAGCTGGTCGCCCTTGGCCGCGGTGTTGAGCGGCACCGCCACCGCGCCGATCTTGCCGAGCCCCCAGCACACCCACAGGAACTCCGGGCAGTTGCCCAGCATCACCGCGACCGTCGTCCCCTTGCCGACGCCGAGGCGGGCGAACCCGCGCGCGTAGTCGTCGGTGATCCGGTGGACCTCGGCGTAGCTGGTGTCGGCCCACCGGCCGTCGGCGCCGCGGAACCGCAGGAACGGCCGGTCCCCGACGCGCGCCGCCTTCTCCGCCAGCACCCGGCCGATCGTGCGCTCCTCGCGCGGATACACGTGCATCGCCGTCACCCCTGGGGCTTCCGGGCCACGAGCGCCTTCAGGTCGGCGACGCAGCGCGGCTCGTCACGGTGGTTGAGCACGACGAACCGGTATGTGACGACGCCGTCGCCGTCGGGGCGTTCGGCGACGTCGAGCACCTCGGTCTCGACGCGCACCGTGTCCCCGATGACGGTCGGCGCCACGAACCGCAGCTTGTCCAGCCCGTAGAAGGCCTTCATCGCCGGCGGCCAGAACTCGACCAGACCCAGCCCGAACGAGATGACCAGCGCGCCGTGCGCGATGCGCTGCCCGAACCGCGGGTCGGCCGCGGCGTACTCCTTGTCGGTGTGGATCGGGTGCCAGTCGCCGGTGACCATCGCGAACTGCACGATGTCGGTCTCGGTGATCGTGCGGCTCCGCGACACGGAGGTGTCGCCGACGCGGATGTCGTCCAGGTAGGTCGTGATCACGTGCTGCTCATCCCTGCTTGCTCGGCACGCCGGCAGCGACGATGGCCGTCTCGTCGAGGTCCGCGCTGCCGCGGGCGATGGTCCGGGCGCTGATCGCCCACACGCACACGAGCGAGATCAGCGACATCACGCACACGTAGACGGCCACCGACACCACGGTCCCGGTGCCCTTCACGAGCGCGGCCGCGATGATCGGCGCCAGCGCGCCGCCGAGCAGCACGCCGATCTGGAAGCTGGTCGACGCCGCGCTGAAGCGGACGCGGGCGTCGAACATCTCGACGATGTAGGTCGCCTGCGGGCCGTAGGAGATGCTGAAGAAGACCGCGCCGACGAGGTAGGCGAGGATCATCAGGGTCAGGTTCCCGCTGTCGACCGCGAGCATCGTCGGGAAGATCCAGACGGCCATCGCGGCGAGCCCGGTGAGGATCATCCGTTTGCGGCCGAAGCGTTCGGAGAGGGCTCCGAAGACCGGCAGTGCCGCGGCCGCGACCGCCGCCGACAGCAGGATCGCGAAGAGCATCTCGTTGCGGGAGAACGACTTCACCGACGGGCCATAGCTCAGCGCGTAGGTGTTGACGACGTAGAAGTACGAGCCCGTGCTGACGATCGAGCCGATGGCCAGCAGGATCTGCAGCGGGTAGGTCCTGATCGCGAGCCACAGCGGGACACGGGCCTCGGTGCGCGTCTCGCGGACCTTCTCGAACACCGGCGTCTCGGTGAGCTTCAGCCGGATGAACAGCCCGATCGCGACGAGCACGATGCTGATCAGGAAGGGGATGCGCCAGCCCCACGACCGGAACTGGTCGTCGGGCAGGCCGCTGACCGCGAGGAACGCGAGCGTCGAGAGCAGGAGGCCGGCCGGCACGCCGATCTGCGGGAGGCTCCCGTAGAGCCCGCGTCTGCCCTTCGACGAGTACTCGACGGCGGTCAGCACCGCGCCGCCCCACTCGCCGCCGACCCCGAAGCCCTGGAACAGGCGCAGCACCACGAGCAGGATCGGCGCCCAGATGCCGATGCTCGCGTACGTCGGCAGCAGGCCGATGAGGAACGTCGCGACGCCCATCATCGTCAGCGACATGACGAGCACCTTCTTGCGCCCGATCCGGTCGCCGAAGTGCCCGAAGATGATGCCGCCCAGGGGCCGGGCGCCGAAGCCGATCGCGAAGGTCGAGAACGCGAGCAGGGTGCCCGCGACGGGGTCGACCGTCGGGAAGTACAGCGGGGCGAACACCAGGGCGGCGGCCGCGCCGTAGAGCTGGAAGTCGTACCACTCGATCGTCGTGCCGATGAGCACCGAGAGCGCAACCCTGCGCATCGGTGGTCGCTGCTGCGTCGTTGCAGGCGTCGCCATGTCGTCTCCTCGTCGATCCGCAGGCCCGCCCGGGTGGGGTGGTCCGCGGACGTCTCCACGGTTCGTGACTGACAGACGCGAGATGGGCCGCGTGGCGGGAGCGGCCGCTCGCGGGGCCACCGGTCCGGCGTCGCCGGCGGCCTCGTGCGTTCGTTCGGCTTAATTAACGTTCATTCAGCGCGGAGTGACGATAGTGTGGCCACGTGACGCGGTCAACGCCCGTCTCCCCGCAGACGGTTCAGCACGCGGCGCGCGACCTCTTCGCGAGCCAGGGCTACCGCGGCACGTCCATGAAGGACATCGCGCAGGTACTCGGGGTGTCGGCGCCGAACCTCTACAACCACGTGCCGTCGAAGCAGGTCCTGCTCTACACGATCATGGACGTGGCGATGGACCGGGCGCTCGACGCGCTCGAGGCCGCACTGGCCGGAACCGCCGACGTCGCCGAGCAGCTGCGGCTCGCCACCGTCGCGACCGTGCTGGACTTCCTGGAGAACCCGGCCGAGGTCACGGTGTGCAACACCGAGATCCGCAGCCTCGTCGAGCCCTACCGGACCACGATCATCGGCAAGCGCGACGCCTACGGCGCCCGGATCCGCGCCATCGTGGAGCGAGGGTGCGCGGAGGGCCGGTTCCACGTCCGCGACCCCCGCACCGCCAGCTACCTCATCCTGGAGATGGGCAACAGCGCCAAGGCCTGGTTCCGCCCGGCCGGCACCTACACCGCCCGCCAGGTCGCCGAGCAGTACGCCGACTACGCGCTGCGGATCGTCGGGTGCACGGACGCGGCCGATCACCCCGCCGGCCGATGATCCACCGATCGCTTGACCTGCCGTTGACCTGTGACGCTCACCACTGTTAGCGTGCGTCGTCTGAATTAACGGTCGTTCAGGGCGCCGCCGGTCCAGGTATGCGCGCCCTGCCGTCCGGGCGTCCCGTGCCGGGCGCCCGGTCCCGGCCCGCTCGGGCACGCCGCCCGCTCCGGTCGCCGGCCCCCACCCTCGCCGTCGGCCGCCCCTGCCGCCGGCCCACCCCGCGAAGGAGCACCCTCATGCCGTTCGTCCCTGCCGACGACGGTGTCCTGCTGCACTACCGCAGCGTCGGCACCGGCCGCCCGATCGTCCTGATCCACGGCTGGACGATGAACGGGCGGTTCTTCGACCGCAACGTCGAGCACCTCGCCCGCACCCACCGGGTCGTCACGATCGACATGCGCGGTCACGGCCGGTCGGGCCGCGATCTCGTCCACCTGACGATGGAGCAGCTCGGGCAGGACGTCGAGACCGTCCTCGACCACCTGGACCTGCACGACGTCGTGCTCGGCGGCTGGTCGATGGGCATGGCCGTCGTCTACAACTACCTGGACCTGTTCGGGACCGGCCGGCTGGCGGGCGTCGTCGACATCGACATGACCCCGTACCTGTTCGCCACCGACGACTGGGAGCACGGCGTCTTCGGCACCCTCGACCCCGCCGCCTCGCTCGCCGTCCAGCGTCAGATGGTCAAGGACCGGATCGGGCTGTGCGAGACGCTGATCCCGGCGATGTTCGCCGCGGGCGCCGAGGTGGACCCCGCGACGCTGGAGTGGTGGAAGGACGAGTCGACGACCGTCCCCGACCTCACCGCGCTGGCCCTGTGGGTCTCGTTCTCCAGCCAGGACTGGCGTCCCCTGCTGCCGACGATCGACGTGCCCGTCCTGCTCGCGCACGGCGCCCGTAGCCAGATCTATCCCACCAAGGTCTGGGAGGCACTCGCCGCGGCGATCCCCCGCACCAGCACCGTCATCTTCGAGAACAGCGGCCACTCGCCGTTCTGGGAGGAGCCCGACCGGTTCAACGCCGAACTCGAGGCGTTCGCCGAGAAGCTCTGACGGCCGGCCCTGGACCGCCCGGCGCCGCACCCGTCGGGGCGGGGGCGCCGGGCGGCGTGGCCGTCCGGGGAGCGGACCGTCAGGCGAGGGGCTGCTCGAACGCGGCGAGCACGGAGCGGACCAGGATCCGGACCCCGACGGGCAGCGCGCGCTCGTCGAGGTCGAACGTGGGCTGGTGGATGTCGCGCATCGGGCCGTGGCCCGGCCACACGCCCAGCCGGGCCATCGAGCCCGCGGCCTCCTCGAGGTACCAGGCGAAGTCCTCGCCGCCCGAGGACTGCTCGGTGCCCGTCGCGCCCTCGGGGCCCAGCGTCGCGATCGCCGCGTCGCGCAGGATGCCCGCGCTGACGGCCTCGTTGACCACCGGCGGGACGCCGCGGACGTGGTCGAGCACGTAGCCGACGCCGGTCGGCGCGAGCACCGCGGCGACCAGCGACCGCAGCTTGGCCTCGACCTCGTTCCACGTGGCGTGGTCGGCGGTGCGCAGCGTGCCGCGCAGCACGCCGCTGCGCGGGATCGCGTTGGCGGCGTGCCCGGCCTCGACGGCGCCCCAGACGAGCACCGTTCCCGAACGCGGATCGACCTGGCGGGTCAGCAGAAGGGGGAGCTGGGTGATGAGCAGGCCCATGGCCTGCACCAGGTCGGCCGTCAGGTGGGGACGGGCCGTGTGGCCGCCCGGCGAGGTCAGCCTGATCTCGATCAGGTCGCACGCCGAGGTGATCGGGCCGACGCGGGTGCCCAGACGTCCGACCTCGAGCCGGGGGTCGCAGTGCAGGGCGAAGATCCGCTCGACGCCCTCCATCGCACCGTCGGCGACCATGTCGAGCGCGCCGCCGGGCTGGACCTCCTCCGCGTGCTGGAAGATCAGCCGCACACGGCCGGGCAGCGACGGCGCCGAGGCCAGCGCGAGCCCCGCGCCGAGCACCATCGCGGTGTGCGCGTCGTGCCCGCAGGCGTGCATGACGCCGGGGACCGTCGAGGCGAAGGGCAGACCCGTGTCCTCCTCCAGCGGCAGCGCGTCGAGGTCGGCGCGCAGGGCGACGCACCGGTCGCCGAACCCGACGTCGCACACCAGGCCCGCGCCACCGGGGAGCGTGCGCGGCTCGAGCCCGGCGGCCATGAGCCTGCGGGCGATCATCTCGGTGGTGCGGCGCTCGGCGCGGCCGAGCTCGGGGAGCGAGTGGAGGGAGCGGCGCCACGCCACGACGTCGGTGCGCCGGGCCTTCAGCCATGCGTCGAGCCAGTCCGGTCCGGTGCCGGCTCCGAGGTCGGTCACCGGGAGGTCACCGAGCGCCGTGAGTCCGGCGTCGGCCTCCAGCAGCGTCACGCCTCATCACCGTCCCTCGGATCCGTGTGCGCCCCGGGGAGGGCGCATGCCGTGTGAACCATTTCCCCATGGTCCTCACCCGGTCGGCGGTTCACCATCCGTAAGTCGGCACAATGCGGATATGCGCGGCGAGGGGTCGCCGCGCTGCTGCGGACGGACGAGGGGACGCCGTTCGGCGACCGCGCCACCCGGATTCCGGGTGACGTCCGGCGTCCGTCACGACGTTCGCGCCGCTCATCGCGCCGGAGCGGCCGCGTCGACAGCTCGCCGCACCAGACGTACCGGCCGCCCGCGCGGCGATCGGTGAGCCGGACGGATCCAGCGCGGACCGTCGACCGGCCGTCACGGTCCGTCACGGCTCGCGACTGCGTTCGGGGGTTGCCCGACCGGTGTCGCGGCGGTGTGGCGACAATGGGCCGGTGTCGAGCCCCGGACAGGACGGCGAGCGTCGCGTCGGCGGGCGCTACACGCTGTCCGCCGAGCTGGGCAGCGGCGCGATGGGGACGGTCTGGCGCGGCTGGGACGAGGTCCTGCGGCGCGCGGTCGCCATCAAGGAGCTCAAGGTCCCGCTGGGCATCCCCGAGCGGGAGGCGCTCGCGATGCGCGAGCGGATGCTCCGCGAGGCGCGCGCTCTCGGCGGGCTGTCCAACCCCCATGTGATCACGGTGTACGACGTCGTCGACGTCGACGGCGCCCCGCTCGTCGTGCTGGAGATGCTGCCGTCGCGCAACCTCGCGACGATGATCGGCGACCAGGGCAGGCTGAACGCGCAGCAGGCCGCGGTCGTCGGCTACGCCACGGCGGGCGCGCTGCGGGCCGCGCACCGCGCCGGCATCACCCATCGCGACGTCAAGCCCGGCAACGTGCTCGTCGCCGACGACGGGCGCGTCAAGCTCACCGACTTCGGCATCGCGCGCAACTCCGCGGACGCGCCGATGACCACGGCCGGGCTCGTCCTCGGCTCCCCCGCCTACATCGCGCCGGAGGTCGCCGCGGGCGCGCCCGTCACACCGGCCGCCGACCTCTGGGGCCTGGGCGCGACGCTCTTCGCCGCGATCGAGGGCCGTCCGCCCTACGACGTGCGCGGCGACCCCGTCTCGACGATCACCGAGGTCGTCGACGGCGACGTGCCACGTCCCCGCGACGCCGGCCCGGTGTCCGCGGTCATCGCGGCGCTGATGGTGAAGGACCCGTTGCAGCGCATGCCGCTGGAGGAGGTCCGCAACCGGCTGCGCCCGCTGATCCCGGACCCGGACGATCCGCTGTACCCGGGGTCGCCGGACTCGCCCACGCTCGCGGCGATGGCCGCACCCGTACGCCCGCCGGAGGCCCCGCCCGGCGAGGCGGCCGACCCGTCGGCCGTGTCGGCGTCGGCGCTGAACCCGCTGCCGCGGCCGCGGGTGTCGGCGTCCGGCCCGGTCCCGACGGCGGGCTCCGCCCCGCTCGCACTGTCCCCCGGGTCGATCCCGGGCCTGCGGCTGCCCCTCGACGGCACGGGCAACACCCCGCTGCACGCGACCGGCGCCGCGCCGGTGCACGCGACCGGCGCGCGGCTCACCCCGGCTCCGGAGGGCACCGGGCAGGTCCCGGCCGCCCCGCCGCGGCCCGGGCTCGCCCTGGCTCCGCGCCGGACGGGTCGCGCCACGGCGACGCGCGAGATGCCGAGCTGGTGGGCGGCGCCGCTGGTCGTCGCGGGCGCGCTCGTCGTGCTGCTCGGCGCCGCGGGGGGCTGGGCCGCGGTCCGCTCGATCGCCGGGCAGTCGCCGCTGTCGACGATCACCGTCACCACCGACCGGGCGCCGATGGTCGCGCACAACGACCCGCTGGGCTTCTCCGTCGACGTCCCGCAGAGCTGGGCGCAGTACCGCTACCAGGCCGCCGACGCGACGGGCGTGCGGTTCGTCAGCCCCGACGGCACCGAGGAGCTCGGGGTGCAGAAGGCCCCGGGCCCCGAGGAGGTGCTCGGCGGGCTCACCGCCGACAAGCTGGGCGTCGACAGTGTCAGCGCCGATCCCGCGGGCCCGGTCGCGGGCACGACGGCGGGGGTGCAGCAGACGGTCTACCGCACGACGCAGGGCTCCCAGGAGCGCACGACGTGGCTGCGGATCGTCCCGGCGCCCGACGGTGTGTGGGCGCTGCGGTTGACGGTGCCCGGCGACCGCGCGCAGAGCACGTCGGCCGACCTCTTCGCGACGATCGCGGCCGGGTTCACCGCCACCGGCGCCTGAGCGCCGGGCCACGCGCGTTGATCTACGCTGCGGGCATGGCAACACCGGGCCCCGACCCCGTCGCCGTCGCGGCCCGGGCCGCGCAGGCACTCGCCGACGCGACCGGCCACCCCCGCCACGACGTCGCGCTCGTGCTGGGGTCGGGCTGGCGGCCCGCGGCCGACGAGGTCGGCACCGCCGACGCCGAGGTCGCCATGGCCGACCTGCCGGGCTTCGTCCCGCCCACCGCGGCGGGGCACGCGGGCACGGTGCGCTCCGTCCAGGTCGACGGCCGGCGGGCGCTGGTCGTGCTGGGCCGCACGCACCTCTACGAGGGCCACGGCGTCGACGCCGCCGTGCACGGCGTCCGCACTGCCGTCGCCGCGGGATGCCGGACCGTCCTGCTCACCAACGCGGCGGGCGGGATCCGGCAGGGCATGGCCGTCGGCGACGCGGTGATCGTGTCCGACCACCTCAACCTCACCGCGCGGTCGCCGCTGGTCGGAGCCCGGTTCGTCGATCTGACGAACCTGTACTCGCCGCGGCTGCGGGCCCTCGCGCGGGCCGTCGACCCGACGCTGACCGAGGGCGTCTACGCGGGGCTGCCCGGACCGCACTTCGAGACGCCCGCGGAGATCCGGATGCTCCGCGCGGTCGGCGCCGACCTCGTCGGCATGTCGACGGTGCTGGAGGCGATCGCCGCGGCGGCGGAGGGTGCGGAGGTGTTCGCGCTGTCGCTGGTGACCAACCTCGCCGCCGGGCTGTCCGGGCAGCCGCTGGACCACGAGGAGGTGCTCGCCGCCGGTGCCGCCGCCGCGACCCGCACCGGTCCGCTGCTGCGCGAGCTGATCGCCAGGTCATGACCGCACGGGCCGTCCGCGACGCGGCGATGCGCTGGATCGCCGACGACCCCGACCCCGTGACGGCCGCCGAGCTGCACGGGATCCTCGCCGCGGCGATGGCCGGTACCCCCGGGGCCGACGACGCGCTCGCCGACCGGATGGCCGAGCCGTTGCGTTTCGGGACCGCCGGGCTGCGCGGGCCGGTGCGGGCCGGCCCGGCGGGGATGAACGTCGCGGTCGTCCGGCGCACGACGGCAGGGCTCGCGGAGTGGTTGCGGCGCAACGGCCACGGCGGTGCGACGGTCGTCGTCGGGCGGGATGCGCGGTACGGGTCGGCGGCGTTCGCGGCGGCCGCGGCCGGGGTGCTGGGGGCCGCCGGGTTCGACGTCGTCGCGCTGCCCGGCACGAGCCCGACCCCGCTGCTCGCACATGCGGTCCGGGCGGCGGGCGCGGCGGCAGGCGTCCAGCTCACCGCCTCGCACAACCCCAAGGCGGACAACGGCTACAAGGTCTACCTGGCCGACGGTGCGCAGCTGGTCCCGCCGGCGGACGCCGAGATCGAGGAGCTCGCCGCGGCGGCGGGCGCGGCCGTCGCGATCCCGGCGGACGGGCCGGTCCGCGAGGCCGACGCGGCGCCGGCGTACCTGGAGCGCGTGGCGGCGCTGCCCCGCGGCACGGCGCGCACCCTGCGGATCGCGCTGACCCCGCTGCACGGCGTCGGCGGGGCCACCGCGGTGCACGCGCTGGCCCTGGCGGGCTTCACCGACGTGCGCGTCGTCGCGAGCCAGGCCGTGCCCGACCCCGAGTTCCCGACGGTACCGTCCCCGAACCCCGAGCACCCCGGCGCCACCGACGCGCTCCTCGCCCTCGCCGCCGACGTCGGCGCCGACCTCGCGGTGGCGCTCGACCCCGACGCCGACCGGTGCGCGCTCGGCGTACCCGGCCGCGACGGCCGGTGGCGCATGCTCTCCGGCGACGAGACCGGCGTCCTGCTCGGCGACCACCTGCTGCGCACCGGCGACCGTCCGGACCCGCTCGTCGCGACGACGGTCGTGTCGTCGTCGATGCTGCGGGCGGTCGCGGCGGCGCACGGCGCGCGGTTCGCCGAGACGCTCACCGGGTTCAAGTGGATCGTGCGGGCGGGCGCCGGGCTCGTCTACGGCTACGAGGAGGCGATCGGGTACTGCGTCGACCCGGACGCGGTGCGCGACAAGGACGGCATCGCGACGGCGGTCGTCGCCGCGGACCTCGCGGCCACGCTGCGCGCGGCCGGCTCGACCCTCCTCGACCGGCTCGACTCCCTGTACGCGACGCACGGGGTGCACCTCACCCGCGGGCTGACCCGCCCGCTCGACGGCGGGCCGCCCGCGGTGTTCGGCACGCCGCCGGACGGCTGGGCCGTCACCCGACCCGCCGCGGACGTGCTGGTGCTGCACCGCGGGGAACCCGGCGCCGGGGACCGGGTCGTCGTGCGGCCGTCGGGCACGGAGCCGATCCTGAAGACATACCTGCAGGTCGTCGAACGCCCCGACCCGGACGTCGCCGCCGCGATGGTGCGCGCCGCCGCCCGCCTCGACGCGCTCGAGGCCACGGTCCGCGCGTGGCGGTAGCCGCGGCGGCTACCGCCGGTCGGCGGGCGCGCGGGTGGCGAGCCAGTCCCGGATCTCTGTCTCGAACAGCGCGGCGATCCGGACGTAGCCCTGGGTGTTGGGGTGCAGCCCGTCGGCCAGCCGGTCGGGCGGGAGCAGGGTCGAGGTGTCGAGGAAGTCGACCGAGTAGCCCTGCATGCGGAACTTGGCGACGACGAGCGGCGCCAGCGCCGTGAACTGCGCCCGCGCGGCCCGCGCCCGCGGCAGCGGCGCCCACACCCCCGCGACGACCACGTGCGCCCTGGGTGCGGCCCTGAGGATCCGCCCGAGGACGTCGTCGAGCCGGCGCGCGGTGACCTCGCCGGACGTGCCCTGGCCGAGGTCGTTGGTGCCGGCGTGCAGCAGGACGACGTCGGGCTGGGCGGCGCGGACCCAGCCGTCGACGTGCGGGGAGAGATCCGCGAGCGTCCAGCCGGAGTGGCCCTCGTTGTCGCGGTCGGGCAACGCGGGCGGGCCGCTGCTCCGGGAGCCCACGTAGTCGACGGCGACCGCGGCGCGCTGCAGCATGCGGTACAGCGGGAGCCGGTACCCGGCCGTCGCCGGACTGCCGACGCCCTCGGTGCTCGACGCGCCCAGCGGCATGATCCGCAGCGGGACGACGGGTTTCGACGTCGCGATCCGCACCTCGGACGCGGCATCCTCGCCGGGATGGTCGCCGGGGAGCAGCACGCCCGCGACCAGCAGGACGAGCAGCCCGATCACCACCCGGATCCTGTTCCTGACCCGCACGCACGCCCCCGATCGGCGGGCAGCCACGACGGCCCCCCGGAGGATTCTCGCCGGGCACCGGTACCCGTGTTACCGCTGCGCGCAGCAATCTTGTCGACGACAGGCCGGTGGACCACGATGGGCGGACCGAAACGGCGTTGCGTAGCCTGCCGGGATGCCCCGTCCGAAGGTGCACGACGAGGCGCTCCGCGCCCGGCTGCTCGAGCAGGCTGGTCAGACGCTGTCGACGCAGGGCCTCGGGGCGCTGAGCCTGCGCAGGCTCGCCGCCGACGCCGAGACCTCGACCACCGCCGTCTACTCGCTGTTCGGCGGGAAGCCGGCGCTGCTGTCGGCGCTGGTCGACGAGGCGTTCCGACGGCTGGCCATGCACCTCGAACGGGTCCGCACCACCGACGACCCCTGCGAGGACCTCGTCTCGCTCGGGCTGGCCTACCGCGAGAGCGCGCTCGCCGACCCGCACCTCTACGACGTCATGTTCGGCGCGGCGGCCGGGTCGCCGGACGACACCGACCCCGCGGCCGCGCGGCCGGCCTTCGTCCCGCTGCGGCGCGCGGCCGACCGGGCCGCGGTAGCGGGCCGGTTGCGCCCCGGTGCCGGGCCGGAGACCGTCACGCTCGCGGTGTGGGCGGTGCTGCACGGCCTGACATCGGCCGAGCTGCGCGGGGTCGGCCCGGGGTGCGCCGACGACGTCAAGGTCGTATTCGAGACCGTGCTGCGCGCGACCGTCGCCGCCTGGTGCAGCTGAGCGCGCGCCGGGTCAGAGCGCGCCGAACTGGCGGTCCCCCGCGTCGCCGAGCCCCGGGACGATGAACGCCCGCTCGTCGAGCCGCTCGTCGACACAGGCCGTGACCAGCCGCGCCCCGGGCGCCGCCTGCTCCAGCCGCGCGAGGCCCTCGGGCGCCGCCAGCACGCAGACGACGGTGACCGCGGCCGCGCCCCGACCCTCCAGCAGCCCGATGACGTGGGCGAGCGAGCCGCCGGTCGCGAGCATCGGGTCGAGCACGAGGACGGGCGTCGCGGCCAGCGACCCGGGCAGCGACGTCAGGTAGGGCACGGGACGGTAGGTCGACTCGTCGCGGGCGACGCCGACGTACCCGGTGGCCGACTCCGGCAGCAGCAACCGCGCTGCGTCGGCCATCCCGAGCCCGGCGCGCAGCACCGGCACGATCAGCGGCGGCGTCGCGACGGTGTGTCCCACCGTGGGCGCGAGCGGGGTCTGCACGGTGCCGGTGCGCAACGGCAGGTCGCGCAGCGCCTCGTAGACGAGCATGAGGCTGAGCTCGTGCAGCGCCGCGCGGAACGCGGCATCGCCGGTGTCCCGGTCGCGCAGCACGGTCAACCGCGTCGCGGCCAAGGGATGGTCGACGACCCGGACGTCCATGGCGGGCGAGGCTACCGGTGATCGACGACGTGCCGTACGAGGTCCACCACCACCGCCGCGAGCTCGGGCCCGGCATCCTCCTGCAGGAAGTGCCCGGCCCCGGTGATCGTCGGGTGCACCCGTCCGGCGGCGCCCGGCATCGTCGCGCGCAGCACGGGGTCCATCGCCGCGGTGATCGGGTCGCCGTCGCTGAAGGCACAGACGAACGGCACGTCCAGCCCGCGCAGCGTCTCCCAGGCAGCGCGGTTGGCCGGGCTCTCCGGGTCGTCGGGCCGGGTCGGGACGAGCAGCGGCATCGCCCGCGGACCGGCGACGAAGGACTGGTCCGGGAAGGGTGCGTCGTAGGCGGCGCGCACCTCGTCGGTGAAGCGGGTGCGGCAGCCGGACTGCACGAGCCGCGCGACGTCGAGCGTCCCCGCGGCTCCCGCCTTCTCGACGGCGCGGCGGAACTGCCACCAGACCTCGGGCATGTCGCGGTCGCCGGTGGGCAGGCCGGTGTTGGCCGCGACGACGCCGGCGAACCGGCCCGGGTCGGCCGCGACGAGCCGCAGCCCGATCAGCCCGCCCCAGTCCTGCCCGACGAGCGTGACGTCACGCAGGTCCAGCACGTCGGCGACGAGCGAGCGGGTCCACTCGACGTGCCGGGCGTAGCTGTGGTCGGCGACGTCGGCGGGTTTGTCGGAACGGCCGAAGCCGACGAGGTCCGGCGCCACGGCGCGCAGGCCCGCGGCGGCCAGCACCGGGATCATCGTGCGGTACAGGAACGACCAGCTCGGCTCGCCGTGCAGCAACAGGACGACGGGCCCGTCGGCCGGGCCGTCCTCGACCCAGGCCATCCGGAGGGTGCCGCCGTCGCCGTCGGGGACGTCGGCGTAGTGCGGCGGGTGGGCGAAACCTGGCAGGTCGTCGAACCGGTCGTCGGGGGTACGGAGGACGCGCATGCCGTGATCCTGCCCCCTCCCGCGCCCCCGCCGATCGTGCACGGTTCAAGCACCACGGGCGGTGACCACGGCCCGGTCGGCGCGGGACCCGTCGGAGACGGCGGGAACCCGGGCGCCGCAGGCGCTCCGGCGGCGTCGCCACGCTCCGTCGCGATCCGTGGCACGGCGGGACGTGACCGGGCCCACGGACGCGTGGGGTGACCGACGGTGCCGGAAATGTGATCGGGATCCACCGTCGATTCCGGTTCGTGAGCACTGCGTCCCCGCTTCTGCACGATCCGTGTTCGATACCGGAAATCACCTGACCCGAACGGGTGGTAAGCCGGGAACGGTGTCACGCCCGGGCCTCCGCCGACGCTGTACTAGATGACTAGGAGGTGATCCGGTGCCGGAGAACACGACTTCCGACGAGGCGACGCTGGTCGCTGCGGCCGAGAAGCTCACGCAGTGCGACGGATACGTGGTGCTGGCCGTCGACCCCCAGACCGGCGAGGTCGACGCGCACGGCCCGTTCGACGGGCTGACCGCCACGATCAAGGCCGACCAGCTCCGCCGCGACTTCGACCGCGGTGGGCTCGAGGACGTGACGGTCGGCGTCGTCCGGCTGCACAACTCGACCTGACACAGGCGCTGACGCAGCTCGGGACGCACGTCCGACCGACAGCACGTTCCGGGGCGGCACCACCGCGGTGGTGCCAGGTTCGCCCCGCACCACCCGCACCATCACCGGATCCACCGGCGAAGGCCGTTCGGCGCGGCAGGGACGCGCCGGGCGGCGGACCGCAGGCCCGACGGGCCGCTCGTCCTAGACTCGCCGCGTGACCTGCACGGACTCCGCACGACGGGCCCCGGTCCCGGCGCCCGCCCCGCGGGCCGTGCCTCCGTCGCTCCCTCCCCCCGCGCGACCTCCCGCCGGACGGCGGTGACGACCGTGCGCGCCGAGGACCCCACGACGACCGCGGCGCCGCGGCGCGGCGTCCCCGTGCCCCGCCGCCTCGGCGCGGTCGTGGCCGGGGTCGTCGCCGTCGGCGTCGCCGCGTGGGTCGCGGTGACGCGGTGGGCCGCCGTGGCCGCGGGCCATCCGTCGTACGGCTGGCTGCTCGCCGGGCTCGCGGTCGCGGGTGTGGTGATGCTGGCCTGGTCGACGCGCGTCCGGCGGCGGCGCAAGCGGGGCGGGTGGAACCGCGCCGCCCGCGCGGTGCCCGCCGTCGTACTGGTACTCGCCGCGGTCGCGGCCGGCTGGCTGCGCCCGTTCCCGGCCACCGCCGACGCCGGGGGGCCGGGCGTCGTCGACCTCTCGACGAGCATCGAGCTGCGCCCGGCGGGCCCGCCCGTCGGCAGTGGCCTCGTCTTCTATCCCGGCGCACGCGTGGACCCGCGGGCCTACGTCGCGATCCTGCGGCCGCTGGCCGAGGCGGGGCACCTCGTCGTCATCGTGAAACCCCCGTTGGGCCTGGCGCTGCTCGCGCCCGCGCAGGCGGCCGGCGTGGTCGCGGCGCATCCCGAGGTCGGGCGCTGGGTCGTCGGCGGGCACTCGATGGGCGGCGTCGCGGCGGCGAAGTACGCCGAGGAACCCGGGTCGAGGGCCTCCGGGCTGGTGCTGTGGGCCGCCTACCCGGCCGACGACCTCGCCTCCCGCACCGGGCTCGCCGTCACGTCGGTCTCCGGCACGGCCGACGGCCTCACGACCGCCGCCGACGTCGAGGCCTCCCGGGCGAGACTGCCGTCGGGGACGCGTTTCGTGGCGGTGCCCGGCGCCGTGCACGCCGACTTCGGCGACTACGGCCCCCAGCCCGGCGACGGCGTCCCGACGACCGACCACGCCACCGCCCAGGCCGCCATCCGGCAGGCCACGCTCGACGCGCTGGGCTGACGCGCGGGCGCGCGCGGGCAGGTGCCGGGCGCGCGCGGCTATCCTCCGGCCTCGTGGCAAGCGACATCGTCCCGATCCGGCTCTCCCTCACCGAGGGCGACCTCGTGACGCTCTGGGCGCCGCGCTGGCGCGAGGACGGTGAGGAGTGGGAGGCGTTCCTCGGCGACGACGACTCGCTGTTCGCCTTCCCCGAGGTCGCGCAGCTCGCCGCCTTCGTGCGGACCGCCGAGGAGCACGACCTCGTCGACCATCCGGCGTGGTCGGTCGTCCCCGAGCTGAGCGTCGCCGAGCTCACGCCCGAGGACACCCACGTCTACGACGTCGTCGGCGTCCCCGCGCTGGTCGCGGGCGAGCCCGACACGTGGACGATCGGTGAGCTCGCCGAGACCGTCGACATGGTCACCTCGATCGCCGACGTGTGCGGCCTGGAGCGCGTCGCCGAGATCCTCGAGTCCGTCCCCGGCCTGGCCCTGCTGCACCAGGGCACGTTGCCGTTCACCGGCCGCGAGGGCGACCGGCTCTGGGGGCAGGTCGTCTCGACCGTCGCCGACCACTGGGACGAGGTGATCGACGCGCTCGACGCGCTCGTCACCACCCCGGAGGTCGACGCGACCGCGCTCGCGGGGGCGAAGGTGGAGGCCGACCGGCTGGCCCAGCGCGAGGCGGCCGCCGTCGCGACGGTGCGCGCGGAGCACCCCGACGCCGACGCCGACGACCCCGACGAGGAGGAGCTCGAGGACGAGGCCGTCGAGGAGGCGATCGAGGAGCAGGTCGACGAGGACGAGGCCGAGGAGGAGGCCGAGCGCGAGCCGACCTTCTGGGAGAACGTGGGGATCGACCCCATCCGGATCGTCCTGCCCGACGTCGAGTACGTGACGCTGCGCTGCTATCTCGGCGACGACCCGGTGTTCCTCGGTTCCGAGGGCCGCATCGACGTGTTCAGCAGCGAGCGTGCGCTGGCCCGGCACCTCGCCGACGTCGGCAGGAACGACGACGGCGCCAAGAACGACCTGACCGCGGCGTCGACCTGGGACGAGGTCCTCGACAAGGCGGCGGTCGGCGAGCTCGAGGTCACCGTCGACGAGCTCAACACCTATGTCCTCGCCGGGATCGCCGACGACATCGCCGACGGCACGCTCACCGTCGACCCGACGCAGCTGGACCTCGCCGTCGAGCTGATGGTCGACATCGGCGACTGGGCCGGCGACCCGGTCCCGCGCGAGGAGTTCGCCGAGTCGGAGAGCCTGGGCTGGCTGGTGTCCTTCGTGATCCGGCCGGACCCGACGCGCCTCGCGCCGAGCCCGCCGTTCGACTCGGAATCCGCCCGGTTCGCGGCGCTCGTCGAGCGGGTGCGGTCGCGGCCGCGCCCCGCCTGAGCCCGGCGGCCCGCTCGGGCCGCCGGCTGCTCAGGCCTGCAGCTCGGCGTACGCCGGCTTGATGACGTCGTTGATCAGGGCGAGGCGCTCGTCGAACCCGATGAACGCCGACTTCATGGCGTTGACGGTGAACCACGACACGTCGGCCCAGTCGTAGCCGAAGGTGTCGACGAGCGTCGCCAGCTCCGAGGTCATCGTGCAGCCCGACATCAGCCGGTTGTCGGTGTTCACGGTGACCCGGAAGCGCAGCTTGGTGAGCAGGCCGATCGGGTGCTCGGCGATCGACTCGGCGGCCCCCGTCTGGATGTTCGACGTCGGGCACATCTCCAGCGGGATGCGGGTGTCGCGGACGAACGCGGCCAGCCTGCCCAGCGCGGGGAGCCCGTCGTTGCCGAGCGTGATGTCGTCGACGATGCGCACCCCGTGCCCGAGGCGGTGCGCCCCGCACCACTGGATGGCCTCCCAGATCGACGGCAGCCCGAACGCCTCGCCGGCGTGGATCGTCACGTGCGCGTTCTGCTGGCGGACGTACTCGAACGCGTCGAGGTGGCGGGTGGGCGGGAAGCCCTTCTCGGCCCCCGCGATGTCGAACCCGACGACCCCCGCGTCGCGGTGCCGCACCGCGAGCTCGGCGATCTCCCGCGACCGCGCGGCGTGGCGCATGGCGGTGAGCAGGCAGCCGACCCTGATCGAACGGCCGGCCGCGGCCGCCCGCGCCGTGCCCGCTGCGAAGCCCTCCAGCACGTTGGTGACGACCTGGTCGAGGTCGAGGCCCCGCTCGGTGTGCAGCTCCGGGGCGAACCGGACCTCCGCGTAGACGACGCCGTCGGCCGCGAGGTCCTCGGCGCACTCGGCCGCGACCCGGTGCAGTGCCTCGGCCGTCTGCATCACCGCGACGGTGTGGCCGAAGGTCTCCAGGTAGCGCTCCAGCGAGCCGCTGTGAGCGGCGCCGAGGAACCACTCGGCGAGCTCGCCGGGATCGCGCGTCGGCAGCGACCGGTAGCCGACGGCATCGGACAGTTCGACGATCGAGGATGGCCGTACACCGCCGTCCAGGTGATCGTGGAGCAGGACCTTCGGAGCGTTGCGGATGTTCTCCGGGCTCAGGGGCGCGGGCACGTCGGCCACGCTATACCCGGCGGTCCGCGACCCGGAACGGGCGAAGGAGACGCCCGAACGGCCCAACTGGTGACTCCCCGTCGAGCGAATTGGGTCAGTCGCTACGCTCTGTTCAGCTCCCCCATCCGGCTCAGAGGAAGCACCATCGATGAGCGATAACTCCACCCTGTCGTTCGACCGGATGCGCGGCATGCTCATGCGTGCTGCCGAGATCCGCGACAGCGAGCAGCAGCAGATCTTCGACTCCCTCGACGAGATCCACGCCCGGCTGACCGCCCTCGACGCGATCGGCACCGTGCGCAAGCGCCTCACCGAGCTCCCCGACCGCACCGAGGTCAGCGTGCTGGCCGAGCGGCTCGACGAGACCGTCGCCAAGCTCGACGCACAGGACGCCGCGCTGGCCACCCTCGTGCGGGCGATCGAGTCGCTGCCCGACAAGCTCGCCAAGCCCTTCGCCCAGCTCGACGGCCGCCTCGACGGGATGGCGGGCCGGCTCGAGGGCGTCTCGGGCCGGATGGACGGCCTCGACGACCGGCTCGGCGGCCTGCACAAGCGCCTCGACGACCTCGACAACCGGCTCGACCGGCACGAGATGCGCCTCGACGCGATGCCCAACGCCGTCGCCACCCCCATCAAGGAGCGGGTCGACGGAGTCGAGCGGATGGTGCGCGAGCAGCTCGACGGCGCGCTCCGCTCGGTCGAGGAGAACAACGAGGGCGTCCGCAACCTGCTGGGCGACACCAGCGTCGGCCTGCACCGGCGGCTGGAGGACCTGGCCTCGCGCCCCCAGGTCGACCACACCCCGGCGCTCGACGGTCTGACCGCACGCCTGGAGTCGCTCGCGGAGCGCTTGGAGGCCGTCGCGACGCGGATCGACACCGTCGAGGACGGTCTGACCGGGGCGCTGTCGTCGCTGAGCAGCGGCGTCGAGGGCAAGCTCGGAGAGCTGGAGTCGGCGCTGGCCGACCGTCCCGACACCGCCGCCGTGACCGAGCTCGTGGTGCGGGCCAACGGCGAGTCGGAGCGGCGCAACGCCGGCCAGCTCGACGAGGCCATGGCCACCTTCGCCGAGCTCATCCTCGGCCGCGGCAGCTCGCATGTGCAGACGCCCCCGCCGCCGCCCCGCCCGACCGCGCGGCGCAACAACCACCGTGCCAAGGCCGCGGTGAAGTCGCCCAACGGGGCCTCGGCCGCGGACACGGTGACCGACGACCCGGACGACTGAGCCCGGAAAATCGTGACGACGGCCGGCGCCCTCTCGGGGGCGCCGGCCGTCGGCATCTGCTGGTCCCGTCGGACGCAACCTCACCGCTGGTCCTGTCGGACGCAACCTCACCGCTGGTCCGGGCGTGTCCGACGACCGTGAGGTTGCGCGCGACCGACCGGCCGCAACCTCACCGCTGCCGTTCGGCGCCCGGACGACAGTGCGGTTGCGCTCGGAGTCGGTCGCGCTCGGAGTCGGTCGCGCTCGGAGTCGTTCCGGCGGCGGTCAGGCGCGGGACCGGGCGCGGGAGCCGCCCAGCCTGCGCCACACCGGTTCGAGCTCGCGCTGGCGGAACACCCAGAGCATCGCCAGCATCACGGGCGCCGCGACGACCAGCGCCAGCACCAGCTGCGCCCAGGCGCTGCCCGCACCCGCGCCCCAGCCACCGAACAGCCGACCGATCCCGAGCACCACCCCGTAGGCGACGATCGCCCCGACCACCGACGACAACGTCGTCGTCCCGATCGTCCGCAGCACCTCGCCCGTCGCGACGTGCCCGAGGCGCCGGGCCAGCAGCCACTGCCCGACGACGGCCCCGACCACGAACGACAGGCTGTTCGCCGCGGCGAGTCCGAGCACGACGTGCTGCGGCTCGAACAGCACCGGGCACAGCAGCAGCATCGGGATCTTCGCGCCGACGATGACCAGCTGGATGATCGTCGGCGTCCGGGAGTCGGTCAGCGCGTAGAAGACGCGCAGCTGCAGCAGCGTCACCGCGTAGGGCAGCAGGCCGAACGCCGAGACCGCGAGCGCCGCGCCCAGGGTCGCCGCGCCGCCGTCGCGGTTGCCGTGGCCCAGCGAGAACAGCGCGATGCCCACCTCGGTGCCGAACACGGTCAGCAGCGCGGAGATGGGGACGAGGAACACCGTCGACAGCCGGCTGCCCAGCGAGAGGTCCGCCACGACGTCGTCGATCCGGCCCTCCGCCGCGGCCTTGCTCATCCGCGGCATGAGGGCCGTCAGCAGCGACACGCCCAGCACGCCGTAGGGCACCTGCAGCAGCAGCCACGCGTTGCTGTAGATCGCGACCGCGCCGGCGTCGGAGGCCGAGGCCACCCGGGTGGTGACGATGTAGCCGGCCTGCCCGATGAGCACGTACGCCACGACCCAGAGCGCGAGGCCGCCGGCCGAGCGCAACCGCGGATCCCAGCCCCACAGCGGCTTGAACGACACCCCGACGCGGCGTAGCGCCGGCAGCAGGACCAGGGCCTGCGCCGCGATGCCCAGCGTCGTCCCGAGGCCGAGCACCAGCAGCTTCGCGTTGCCCATCTCGACGGGGTTCACGCTGATCTCGCCCGGCACCAGGACGTAGATCCCCAGCACCACCAGCACGACGACGTTGTTGAGCACCGGCGCCCACGCGAACGGCCCGAACACGCCCTTGCTGTTGAGCACGGCCCCGAAGAGCGCGCCGATCCCGTAGAAGAAGATCTGGGGCAGCAGGAGCCAGGCGAAGGCCGTCGCGAGCTCGGGGTTGGCCGTCGACGTGGTGGACCCGCCGAGGTAGAGCTGCGTGAGGAGGCCGGCGGCGAGCATGGCGGCGACCGTCGCCAGCAACAGCGCCACTCCCGCGACGGTGAGGAGCTTGCGGGTGTAGGCCTCGCCGCCGTCGGTGTCGTCGCGTTGGGCACGGACGAGCAGGGGGATCATGACGCTGCTCAGCACGCCGCCGAGCAGCAGTTCGTAGACGATGTTCGGCAGCGTGTTGGCGACGGTGTAGGAGCTGTTGACGATGCCCAGCGACAGGACCGCGACGAGCAGGATCTGGCGCAGGAAGCCGGTGACCCGGCTGACCAGGCTGGCGACCGCGATCATGCTCGTCGAGCGGCCGAGCGAACCGGGCTTCGCGGGGGCGGGTGCGCCCGCCGGGCCGGCGAGCAGCTCGGTGTCGTCCCTGATGGCGGGGATGAGCTCGGTCGGGGAGTCGCCGAGCCACGGGTAGGCCTGCACGCCGGGTTCGGCGCCCGCCCGGAACGCCGCCCGCACCCCGACACCGGCGACCAGCTGGGTCGGCGGGTCCGGCGACGTCCGGCGGGGCATCTCGATGCCCGCGAACAGCTGGGTCGGGGCCTGGTCGGGCGAGAGGGCGGGCGCGATGCCCTGCCGGCTCACGGCCGGCAGGTCGGTGCCGCGGACGAGCGGGGTCGTGGGCACGGCGTCGCGGACCGGCACGCCGGGACCCCGCTGCCACGGCGGCAGGACGGGGCTCTGCTGCCCGGGCGGCGGGCCGCCGCGGGCCTGCGCCACCGGCCCGCGCGGGGCCGGGGGGCCCTGCTGCCCGGGACCGCGCGCGGCCGGGCCCTGCGGGGCGGGACCACGGTGCACGACGGTCGGCGGGCCGGCGTCCTGACCGCCGGAGGGGTGCGCGGCCGTGCCGCCGGGTGGGGCACTCCCACCGGGTGCGGGCCTGCTTCCGGGTGCGGGGCTCGCGGCGGGTGCGGCGCTACCCGCGGGCGCGGGGCTGCCACCCGGTGCGACGCCACCAGCGGGTGCGGCGCTGCCGCCGGGCGCGGCGCTGCCTCCTGCCCCGCTGCCTCCTGCCCCGCTGCCTCCTGCCCCGCTGCCGCCTCCCGCGCTGCCGCCTGCCGCGCTGCCTGCTGCGCCGCCGGGTGCGGCCGGGCCCGGCTGCTGCGGACCCGGCTGCTGCGGACCGCCCGGTCGGGCGGGCTGGGTGGGGTGGCCGGACTGTCCGGCGCCGGACGTCCCCGGGCTCCCGGGAGTCGGGTGCGGGCGCCCGCCCAGGTAGTCGGGACCGGCCGGGGGCGGCCGGCGGCCGTGCGGGGAAGGCGGTTCACCGGGCCGGCCACGTCGCGTTGGTTCGCCACCCGCCGGATCGGGCCCGTCCGGACCCGGGCCGGGCCGGGCGGGAACCTGCGGACCGGCCTGTTGCGGACCCGCGTGTGGCGGACGTTGCGCCGGACCCGGTTGCTGGGGTCCGTGCGGCGGACCCGCCTGGCGCGTCGGACCCTGCTGCGGCGCCTGCTGCGGGCTCGCCTGCTGCGGACCTTGCTGGGGGCCGGGTTGCTGGGGGCCGGGTTGCTGCGGGCCGGGTTGCTGCGGGCCGGGCTGCTGCGGGCCGGGCCGTTGCGGGCCGGGCTGTTGCGGACCGGGCTGCTGCGGACCCGGTTGGGGTCGAGCCGGTGGCTGCGGGGCCGGACCCCGGCCGTCGGCACGCGGGCGCGGAGCGGGTGGGCGGCCGTCGGAGGCACGCCCGGCCCACTGGTCGGCGGCGCCGGGGCCACCCTGGGGCCAGGCGCCGCTCGCCCGGCTCTGCGGCCGGCGTTCCGCTCCGCCGGCCTCCCCGGCAGGCGGCTGCGGGCCACGCCCGGCGGTCGCCGACGGTCCCTCCGCCCCGGGTCCGCGACCCGGGCGCGGCGCCTCGGCCTCACCCGGCCGCCCGGTCACCCCGCCGGCGCTGAGGATCGTCGTCTCGGGCCCCGCCCCGGGCCGTGGCCCGGGCACCGGCCGCTCGTCGTCGGAGCCACCGGGACCGGCCTGCTCCGCAGCACGTCGTTCCTGGTCTGCGCGATCCGCGGGGGGCACCGGGTCGTCGACCGCACCGGGCGCCCCGGATCGGGGCTCGGCGGTGGGTACGGGGCTCGGCTCGTCACGCATCACGTGCCATGGTGCCGGACCGCGCGGCCCGCGGCATCGTCGCCCGACGGCGTGGCGCGTCCGTCACACCCGCTCGGGCGGGGACCGGTAGGACTGCACGCGACGAGAGGAGCCCCGTGTGGACGAGGTGTGCATCGACGTCGACGCCCCGGCAGGCACCGTCTGGGACCTGGTCAGCGACGCGACCCGGGCGGGCGAGTGGAGCCCCGAGGCCACCGGGGCGCGTTGGCGCGGCGGCGCGACGCGCCCGGCACCCGGCGTCCGGTTCGTCGGGTTCAACCGGCACGGACCGATCCGGTGGCGGACGCACTGCGTCGTCGAGACCTGCGAGCGGCCCGCCGCCTTCTCCTTCCGCGTCGCCGAGAGCGGCATGCGCTGGGGATGGCGGATCGAGCCGACCGGGTCGGCGACGTGCCGCGTCACCCAGTGGCGCGACCGCTACCGGACGCCGAACGTCCTGGTCAGGGCATTGGCGGGCAGCGGCATCCTCGGCCGGGACAGGGAACGGCTGATGGTCGAGGGCATGCACGCGACCCTGGCGGCGGTGCGGTCGCACGTCGGACACACCGCGCGGAGCGACGGAACGGCCACTGCGGGCGACTAGGCTCGGCACGTGCGGGGACGTCGGCGCGGAGCGATCTTCGGCGTGTCCGCGCTGCTCGCGCTCGTCGCGCTCACCGTCCCGGCGACGGCGGCCGCCGCCCCCGGCCAGGCGCTGGCGGTCTGCCGCGACCACGCCGCCCCGCCCGGGCCCCCGGCCGTGGAGGAGGGACCGGACCCGGTCGCGCCGCTCCCGATCCCCGACCCACCCGTCGGCGGGCCCGCGCTCGGCACGTGTGACCTCGCCCTCCCGCCCGGCGCCCCGGCGCTGCCCGCGGGCATCGACGCGGCGGGCTGGGTCCTCGCCGACCTCGACAGCGGCGTCGTCCTCGCCGCCCGGGACCCGCACGGCCGGCAGCGGCCGGCGTCGACCCTGAAGCTCCTGACGACGCTCGTCGTGCTCGACCGCCTCCCGCTGGACCAGACGGTCGTCGGGGACACCTCGGACGTGCAGGTCGACGGCAGCCGGGCGGGGATCGGTCCGGGCGGCAGCTACACCGTCCAGCAGCTGCTGACGGGGCTACTGCTCAACTCCGGCAACGACACCGCGCACGCACTGGCCCGCACGCTCGGCGGCGTGCCGCGGACCCTCGACCTCATGCAGCAGCGGGCGGCGGCCATGGGCGCGCTCGACACCCGACCCGCCACCCCGTCGGGTCTCGACGGGCCGGGGATGTCGACGTCGGCCTACGATCTCGCGCTGTTCCTGCGGGCCGCGCTGCGCAACCCGACCTTCGCCGAGCTGACGCAGCTGCGGCTCGTCGCGTTCCCGGGGTTCGGCGACCGTCCCGGATTCATGCTGTCCAACGACGACCCGCTGCTGAGCTCGTACGACGGCGCGCTCGGCGGCAAGACCGGGTTCACCGACGCGGCCCGGCACACGTTCGTCGGTGCCGCGCAGCGTGACGGACACCGCCTCGTGGTAGCGCTCGTGCGCGGCGAGCAGCACCCTGTGCGCATGGTCGCCCAGGCGAGTGCGCTGCTGGACTACGGGTTCGCGCTGCCGGCCGGCACCCCCGGGGTGGGGACGCTGGTCGAGCAGGCTCCCACTCCCCCGACCGCGGCGACGACGGTTCCCGCCGCACCGGGCTCCGACGGCGCGGTCCCGTCGTCGAACCCGGTGGGGTGGATCGTCGCGGCCGTCCTCCTGCTGTTCGCGCTCGCCGCGCTCGTGGGGTACGTCGTCCGCAAGGCCCGCGGGATGCGTCAGGAACCCGACGGCTTCCCGCGCGACCCGGCCGCGCCGCGTGCCAGGGATTCCGCGAAGGACTCCTGAGCCGCGTCAGCGACGGCGGCCCGCCAGCGCGCGCAGGCCCAGCAGGCCCGTCACGACGCCCGCGCCGACCAGCCCGGCCGCGGCGACGGGCGTCGGGCCCGACCTCACGACCACCTCCGGCCGGATGATCGCCGGCGCCGGCACCTCGATCGGCTCCTCCTGCTCGTTCTCCCGCGCCGTCGCCGCCCACGCCGTCACGAAGAGGATGAAGCGCGAGACGAAGAAGACGAAGATCAGCAGACCGATGATCGACCCGAATGCCGCGCCGGCGGGCGAGTTGGTGACGGCCCGCAGGTAGATGGTCATGACCTGCTTGAGGATCTCGAAACCGACGGCGCCGAGCACGGCCGCCTTCAGTGCGCTGCGCGTCGCGACGGGTGCCCGTGGCAGCCGCGCGATCACCCAGACGAAGACCAGCCAGTTCGCGACCAGGCCCAGCAGCACCCCGACGACGCCCAGCAGGAACAGCGCCCACCCCTGGTCGCCCAGCCCGACGAGGTCGAGCAGCAGCCGGCCCACGCCGGTACCGACGGCCGTCACCGCGAGCGACACCACCAGCGCGAGGCCCAGGCCCAGCAGCGCGAGGAGGTCGAAGATCAGCTTCTTCACGGCGTTGGGCGTCTCCGGCGGCTGCGCCCACTGCTCCGAGAGCGCCTCGCGCAGGTTGCTCATCCAGCCGATGCCGGAGTAGAGCGCGCCGATGAGGCCCAGCACGCCGACCGCGCCCGCCTGGTCGATCGACTTCTGGATGATGTCGTTGAGCGTGTCGCCGAGGCCGCCGGGCACGGCGGTGGTGATGGCGACGCGCAGCTGTTCGAGAAGCTCGGGCTGCGCGCGCAGCGCGAACCCGGCGATCGCGAACGCGATCATCAGCAGCGGCACGAGCGCGAGGACGCTGAAGTAGGTGATCGCGGCGGCGTAGTGATCGCCGTGCCGGTCCGTGTACCGCGCACCGGCCCGGACCACGTGGTCGAGCCACGCGTACCTCGAGCGCAGCTGCTCGAGCTTGCCGGGGCCCGCGGGCGCGGCCTCCTCGTCGATGGCCCGACCATCGGTCGTCCGGTCCGCGCCCACGGCAGTCACCTCACGTCGTCGGTGGCAGGAACCCGATCTTCTCGTGAACCGACGCGAGTGTCGCGGCGGCGACCTCACCCGCTCGGGTGGCACCGCGCGCGAGCACCCGATCGAGCTCGGCGGGGTCCTTCAGGTATCCCTCTACCCGTTCCCGCAGCGGAGCAGTGAAATCCGCGACGACCTCGGCGAGGTCCTTCTTCAGGTCGCCGTAGCCCTTGCCCGCGTAGTCGGCCTCCAGCTCGGATACCTTGCGGTCGGTCAGGGCGGAGTAGATCGTCAGCAGGTTGGAGATGCCGGGCTTGGCGGCGGTGTCGAACCGGATCTCGCGCTCGGCGTCGGTGACGGCGGAACGGATCTTCTTGGCCGACACCTTGGGGTCGTCGAGGAGCTCGATGATGCCCGACGGCGTGGACGCCGACTTGCTCATCTTGATCGCCGGGTCCTGCAGGTCCTGGATCTTCGCGGCACCCGTGAGGATGTACGGCTCGGGCACGACGAAGGTCGTGCCGAAGCGGGTGTTGAAGCGCTGCGCGAGGTCGCGGGTGAGCTCCAGGTGCTGCCGCTGGTCCTCGCCGACGGGGACCTGGTCGGCCTGGTAGAGCAGCACGTCGGCGGCCATCAGGATCGGGTAGGTGAACAGCCCGACGGTCGTGCGGTCGGCACCCTGCTTCGCCGACTTGTCCTTGAACTGCGTCATCCGGCTGGCCTCGCCGAACCCGGTGATGCAGCTGAGCACCCAGGCGAGCTGCGCGTGCTCGGGGACGTGCGACTGCACGAACAGCGTGCACTTGTCGGGGTCCAGACCGAGGGCGAGCAGCTGGGCGGCCGCGTTCCGGGTGCGCGCCGCGAGCGTCTTCGGGTCGTGGTCGACGGTGATGGCGTGCAGGTCGGGCACGAAGTAGAACGCGTCGTGCTCGTCCTGCAGGGCGACCCACTGCCGCACTGCACCCAGGTAGTTGCCGAGGTGGAACGAGTCCGACGTCGGCTGGATGCCGGAGAGGACCCGCGGGCGGGCGGTGGGCGCGGTGCCGGTCATGGCCGGGATTCTTCCAGTCCCCCGGATCGGCTTGTGAGCGGCCGACACGGTCCCTAGCGTCGGGGACGTCCGGGTGCTCCGGACGTCCGAGGGAGGTCGACGATGACCACGTTCGAGGAGCCGTCCGCGGTCGCCGTCGAGCAGAACGGGGAGGACAACCCCTACCTGCTCGGGATCTTCGCGCCCGTCCGCGACGAGATCACCGCCGACGACCTCGAGGTGATCGGCGAGATCCCGCGCGATCTCAACGGCGTCCACCTGCGCAACGGCCCGAACCGGCGTTTCGACGCGCCGGGCCGCTACCACTGGTTCGACGGCGACGGCATGGTCCACGCGATGGCCTTCGAGAACGGGACGGCGCGCTACCGCAACCGCTGGGTCCGCACCCGCGCCCTGGCCGCCGAGGAGGCCGCGGGCCACGCCCTGTGGTCGGGGGTCATGGAGTCGCCCCGCGGCAACCCCGTCGGGACGGCGCGCGGGCTGCCGTTCAAGGACTCCGCCAACACCGACCTGATCCATCACCGCGGCCGCGTGCTCGCCACCTGGTACCTGTGCGGGCAGCCCATGAGCATGGACCCGCTGTCGCTGGAGACGATCGGCGCCGAGGACTTCCTCGGGACGCTGCACGGCGACGTGATGGCGCACCCGAAGGTCGACGAGCACACCGGCGAGCTGATGTGGTTCGACTACGGGGCGCGCGACCCGCTGCTGCGCTACGGCGTCGTGAACGCCGAGGGCGCGATCGACCACGAGGTGGAGATCGACCTGCCCGGGCCCCGGCTGCCGCACGACATGGCGATCACCGAGAACTTCTCGATCCTCATGGACCTGCCGCTGACCCAGGACCCGGCCGCCGCCCGCCGAGGTCGGTACAAGATCGGCTTCGATCGCTCGACGCCGTCGCGGTTCGCGGTCGTCCCGCGCCGTGGGGCCGCGTCGGAGGTGCGCTGGTTCGAGGCCGAGCCCTGCTACATCTACCACGTCGTCAACGCCTGGGAGGACGCCCGGACGATCGTCATGGACGTGTGCCGGGTGACCCGCCCCGAGCCCGTCCCGACCCGCCCGGGGCCGCTGGGCAAGCTGCTCGGTTACCTGCGGCTCGACGCCCGGCTGCACCGCTACGTCTTCGACCTCGACACCGGTACGACGACCGAGTCCCAGCTCGACGACGCCAACACCGAGTTCCCGTCGATCGACGCCCGCGCCTGCGGCCGACCGACCCGCTACGCCTACAACGTCCACATCGCCGACGCCGAGACCGTCCGCTTCGACGGCCTGCTGCGCTACGACCGGGTCACCGGCGAACGGCAGCACCACTGGTTCGGTCCCGGGCGGTTCGGCAGCGAGGCCCCGTTCGCGCCGCGCGACGGCAGCACGGGCGAGGACGACGGCTACCTCGTCACCTTCGTGACCGACGAGCGCGACGACCGCTCCGAGGTGCAGATCCTCGACGCGTCGGACCTGGCGGCGGGCCCGGTCGCGAGGGTCCTGCTCCCGCAACGCGTCCCGCTGGGCTTCCACGCGACATGGGTGCGCGCCGACCAGCTCCAGTGAGCGGCGATGGTCGCCATGGCGACCATCGCCGCTCACGACCGTTCGTCGTCGCGCGTCGGAGGTTCTCGTGAGGCTGCATCCGCAGGAACGGATCGACGAGTACGTCGCCGCCGGATGGTGGCGTGACGACCCCGCCTGGACGTGGGACGCCCTGTTCCGGGCGCGGGTGGCCGAACGCGGGGACGCGACGGCCGTCGTCGATCCCGCCAACCGCGAGGCACTGCTCGGCACCCCGCCACGGCGGCCGAGCTGGACCGAGCTCGATGCGGAGGTCGACCGGTTCGCGGGCGTCCTGCACGGGGCCGGGGTCGGCGTCGACGACGTCGTCGGCACGCAGCTGCCCAACACCGTCGAGCTGGTGGTCGCGTACCTGGCGTGCGTGCGGCTGGGCGCGATCGTGTCACCGTTCCCGATGCAGTACCGCGAGCACGAGCTCTCGACGCTCGCGCCGGTCGCCGGCCTGCGCGCGTTCGTGACCGTGTCGCGGTTCGGCGACCGGCCCCTCGCGGACGAGGCGTCGTCGGTGGGCGGTTTCGAGGTGGTCGCGCTGGACGGGCCGGTGTCCGCTGCTGCGTCGGCACCGCCGGCGGTGAAGCGCCACCCCTCCGACGTCGTGACGCTGTGCTGGACGTCCGGTACCGAGGCCACCCCCAAGGGCGTCCCGCGGTGCGCGAACGGCTGGAACGTCATCGGCGAGGGCTGCGCCGCCGCGCCGGCGCTCACCGCCGACGACGTCATCCTCAGCCCGTTCCCACTGGTCAACATGGCCGGCTTCGGCGGCGTGCTGGTCCCGTGGCTGCTGACCGGCGCGACGCTCGTCCAGCACCATCCCTTCGATCTGCCGACGTTCCTCGGCCAGATCGCCCGCGAACGCGTCACCTACACGCTCGCCCCGCCGGCGCTGCTCACCGGCATGCTGCGCGCGCCCGGGCTGCTCGACTCCGCCGACCTGTCGAGCCTGCGCGTCATCGGGTCGGGGTCGGCGCCGCTGTCGGGCTGGCTGATCCGGGAATGGCGCGACCGCCTCGGCATCGAGGTCACCAACTTCTTCGGGTCCAACGAGGGCGTCCCGCTGATCTCCGACCAGCACACCGTCCCCGATCCCGACGCCCGCGCCGCCTACTTCCCGTGGTTCGGCGGGCCGGGGCTGACCTGGCCGAACCCGACGAGCGCCGGGGTGCGCACGAAGCTTGTCGACGTCGAGTCCGGGGACGAGGTCACACAGCCGGGCAGGCCCGGTGAACTGCGCGTCGCCGGGCCGACGATCTTCTCCGGCTACTGGTCCTCGACGACCGATCCGTTCGACGAGCAGGGCTACTACCGAAGCGGCGACGTCTTCGAGATCGCGCCGCACGACCCGACGCTGCTGCGCTACGTCGACCGGACCCGCGACCTCGTCGTGCGCGGCGGCATGAACATCTCCCCCGCCGAGATCGAGGCCCTGCTCGTGGCGCACCCGGCGGTGGCGGAGGCGGCGGTCGTCGGTTACCCCGACGACGTGCTCGGCGAGCGGGTCGCGGCCGTCGTCGTGCCCGTCGACCGGGCGGCGCCGCCGACCCTGACCGATCTCGTCGAGACATTGCGCGCGCAGCGGATCGCCTCCTACAAGCTGCCCGAGCGGCTGGAGCTCGTGGACGCGTTGCCGCGCAACCCCGTCGGCAAGATCCTCAAGCGCGAGCTGCGGGAGCAGCTGCGGTGACGGAGCTGTCCGTGTCGCTCGGGTTGTGGCAGGACCGGCCGTCGATCGAGGCCGTGGACACCGCCCGCGCCGCCGACGAGCTGGGCTATGCGCGGCTGTGGATCGGTGAGATGGCGACGTACGACGCCTTCGCACTCGCCGCCGCCCTCCCGGGCACGATCCCGCTGGTCCTGGGCCCGTTCGCGGTGGCCGTCCGGACACCGGTTCAGATCGCGGTCGGCGCGGCGACGGTCGCGGAGCTGACCGGGCGGACCGTCGAGGTGGCGATCGGGTCGTCGAGCCCGGTCGTCGTGTCGGCGTGGCACGGGCGAGCGGCCCCGGCACCGGCGCTCGCGCTGGCGGAGACGGCACAGGCGTTGCGGACGCTGCTCGACGGCGGGCGCGCCGACGTCGACGGGAAGGTCGTGCGCACCCGCGGGTATCGGCTGCGCGCGCCGGCACCCGGCGGACCGGTGACGATCGCGGCGTTCGGGCCGCAGGCCGTCCGGGTGGCAGGCCGCTACGCCGACCGGATGGTGCTGAACCTGTTGCCGCCCTTGGTCGCGACGCGGTTGGTCGAGGCCGTGCGCGCCGCCGCCCGGGAAGCGGGGCGAGAGCCGCCGCGGGTCGCCGCCTGGGTGACCGCGGCGGTCGACCCCGACGCCGAGGCGATGGCCCGGCTGGCGCGCGGGGTCGTCGGCTACCTGGGGGTGCCGGGATACGGGGAGGTGTTCGCCGAGGCCGGGTTCGGAGACCTCGTCGGGTTCGCGAGAACCGGGCCGCCACCGCGGGAACTGTTCGCCGCGGTCCCGACCTCGCTGACCGCGGCGGTGGGGGCGATCGGGACGGTCGACGAGGTCACCGCGCGCATCGCCGAGTACGCCGCGGCAGGCGTCGACGAGGTGTGCCTGGTCCCCGTCGCGACCGACGCCGACCCCGCGGGTCGCCGGACCCTGACCGCGCTGGCGCCCCGGTCGTGAGCCGCGCCGGGCCCGTGCTCACGCCCCGGTCGTGAGCCGCCCCCTGACCGCGCTCACGCCCCAGTCGTGAGTGGCGATGGTCGCCATGGCGACCATCGCCGCGCACGGCTAGTCGGCGTCGCCGTCGGCGTCCACACCCTCGACGGCCTCGAACCCGCCCTGGGTGGCGTCGCCGCCGCGGTGCAGCACGACGGTGTTGGAGTCGAGGTCGATCGGGCCCAGCTGCCACTTCTCGCCGGTGCCCGACTCCTCGTTCTCCTTCCGGATCTTCGGTCCGGGGAACAGCTCACCGAGAACGCCCATGGGCCCGATGGTACGTGCGTGCGACCCGCGGGCCACACGCCAAGCAGGGCGGGTCAGGCAGGGGTCAGCGGCAGGGCACGGCGGCTCGGGGTCAGGGGGTGCGGGGTGCCGTCGTAGGTCGTCGTCCGTTGGCGGACCGGGCGGCCCGCCGCCGCGGCGATGGCGGTGAGCTCGGCGACCGAACGGGCGGAGCCGTTCTCCGAGCCGGCCATCCGGGAGATCGTCTCCTCCATCAGGGTTCCGCCCATGTCATCGGCGCCGCCGCGCAGGATGTCCGCGGACAGGGCGTCCCCGAGCTTCACCCACGAGCACTGGACGTGGTCGATCCGCCCGTGCAGGGCCAGCCGCGCGAACGCGTGCACCGCCCGGTTGTCGCGCTCCGTGGGGCCCGGGCGGGCGATCCCGGCCAGGTAGATCGGGGCGTTGTGGTGCACGAAGGGCAACGGGACGAACTCGGTGAACCCGGCCACGCCGTTGGCGCGGGCGCGGTCCTGCATCGTCGCGAGCGTGCGCAGGTGGCCGAGCCAGTGCCGCGGCTGGTCGACATGGCCGTACATCATCGTCGAGCTCGACCGGATGCCCAGCTCGTGCGCCGTCGAGACCACCTCGACCCACTGCGCCGCAGGCAGCTTCCCCTTCGTGAGGACCCAGCGGACCTCGTCGTCGAGGATCTCGGCCGCCGTGCCGGGGATGGAGCCGAGGCCGGCGTCGCGCAGCTCGGTGAGCCACTCCCGCACCGACACCCCGGCCTTCGCCGCCGCGGACACGATCTCCATCGGCGAGAACGCGTGCACGTGCATCCCGGGGACCGCGGCGTGCACCGCGCGGACCAGGTCGGCGTAGAACGTGACCGGCAGCTGCGGGTCGATGCCGCCCTGCATGCAGACCTCAGTCGCGTCGTCGGCCGCGGCCTCCGCCGCACGGGCGGCGACCTCGTCGAGCGAGAGCCGGAACGCGTCCGCGTCGCGCTCGCGCTGGGCGAACGCGCAGAACCGGCACCCGACGTAGCACACGTTGGAGAAGTTGATGTTGCGGTTGACGACGTAGGTGACCTCCTCGCCCACCACGTCGCGACGGACGTCGTCGGCGAGGCGGGCCAGCTCCGCCAGCGCCGGGCCGTCCGCGGTCAGGACGGCCATCGCCGCGGCCTCGTTGGCCGGGTCGAGCAGGGCGGCCGGCTCGGCGGCGGCCAGGTCCAGACCCGCCCGGACGTCCGACTCCAACCGCTGCGGGGCCCCGGCGCCCGACGCCCCGGCCGGGACGCTGTCGCGGATCGCGTCCCAGTCGCCGTAGACCGAGTCGAAGTCGCCACGCCGGTCGCCGGTCCGGCCCGTCGTGTCGATCGACTCGTGGAGGTCGGTCCGCCCCGACGACGCGAACCCGCCGTCGGGCTCCTGCCACGGCCGCCCCGCCACGACCGCGTCCTCGTTCGCCAGCCCGTCCGGCCCGGCCAGGGCGGCGACGTGCGCGTGCAGCCGGGTGTCGATCCACGGCGAGCCCGCCCGCACGTAGCGCGGGTAGACCGTCAGCCGCTCCCGCAGCGTGAACCCGGCCTCCGCCGAGCGCGCCGCCAGCTCGTCGATCGCGGGCCACGGCCGCTCCGGGTTGACGTGGTCGGCCGTCACCGGAGACACGCCGCCCCAGTCGTCGATACCCGCGCGCAACATCAGCGCGAACTCCTCCCCGACCAGGTTCGGCGGGGCCTGCACGCGCATCTTCGGGCCCAGCACGATGCGGGCGACCGCGATCGTGGCGGCCAGGTCCTCCAGCGACGCGTCGGGGTCGTCGCGCATCGCGGTGTCGGGCTTGGCGCGGAAGTTCTGAACGATCGTCTCCTGCACGTGCCCGTGCGCCCGGGCCGCCGCGCGGATCGCGAAGATCGACTCGGCGCGTTCGGTGCGGGTCTCGCCGATCCCGATCAGGATGCCCGTCGTGAACGGGACGCCGACCCGGCCGGCGTCGGTCAGCGCCCGCAGCCGCACCGCGGGCTCCTTGTCGGGGCTGCCGTAGTGCGGACCGGAGCGCTCCGACCACAGCCGGGTGGCCGTCGTCTCCAGCATCATCCCCATCGACGGCGCGACCGGCTTGAGCCGCGTCAGCTCCTCCCACGACATGACGCCGGGGTTGAGGTGCGGCAGCAGGCCGGTCTCCTCCAGCACCGCGATCGCGCTCGCCCGCACGTAGTCCAACGTGGAGTCGTACCCGCGGGCGTCGAGCCACTCGCGGGCCGCGGGCCACCGCTCCTCCGGGCGGTCCCCGAGGGTGAACAGCGCCTCCTTGCAACCCGCCGCCGCACCCGCCCGGGCGATCTCCAGTACCTCGTCGCGCTCCAGGAACGCCGCCGGCAGCCGATGCGGCACCGTCGCGAACGTGCAGTAGTGACACCGGTCCCGGCACAGCCGGGTCAACGGGATGAACACCTTCCGCGAGTACGTGACCACCCCCGGCCTGCCCGCGTCGACCAGCCCCGCGTCACGGACCCGGGACGCGGCGTCGAGCAACTCGTCGAGATGCTCGCCCCGCGCCGCCAGCAGCACCGCGGCCTCGGTCACGTCCAGGACGGCCCCGTCGCGCACCCGGCGCAACGCCCGTCGCAACGCCGTTTCCGACGGCTCGGGCTCCACGACGGTGGGATCGGGCAGGGCATCGGGCATGGCCGCCACACTATGTCGCCGCCGCGCGGGGGTCGACCGGCCCGCGACCCGTTCCCGATCTCGTCACACGCCCCGGCCCGCCCGGAACAGAACCGCACTCCCCCGCGGTTGAAGCGCGGCGCTCACGACCCCGGCCTCTCGGCCCGGCCCCTCCGAGCGCAACCCCACTGCTCCGCCGCGGCCGATCCGCGACCGTGAGGTTGCGCCCCGCAGGCCGGCCGCAACCCTGCTGCTCCCCGAGCCCGCCGCGACGACCGCCAGGTTGCGCTCGGGGGTGTGCTGTCGCCGCACAGGGCCTCGGGACCCGCCGCGCGACGAACCTCAGGGTGCGCTCGAGTGTGCCGCTGCCGCGCAGGGTCTGCGGGTCAGGCGACGTCGGTCGGGGTGCCGCCGGTGACGGCGACGAGCTCGTCGAAGGTCGTCGGGAAGACGGCGTGCGGGATGCCGCCCGCGGCCCAGATCTCGGGGAAGTCGGCGAGCGCGCGGTCGACGAGCGTCCGCAGCGGCGCCGGGTGACCGACGGGCGCGACACCCCCGATCACCTGGCCGGTGGCCGCCCGGACGAACTCGGGTGTCGCCCGGCCCACCGACGAGGCGCCGATCGTCGCCGCCACCTTGCCGGTGTCGACGCGGTGCGCACCGGAGGTCAGGACGAGCAGCGGCTCGCCGTCGGCGTCGAAGACCAGGGAGTTCGCGATCTGCCCGACCTCGACACCCAGCGCTGCGGCCGCTGCCGCGGCGGTGCGGACCTCGTCGGGCAGCACCCGGAGCCGGCCGACCCTGGCCGGATCGGCGCCACCGGCGAGCAGGCGCTCACGGACGCGGACGACGTTGGGGTGGTCGGGGGTCTCGATGCTCACGACCGACATTCGACCACGCCGGCCCGTCACGAGCCGTCGGTTATCCGGGTCCCGGTCAGCTGGCCGCCGTCGCCGCGGGACAGCAGGCAGAGCAGCGAGCGCGCACCCTCGGACCGGTTCACGGTCGAGGCGTCGAAGGCCTGCTCCGTGGGGACGAGCACGGTCACGGTGAGCTCGCCCTTGTCCGGCCCGCTGATCCGGCCGGACTCGAAGATCAGCGTGCAGGCGGCGGCGCCGTAGCGCGCGAGGTCCTCCGCCGGCGGGTACGGGATGGCCACGGTCGTGTCGAAGGGCGTGAGCGCCTCGTAGAGCTCGAAGTCGTGCGGGCCCGTACAGTTCGCCGACGCGTCGGAGGTGACGACGCGGCCCGGCGCGAGTTGCGCGTTGAGGCACGTGGGGTAGGCGAAGGCGAACTGCGCGAGGTCACCACCCTCGCCGTAGGTGAGGGTGCGGACCGACGTCGAATCGTCCCCGCCGAGCAGCGACGCACCGCCCCACACTCCGAGCGCCAGGCCCACGAGGAGCGCGACGACACCCGTCACGACCAGCGCCGCGGTTCCCCGCCGCCGCGGCGCGGGACCGGGAGCGCCGGGCATCGTCGTGGCGACCGTCGAGTGGTTCGCGAGCGCGCCCGTCACGGTCAACGGACCGACGAGCATGGCCTCGGCCTGCTGGGCGGTCAGTCGCGCCGCGGGGTCGCGGATGAGCAGGCCTGCGATCACCGCGGCGAGCGGGCCGGTGCACCGCGGCGGCGGCGGGTCCTCGTGGATGACGGCGTAGATCGTCTGCGGGGTGGTCTCCCGGTTGAACGGGCCGGTGCCCTCGACGGCGTAGTACAGCGTCGCGCCGAGCGCCCAGAGGTCGGCGGGCGGCGCGGCCGGAGCGCCCTCCAGCCGTTCGGGCGCCATGTATCCGGGCGAGCCGACGAGCAGGCCCGTCGTCGTCAGGCGGGGGTCGTCCGCCGCGTGCGCGATGCCGAAGTCGGTGAGGGTGACGCGACCGTCGTGACCGAGCATGACGTTGCTCGGCTTCACGTCGCGGTGGACGACGCCGCCCGCGTGGGCCCGGCGCAGCGCGGCCAGCACCTGGCGGGCGACCTCGGTGGCCGACCGCTCGTCGAGGGGACCGCGGCGGGACACGACGTCGCTCAGTGTGTCGGCCTCCAGCAGCTCCATCACGATGTGGTCGACGCCCCCGTCGGCGACGACGTCGTGCACCGTGACGATGCCGGGGTGGTTGAGCCGGCCCGCGGTGCGCGCCTCGCGCAGCAGCCGGTCGCGGAAGCGGCTGTGTTCCTCGGCCGAGAGCCCCTCGGGCAGCCGCAGCTCCTTGACCGCGACCTGGCGGCCGATCACGCGGTCCTCCGCCCGCCACACGACGCCCATCCCGCCGCGGCCCAGCTCGTCGAGCACGATGTAGCGCCCGCCGACGACCCGACCCGTGGTCACGGCGCGTACCGGACGGTGACCGGCGCATGGTCGGACCAGCGCTCGGCGTGGCTGGGTGCCCGCTCGACGACGGCGCTGCTCGCCCGCGCCGCCAGCCCCGCCGTGGCGACGTGCAGGTCGATCCGCCAGCCCGTGTCGTTGTCGAAGGCCCGGCCGCGATAGGACCACCACGAGTACGGCCCGTCGACACCCGGGTGCAGGCTGCGGACGACGTCGACCCAGCCCGAGCCGTACAGCTCGCCGAGCCAGGCGCGCTCGTGCGGGAGGAACCCGGAGTTGCGGACGTTGCCGCGCCAGTTGCGGATGTCGGCCTCGGTGTGGGCGATGTTCCAGTCCCCGCACACGACGACCTCGCGGTCCTCGGCGGCGGCCTTCTCGCGCCGCTCGGCCAGGTAGGGCGCGAACGCGGCGAGGAAGCGGTCCTTCTCGTCCTGGCGCGGGGTGCCGACGGTCCCGTTGGGCAGGTAGAGCGACGCGACCGTCAGCCCGGGCAGGTCGACCTCGACGTAGCGCCCGGCAGCGGCCCACTCGGCGGCGTCGATGCCGACCCGGACGGCCTCGGGCGCGACGCGGGTCAGCACCCCGACCCCGGCGCGGCCCTGCGCAGCGTCGCTCGGGGCGAGCGTCAGCAGCCAGCCGGCGCGCTCGAGCACGCCGAGGAGCTCGTCGGGCAGGTCCTCGTGCCGGGCGCGGGTCTCCTGCAGGCACACGACGTCGGCGTCGGTGGCGGCCAGCCAGGCGGTGAGACCCTTGGGCGCCGCGGCACGGATGCCGTTGACGTTGACGGAGCTGACCGTGAGCACGCGCCGAGCCTGGCAGATCGGCTCCGGGCGGCGTGACGCCGGGTCAGCAGCTCGATCCGGCCTTCGGGGCGAGGCTCGAGTCGAGCGCCCAGCGGTTCTCCCCGGCGAGCTGACGGAAGCCGTTGGTGACGACGCGCTGCGCGTCGACCTCCTTGCCCTTGTTCAGGGTGGCGACCGGAGCGAGCTCGGTCCCCGGGTTCGGCCGGACGTTGACCTGGTCGGCCGTCACGATCATGACGCACCCCGTCGACCCCGTGGCCCCCGTGCCGAACTGCCCGGCGTCGATCAACGCCAGCACCGTGAGGATCGAGCCCGCGACGAGGACGAACGCCCAGCCCTTGAAGCTGGACGACTCGAGCTTCGGGATCTTGATCTTCGACGCCATGGTCTACCGGTCGCCTCTCGGTGCGCGGTCCGTGCGCGGGGACGGGTCAACCGTAGCCGAGAGCGACGCCCCGGTGACCCCCCGAAACGCCGCGCGGCGCGCACCCCGGACGGGATGCGCGCCGCGCGGGTGGGTCCGCCGGGTCAGGCGCGGGCCTTCTGCAGGTTCGCGTCCAGCGTCTCGAGGAACTCCTCGGTGGTCTGGAACGGCGCGTCCTTGTCGATCAGCAGCGCGAGGTCCTTGGTCATCTTGCCGCTCTCGACGGTCTTCACCACGACGTCCTCGAGCGCCTCGCTGAACGCGATGAGCTCGGGGTTGTTGTCGAGCTTGCCGCGGTGGGCCAGGCCCCGGGTCCAGGCGTAGATCGACGCGATCGGGTTGGTCGACGTCGGCTTGCCGGCCTGGTGCTGGCGGTAGTGGCGGGTGACGGTGCCGTGGGCAGCCTCGGCCTCCACGGTCTTGCCGTCGGGCGTCATGAGAACGGACGTCATGAGGCCGAGCGAGCCGAAGCCCTGGGCCACGGTGTCGGACTGCACGTCACCGTCGTAGTTCTTGGCGGCCCACACGTAGCCGCCCTCCCACTTCAGCGCCGCGGCGACCATGTCGTCGATCAGGCGGTGCTCGTAGGTCAGGCCCTTGGCCTCGAACTGCTCCTTGAACTCCGTCTCGTAGACCTCGGCGAACAGGTCCTTGAAGCGACCGTCGTAGGCCTTGAGGATCGTGTTCTTGGTCGAGAGGTAGACCGGGTAGTCCCGGGTGAGGCCGTAGTTCATCGACGCGCGCGCGAAGTCGCGGATCGACTCGTCGAGGTTGTACATGGCCATCGCGACGCCCGAGCCCGGGGCCTGGAAGACCTCGTGCTGGATGGGCTCCGAGCCGTCGGCCGGGGTGAAGGTGACCGTCAGCGTGCCCTCGCCCGGGAACTTGAAGTCCGTGGCGCGGTACTGGTCGCCGAAGGCGTGGCGGCCGACGATGATCGGCTTCGTCCAGCCCGGCACCAGGCGCGGGATGTTCGAGATGATGATCGGCTCGCGGAAGATCACGCCGCCGAGGATGTTGCGGATCGTCCCGTTCGGGGACCGCCACATCTTCTTCAGGCCGAACTCCTCGACGCGGGCCTCGTCGGGGGTGATCGTCGCGCACTTGACGCCGACGCCGTGCTTCTTGATGGCGTTCGCGGCGTCGACGGTGATCTGGTCGTCGGTCTTGTCCCGGGTCTCGATCCCGAGGTCGTAGTACTCGAGATTCACGTCCAGATACGGGTGGATCAGCTTGTCCTTGATGAACTGCCAGATGATCCGGGTCATCTCGTCGCCGTCGAGCTCGACGACCGTGCCCTCGACCTTGATCTTCGCCATGTCGGCGGGCGCTCCCTTCGTGGACGCGTCTCTTCTCCGGACAAGCGTACTGCTAAAGCCCCGGAGTGCCCGGGTGACGTCCACCCCGTTGCGTCCCGGTCACGGCGCCGACAGCTTGACGCGGGTGATGGTCACCGCGAGGACCGTCATGACCAGCCCGAAGCCGGAGTAGAGCAGTACGTCGACGACCTTGCTGCGGATCGCGAGCAGCCCCGCGCGCTCCTGGGGCAGCGCGACCCGCAACACCGCCGCGACGATCAGCGCCCCCCCGAGCAGCACGGCGCCCTCCCGCCAGTGCGCCTGCAGCACGCGCAGCATGCCGGCGAGCGCGATCGCCAGGACGAGCAGCAGTGCGCCGTGCTCGGCCAGCAGGACGCGCCAGCCCCGGCTCGGCATCCGCGTCCTCATCCGGCCGCCGCCTGCCGCTCGGCCGCCTCGACGACGTTCGTGAGCAACATGCCGCGGGTCATCGGGCCGACACCGCCGGGCATCGGAGCCAGCAGGCCCGCGACCTCGACGACCTCCGGCGCGACGTCGCCGACGAGCCCCAGGTCGGTGCGGGTCACGCCGACGTCGAGCACCGTCGCCCCCGGCCGGACCATGTCCGCGGAGACCAGCCCGCGCACCCCCGCCGCGGCGACGACCACGTCGGCCCGCCGGACCTCCGCGGCGAGGTCGCGGGTGCCGGTGTGGCACAACGTGACGGTCGCGTTCTCGCTGCGCCGGGTGAGCAGCAGGCCCAGCGGCCTGCCGACCGTCACGCCACGTCCGACGACCGTCACCCGCGCCCCGTCCAGGTCCACGCCGTACCGACGGCACAGCTCCACGATCCCGCGCGGGGTGCACGGCAGCGGGCCCGGCTCACCGAGGACGAGCCTGCCGAGGTTGACCGGGTGCAGACCGTCGGCGTCCTTGGCCGGGTCGATGCGCTCGAGCACCGCGCCTGCATCGAGCCCCGCCGGCAGCGGGAGCTGGACGATGTAGCCGGTGCACCCGGGATCGGCGTTCAGCTCGTCGACGACCTGCTCGACCTGCGCCTGGGTCGCGTCGGCCGGGAGCTCACGACGGATCGACCGGATGCCGACCTTCTCGCAGTCCCGGTGCTTGGCCCGCACGTAGGAGCGGGAGCCGGGATCGTCGCCGACGAGGACGGTGCCCAAGCCGGGGGTGCGACCGGCGGCCGCCAGCTTCTCGACGCGCTCGGCCAGCTCACCGAGGATTCCGGCCAGCGCCGCCTTCCCGTCCATCACCGTCGCCGTCACGGCGCCCATTGTGCCGACGCACGATCTGCCGACGTCCGCGCCGTCCCGCCGCCGCGCGGGCCGTCCGAACGACGGCGCCGTGCGGTGATCGGGGAGCGGGGTCGGGGGTGGCCGGTCGAGCGGGCGGGCGGGGTCCCGGGCCCTGCGCGGGGGCGGGAGAGGACGGGCGGGCAGGGCGGCCGGCGTCAGCTGATGATCAGGCCGTGCGCGACCGCGAAGCGCACCGCGGTCGCGGCGTCGACCGTGGCACCCTCGAGCCGCGCCTGGACGAGGCCGTCGGCGTCGATGCGCGCGCCCCGGAGGTCGGCGCCCTCCAGACGCGCGCCCCGCAGCCGGGCACCGGACAGGTCGGCGCCGTGCAGGTCGGCCTTGCGCAGGTCGGTCTCGACGAGATTGGCCTCGCGCAGCCGCAGCCCCGACAGGTCGGTGCCGCGCAGGTCGGCGCGGCCCAGCGAGACGAGCGTCAGGTCGCAGTCGACGAAGCTGATCGGGCGCATCCGGGCGTCGAGCAGGGTGCTGCCGAGCAGCGAGCAGCCCCGGAAGGTCGAACCGAGCAGCGTCACGCCCTGGAACGAGCAGGTACGCAGCGCACTGCCGCGGTGCTCGGAGTCGCCCATGTCGGCACCGCGGAAGTCGCACTCGTCGAAGGTGCAGACGTCCGTACGCAGTCCGCGCAGATCCGATCCGGAGAACGAGCACCGCACGAATCGTCGGCGGGCCCATGTGGCCCCAGCGGCGACGATCTCGGAGAAGTCTTCGTCCTCGAACTCGTCGTCGGCGGCGTCGACCGTCCGTGGACCCATTCCCGAACCGTGCCATACCGATCAGACCGTCCGACCAGTAGGTGGCGCGCGCATCCCCCGATCGATTCGACTTTCGACCGACGAGCCCTGTCGTCACCACGGGTTCACCTGATCCGTCGCCCGCAGTGCCCGTTCGCAGGGGTGTCAGAAGCAGTGTCGGAGCGCACAATCGGACCACCGGCGGCGTGGGACGTCGCCGGTGACCGTCTCGACGAGGAGTGTGGTCATGAGCGTTGAAAGCGACGTGCAGTCCGGGGCGCATGCCGCTGCCGAAACGGCTGCCCCGACCCCCGTTGGAAATCCCCTCCTGCTTGGTTTGACGACGTTTCTGCCGGGCGGCATCACCCTCGGACTCTGGTTCGTCGGCTATCTCGACACCGCGACGCTTCCCGGCGGGATGATCCCCGCGCTCTCGCTCTGCACCGGCCTGTTCATGCTCGTGGCCACCATCTGGGCAGGGCGCCTCGCGATGAACACGGTCGCGGCCGTGCTCGGCGTGTTCTCGGCCTTCTGGCTCAGCTTCTCGCTGCTCGTCGTGGGTCTGACCAGCGGCTGGTGGGGTATCACCCAGGCGGCCCAGGTCGCGTCGGTGCAGCGGACGTATCTGCTGTCCTTCCTGATCGTCTTCGTGATCGTCACGCTGGCGACGCTGCGGCTCCCGATCGTGTTCACGCTCGGGCTCCTGTTCGTCGACGCGACGTTCGCGCTGGCATTCATCGGCGTCAGCGCCGGAAACACGAGCTTGTTCCCGATCGCCGGAATCACGACGTTCATCTTCTGCGCGATCTTCGCCTACGTGCTCGTGGACGGAATGGGACAGGATCTCGGCGGACGTTCGATGCCCATGGGCAGTCCGATGGTGAAGTAGATCCGTTTTCTCCCGGACGCCCCGCCCGTTCCCGGGCGGGGCGTCCTGCATTCTCCCGACCACCACCCGACCATTCACGATCTTGTTCAACGGAAGTCGCGTGACGGAACGGCGACGGCCAGCGGCAACTTCTGCAGCCGATCCGCCACGAGGTTGAGCACTCCCTCCGGACTGCGTTCCAGCCTCCCGCGCACGAGGAGCGCGCTGCTGCCCAGCGCCACCGACCGATAACGGGCCCACAGCCCCTCCGAACAGGTCACGTTGAGCATTCCGGTCTCGTCCTCCAGGTTGATGAAGGTGACCCCGCCCGCCGTCGCGGGCCGCTGCCGGTGCGTGACGAGACCGCCCACCAGCACCCGCGGTGGCCGCACGTCGGGGTCGTAGGGGTCGAGCGCCTCGACCAGCGCGTCGACCTCCTGCGGGCCCCGTCGCCCCATCCGGTGCGCGGTCCCCGTCATCGCGCGCCGCCCGACCTCGTCGAGCCTCGCGACGGGCACCGCACCCAGCTCGTCGAGCCGCGGACGCAGGTGCTGGAGCGGGTGGCTGTCGGGCGAGACGCCCGTGGCCCACACGTCCGAGACCGTCAGCTCGACATCGGTCATCCCCGGCAGCGCGGGTGCCTCCAACCCGACCGCCGCACCCGGCAGGTGCTCGGGCCGGACCCCGGCCACGACCCCCGCCGCCCACAGCGCCGACCGGCGGTCGATCCCGAAGCAGCCGAACGCCCCCGCGGTGGCCAGCGCCTCGGCCTGCGGTGCCGTCAGCCGGACCCTGCGAGCCAGGTCGGCGAGATCGCGGTAGCGCCCACCACGGACGCGCTCGGCCTCGATCTCCTCGGCCTTCTCGATCCCGACGGAGCGCACCTCACCGAGTCCGAGCCGGATCGCCACACCGCCCTCGCTGCGCGGGTCGGGCTCCAACGTGGCCTCCGCGCCACCCTCGCAGACGTCGGGACCACGGACCAGGACGCCGTGTCTGCGGGCGTCGGCCACGAGCGACTGCGGTGAGTAGAACCCCATCGGCTGGGAGTTGAGCAGCGCCGCGCAGAAGGCTGCCGGGTAGTACCTCTTGAACCAGGCGCTCTGGTAGACCAGCGACGCGAAGCTGATCGAGTGGCTCTCGGGGAAGCCGAAGTTCGCGAACGCCAGCATCTTGGCGAAGATGCCCTCGGCGACCTCGCCGGTGATCCCGTTGGCGGCCATGCCGTCGTAGAAGCGGCCGCGCAGCCGCTCCATCTTCTCGGTCGAGCGCTTGGAACCCATCGCCCGGCGCAGCTCGTCGGCGTCGGCTGCGGAGAACCCGGCGACGTCGACCGCGACCTGCATCAGCTGCTCCTGGAACAGCGGGACGCCGAGGGTCTTGTCGAGCGCGCCCGCGAGCAGCGGGTGGTCGTGATGCCACTCCTCCAGGTCCCGGCGACGCCGGATGTAGGGGTGCACCGAGCCGCCCTGGATGGGTCCCGGCCGGATCAGCGCCACCTCGACGACGAGGTCGTAGAACCGCTCCGGCTTCAGGCGGGGCAGTGTGGCCATCTGGGCCCGCGACTCGACCTGGAACACCCCGACCGAGTCGGCCCGCTGCAGCATCGCGTAGACCTCGGGGTCGGTCGGCTGCAGCTCGTACAGCTCCACCCGCAGGCCGTGGTGCGCGGCGACGAGGTCGATCATCGTGTGCAGCGCGGTGAGCATCCCCAGGCCGAGCAGGTCGAACTTCACCAGTCCCGCGGCCGCGCAGTCGTCCTTGTCCCACTGCACGACGGTCCGCTCCTCCATCCGCGCCCACTCGACGGGCACGACCTCGGAGACCGGGCGGTCGCAGATCACCATCCCGCCGGAGTGGATGCCCAGGTGCCGGGGGAAGCCGAGCAGCTGCTCGGCGAGCGCGAGCACGGCGGGCGGCATCCCCTCGGGCGCGGGTGGCCCGTCGGGACCGCCGATGCCGTGCCAGCGCTCGATCTGCTTGCTCCAGGCGTCCTGCTGGCCGGGCGAGAAGCCCAGCGCCCTGGCCATGTCGCGGACCGCGGACCGCGGCCGGTAGGTGATGACGTTGGCGACCTGCGCCGCACAGCCCCGGCCGTAGCGGCCGTAGACGTACTGGATGACCTCCTCACGCCGGCCGGACTCGATGTCGAGGTCGATGTCGGGGTAGCCGTCGCGCGCCGGGGACAAGAAACGCTCGAACAGCAGCCCACAGGCCACGGCGTCGACGTTGGTGATGCCGAGCGCGAAGCAGACCGCCGAGTTGGCCGCCGATCCCCGGCCCTGGCAGAGGATGTCGTTGCGGCGGCAGAACTCGACGATGTCGTGGACGATCAGGAAGTAGCCGGGGAACTTCTTCGCGACGATGATCTCCATCTCGCGCTCGATCGTCTCGGCCGCCTCGGGGTTCTCCGCCTGGCTGCCGTAGCGGCACATCGCCCCCTTGCGCACCCGCTCCCACAGCAACGACGCCTCGTCGCGACCGTCGGGGACCTCGAACGGCGGCAGGTCGGGCGCGACGAGGTCGATGGTGAAGGCACACTCCCGGCCGAGCGCCGCGGCCCGGGCCACCGCCCCCGGGTACCGGTCCTCGAAGCGGGCGGCCATCTCGGCCCCGGACCGCAGCCTGGCCGTGCCCGCGGGCGGGAGCCAGCCGTCGGCCTCGTCGAGGCTGCGCCGGGACCGGACCGCGGCCATCGCAGCGGCCAACGGGTAGCGGCCCGGCTCGGCGTAGTGCGCACCGGTGGTCGCCACCGTCGGCAGCCCGGCGCGGGCCGCGAGGGCGGCCAGCGCGTCGTTGCGCTCGGTGTCGCCGGGCAGGGCCTGATGGGTCAGCTCGACCGCCACACCCTCGCGACCGAACCGCTCGACCAGCCAGCCCAGCGCCTCCTCGGCCGCCACGGGACCGCCCGCGGCCAGCGCCTGCCGGACCGCACCCTTGCGGCAACCGGTGAGCGCCACGACGTGCCCGGCCGTCTGCTCCACGATCTCGTCGACGCGGTAGACCGGCCGGCCCTTCTCCCGCCCCCGCAGCTGCGCCGCGCTGATCACCCGGCACAGCGCCCGGTAGCCGTCGGGATCCCGGGCGAGCAACAGCAGGTGGCTGCCCTCGGGATCGGGGACGCCGTTCTGCGGGGCCGACAGCCCCAGGCTCAGCTCCGCGCCGAAGATCGTGGCGACCCCCAGCTCGGCCGCCGCCTCGGCGAAGCGGACCACGCCGTACATCCCGTCGTGGTCGGTGAGCGCGAGAGCGTCGAGCCCCAGCCGGGCGGCCTGCTCGACCAGCTCCTCGGGATGGCTCGCCCCGTCGAGGAAACTGAAGTTGGAGTGGCAGTGCAGCTCGGCGTAGGGCACCCGGGTGCCCGCCGCGGCGTCGAACGTCGGCGCCCGGTAGGGCTCGCGCTTGCGCGACCACGCGGGGCTGTCCCCACCGTCGCCCTCCGGGGGGCCGCCGGTGAGGGACGCGCCGTCGCGCGGCCGGCCCGAGAGCACCGACTCCAGCTCCGACCAGCTGACGTCGGGATTGTTGAAACCCACGCCCCGAAGTCTACTCGAACACCCGTTCGATCAGATCCGGTTGTCCACAGGGTCACGCCCGCCCGGGAGCGGCGGCGACGGGCCCGGTGAACCGCTGCGCGGCGGCATCGTGGTCGCGGCCCGCCCGCCGCGCGACCGCCAGCCCGCAGACGATCGTGAGCCCGGCGCAGCAGAGCAGGAAGGTCCAGCCGTGCCGGAACGCGGTCAACGTCGTCGGACCGCCGGACGCGTCGTAGATCGCCACGATCACCGCCGTACCCAGCACCATCCCGATCTGCCGGGTCGTGTTGACCATCGACGAACCCGCGCCCCACCGGTCGGGCGGCAGGACGGCGCCGACGACGCCGGTCAGCGCGGGCATCGCCAGCCCGATGCCGAGGCCGGTGAGCAGCTGGCCCGGCAGCATCGTCGTCGCGAAGTCCGGTCCCGCGGTCATCCGCAGCACCCACACCGTGATCCCCGTGGCGTAGGACAGCGCGCCCATGACGGCCGTCGGCCCGGGGCCGATCCGCTGCACCAGCCGCGACCCGAGCATCGCGACCACGACCACCATCGCAGGACCCGGGGCCATCTCCAGCCCGGCGACGACCGTCGAGTCGCGCCACAGCCCCGTCAGGAACATGACGTTGCCGAACACCATCGCGGCGAAGGCCGCGGAGAACACGAGCATCGCGACGCTCGAGAGCGACAGCGTGGGGATGCGCAGCATCGTCGGGTCGACGATCGCCGCGGGATGCCGTCGCGACCGCGCCGCGAGCACGACGAACAGCGCCGCCGCCACGACGAACGCCGCCAGGACCGGGCCGTCCGTCCAGCCGGCGGTCGGTGCCTCGACCAGCGCGTAGGCGAGCGCACCGACGCCACCCAGCAGGGCGAGCGCACCGAGCAGGTCGGGCAGCGCGCCGGACGCGTCACGCGACTCCCGCAGCAACCGGGGCGCGACGACCAGCACCACCACACAGACCGGCAGGTTGACCAGGAACACCCACCGCCACGACGCGACGACGAGCAGCCCGCCCAGCGGCGGCCCGAGCGCCCCGGCGGCCGCGCCGAGCGCGGCCCACACCCCCACCGCGAAGGCGCGCCGCTGCGCCGGGAAGGCCGTCAGCAGCAGGGCCAGGCCCGTCGGCGTCACGAGCGCGGCGCCGATCGCCTGCACCACACGTGCCGCGACCAGCATCCCGACCGACGGCGCGGCCGCGCACGCCGCCGAACCCACCGCGAACAGGGCGACACCGATGACGAACAACCGCTTGCGCCCTACGCGGTCGGCCAGCCGGCCCGCCGGGGCGAGGCACGCCGCGAAGACGACCGTGTAGCCGCTCAGCACCCAGGACAGTCCGACGAGGTTCGCGCCGAAGTCGACCCGCAGCACCGGGAACGCGATGTTGACGATGAACAGGTCGAGCGAGGCGAGGAACGCCGACGAGCCCACGACCAGCAGGGTGAGACCTGGCCGGCTCCGCGCGGGCGCGTCCGGCCGGGGCCCCGTCCTGGATGGGACGGCGGGGTCGTCGACATCCGGACTCACGGCGGCTCCTCGAGATTACGGACCGATCGGTCCGATTCACTCGCCCGAGGTTGCGCCATGCATCGGTCGGCGTCAATAGTTGAGGGACTGATCGGTCCGTCACAATGGACGGCGAAGCCCGCCGTTCCGGACCGGCGGCACGTGGACCGAGGAGGCGGACGTGGCTCGCAGGGCCGATCCCGACGCACGCGACAGGATTCTCGACGTCGCGTCCGCGCTGTTCGCGTCCCGTGGGATCGGGGCGGTCGGGATGGCCGAGGTCGTCCACGACGCGGGCTGCGGAAAGAACCTGCTCTACACCCACTTCCCGAGCAAGGGCGACCTCGTCGCGGCGCATCTCGAGCGGTTCCGCCGCGAGCGCGACGCCGCGATGGATGCCGCCGTGACCGCTGCCGGCGACGACCCCCGCGCGCAGCTCCTCGCGCTCGTCAGGGAGAGTGGCGAGCGGGTCGCCCGTCCGGGCTTCCGGGGCTGCCCGCTGCGCAACTTCCTCACCGAGTCCCCCGACGTCGGGGGCGACGGGGACACGATCGCCCGGCGCTTCCTCGCCGACTCGCGCGAGCGCCTCGCGCGGCTCGTCGCGCGTCTGGGAGTGGCCGAGCCCGATGTGCTCACCGACCGCCTCGCGCTCCTCGTCGAGGGTCTCTACGCGAGCGCGCACGACCCCCGCCGCGCCGAGCTCGGTCCGGCGGCCGTGACCTTCGCGGAGGAGCTCGTCGACGCCGCGCGCCGCGGCCTGACCCGCCTCGGGCCAGGTGATCAGGCCGGTGCGGGCGCCGGCAGGTGCTCGTCGAGGAGCCGGTCGAGCGCCGACTTGGCCCGTGCGCCGATGACGCGCGCGACGCGCCGGCCCCCGACGTAGAGGTCGATCGTCGGCATCGACATCACTTCACTGTCCCGGCTGACCTGCGGGTTCAGGTCGGCGTCGATCGACACGACGCGAAGCCGGCCCGCCCGCTCGGCGGCGATCTGCGCGAGCACCGGCGCGACCATGCGACACGGCGGACACCAGGTCGCCCAGAAGTCGACCAGCACCGGCACCGGTGACTCGAGGACCTCGGCGGCGAACGTCGCATCGGTGACCGCGGGCAGCGAACCGTTTCCGGACATGCGTCCTCCCAGGGACGTCGAACGTGTGGACCGACCGGATCCGGCCGGCGACGTGCACCCCGTCACGGGGCCTCAGGGGCCCGTCAGGGCGAGAACAGGGAGAACTCGCACCGGGCGTGCGTGGCCTCGACGAGCTGGTCGCCGAGCTCGGCGCGGACCCGACGGAGCCGGTCGACCGACTCGTCGACCTCGGCGATCTTGCGACGCAGCACCGCGAGCGAGTCGGGGCAGCTGCCCGCCCGCTCGTGCCCCGCGCGCAGACAGTCGACGAACGGGCGCGTCTCCTCCAGGGCGAAACCCAGCCCGACGAGCATGCGGATCTCACGGACCGCACGCACGTCGGCGTCATCGTAGACGCGGTAGCCGTTGGACCCGCGCCGCCCCGGCAGCAGACCGAGCGACTCGTAGTGCCGCAGCGTCCGGGTGCTCACGCCCACCCGGTCGGCCAGCTCACCGATCCGCATCGCCATCCCTCCCCCTCGATGACGACGCTAGACCTTGACGCCGACGTCAACGCCAGCCCGCGGTGAGGATCTCCCGACGCGTCAGCGCCCGAGGTCGACCAGTGACGCGTCGATCTCGTCGACCGTGGCCGCGCCGAGCTGCGACATGACCCGGACGACCTCGTTGCGCAGCAGCTCGAGCACCCTGTCGACGCCCGCCTCGCCGGCCGCGGCCAGCGCGAACATGTAGGGCCTGCCGACCAGGACGGCCTGCGCCCCCAGGGCCAGCGCCCGCACGACGTCGGCACCGCGGCGCACCCCGCTGTCGAGGAACACCTCGGCCCGCCCGGCGGCGGCGTCGACGACCTCACCGAGGACGTCGATCGTCGCCGGCGCACCGTCCATGTTCCGGCCGCCGTGGTTGGACACGACGATGCCGTCGACGCCGAGGTCGACGAGCTGCGGAACCTCGTCGCCGCGCAGGATGCCCTTGATGACCAGCGGGCCCGCCCAGCGCTCCCGCAGCCAGCGGATGTCGTCGACCGTCACGGACTTCACGTGGCTGATCGCGTCGGCGAGGTTGTCGTAGGCCCGTTTGGCCGCCATGACGTCGAGCGCGGGGCCGGCGGGCTCGACCGCGGGCTCGGCGGGCGCGGACCGCGCGGAGGCGCCCTTGGCCAGCGGGTTGACCCGCGCCGCCCGGGCGGCGATGCGGCCGAGGCCGCCGCCCGACTGCCCGAGGAGGTAGTCGCGCGCCCAGAACGGCCGCGACGCTCCGGCGAGCACCAGCTGCGGGGAGATCTTGAGCGGGATCCCGACCCGGTTGCGCAGGTCCTTCTCGCGGTACGGCTTGATCGCGCTGTCGACGGTCACGCACAGCACCCGGTAGCCGGCCGCTTCGACACGGTCGACGAGCTCGACGTTCGCCTGCTGCTCGGGCTTCATGTAGAGCTGGTACCAGAGCGGGCCCGTCGCGGCCCTCGCGATCACCTCGGGCTTCTCACTCGCCCCGCCCGCCACCGCGAACGCCGTTCCCAACCTGCCCGCCGCACGGGCGACCGCGGGCTCGGACGCGCTGTGGCACATCCGGGCGGAGCTGCAGGGTGCGAGCATGAACGGCACCGACACCGGGTCGCCGAGGATCGTCGTGGAGGTGTCGACCTTCGCCACGTCGGCCAGCGCACGGGGCTTGAGCGCGATGCGGTCGAGCGACTCCCGGTTGCGGCGCAACGTCACCTCGTCGCCGGCGCCACCGTCGACGATGTCGAAGACGGCCCTGGGCAGACGCCGACGCGCCAGGCGGCGCATGTCCTCGACGTTGTGGACATGCGCAAGTCTTCCCGACCTCATGACGGTTCCTTCCCCGACGGGCGGTGTGCGCGGCTCAACGTACTTCGAGCCGTACCGTGCGACCGTTCGGGGTCGCCGGGCGCGTGCTGGTCAGTCGTAGACGCCCGTGAGCCACCACCTCCCGCGGGTGGCCGTCAGCAGCAGGGCCGTGCCGTCGTCGAGCACGACCTGCAGCCGGGTCGAGCCGGCCGCCCCGGGCACCCACCAGCGCTGCTGCACCGGCCAGGGCCCGGCCCACGCCACGACCTCCCCCGACGGGCCGTCGGCCACCCGCACCCGGACGGGCACCCCTGCGAGCAGGTCGATCTCCCGCAGCCCGACGGGATCGCCCGCGGCGTCGAGCAGGTCGACGGCGGGCGGGTCGACCGGCACCGTCGTGGGCGACGGCGCGGGCAGCCGCCCGGGCCAGACCGGCGGCGGCGCCAGCAGGGCCGGCCGGGCGGACCGGACGGGACGGGTACGGCGGGTACCGCGGCGGGCGTTGCGCCGCGGGGGGCCGCTGGGCGAGAGTGCCGGCGCGATCCCCGGCCCCGGTTCCCGGGAACGCCCGCGTCCCGATCCGCCCGGGCGCCCGGAGCGCCCCGCGCCCCGCCCATCACGCCGCGGTCCCGACCCGTCCCGGGAGATCTCGGGCCGCTCCCGGCGCGGCTCCCAGGCCCCGCCCTCCCGGCCCCCGGCCTCCCCCGCACCCGGCGCCGCGCCCCTGCCATCACGAGCCGAGCCCTCCACGCCCGAACCATCACGAGCCGAACCATCCGGAGCCGAACCATCTGGAGAACCACCCGGAGCCGAACCCGACGAACCCGGGCCCGACGAACCCGGGCCCCCTGCGAGACACCTCGCTGCCGGGTAGCCGTCGAGATCGCGGTCGGGGCCGTCTTCGAGGGCGTCGGCCAGGACGTCGGCGAGAGCGTCGGCAGGGTCGTCCTCCGGGAGGTCGGGAACCGGGTCCTGCGGCCCACCGGCCACCCCGTCGACCACCGGTGGCCCGGGTGCCGGGACGAGCGGACCGGCGCGGTCGTCGGAGATTCCGTCGAGGGTCCCGCGTGCGTCGCCCCACGGCACCAACCGAACCCGCTCGGCGGGGTCGCGCCCTCCGGTGAGCACGGCGGTGACCACCCCCGCGGGCCCGAGCAGCGCCTGGGCCCGGACGAGCGCGCGCCCGGCCCGCTCGTCGGCCACCCCGACCTCTCCCCACAGCCCGAGCTGCAGTGCCCCCGCCGTGACGGTCTCCTCCGGGGTCAGCCGCAGCCGCACGACCGCGCCCGATCCACCGCGGGTCAGCCAGGCGTCGAGCTGCCAGCGCACCCGGTCGACCGTTCCCGCCGGGGTGAGCGGCTCGGCACACCGCCAGACGCGCAGCAGCTCCTCCCCCGACGCCGTCGTCGCCGCGACGCCGAGCCGGGTGCAGGACAGGCCGTGGCCCGCGAGGACCCGGTGCAGCGACTCGGCCAGCCCGCGGGCCGCGAAGGCGGCCGCGTCGACCCGGTCGACCGGTGGGTCGAGCTCCAGCTCGACGGCCAGCTCCTCCGGCGGGTGCCTGCGCACGGGCGGGCGGGGATCGAGCCCGCGGGCGAGCCGGTGGGCCAGCACCGCGTCGGCGCCGAACCGGGAGGCGACGTCGGCCGCCTCGAGCGAGCCGAAGGCGCCGAGGCTGCGCAGCCCGAGCCGGCGCAGCAGCCCGACCAGCTCGGAACGGTCGACCTCCGGCTCCCGGTCGAGCTCCTCGACCCCCATCGGCGCGAGGAACGCCCGGGTGGCACCGGCCTCGACCGAGACCCCACGACGGGCGGCGAGCACCGCGGCGAACAACCCGTCGGCCACCCCGATCTGGCACTCCACCCCGGTCCGGGCCGCCACCTGGTCGACCAGCCGCTCGGCAGCGGCCAGCTCCCCGCCGAAGAATCCCGCGGGCCCGCGGGCCGGCAGCGCCACCAGCCCCGGGCGGACGACCTCGACGCCCGGCGCCAGCTCCTCCACCGCGACGACGACGGGTTCGAACAGCCGGGCGTCGCGCTCCGGGTCCCGTCCCAGCACCGCGAGCTCCGGGCAGCGGGCCTGGGCCTCCCGGCGCCGCAGCCCCCGTCGCACCCCCTGCGCGCGGGCGGTGGCCGAGCAGGCCAGCACCCGGTTGGCCACGACCACCGCGGCCGGCCGGTGCGACGGCACGCCCTCGGCCAGTGCCGCGGCCGTGACCGGCCAGTCGGGCGACCAGAGGGCGAGCACCCGGACGGGCCGCTCCCCGCTCACCGGCTCCGACCCGCTGGTCAGGGACGCGCTCGCCGGGGACGCGCTCCCCCGGGGCGCGCTCACACCGCCGCCCTCGCGGCGGCCTGCAGCGGGACGGACACGGCGTCGTCCGCCGGCGGCTCCACGGCCCCGGACCCGCCGGGCAGTTGCATCCCCGCGGTCCGACCGTCGGGAGCGATCCCGCGTCCACGGACCCGGACCTGCACGTGCCGCGCCCGCAGCCGTCCCGCGCCCGCACCCACCAGCCCCTGCCACGCGGCGCGCGTGCAGCTCAGCTCCAGATCCGCTCCCGGCCACGCCCCGAGCGCGACCAGCACCGCACCCCGCTGCCGGACCCGCGCGGCCAGCCGCTGCCGGTCGGCCGCACGGACCCCGGCCCGCTCGTGGCCCGCCACCGCCACCAGGTCGAGCCCGTCGACCAGCGCGGCGACCACGGCGACGAGATCCCGCCCCGGCCGGGGCACGAGCGCCAGCCGATCCAGCCGGACACCGGCCTCGGCCGCGGCGAGCAGCCCCAGGTCGGGACGGCCGACCACCCCGGCCCACGCCCCGCTCGCGGATGCCGCGGACAGCAGCGCGAACAGCAACGACGTCGACCCCGGGCCGGCGCCGACCGCGACCGTCGACCCCCGGCGCAGCCCGCCGGCGGGCAGGACCCGCGCCAGCGGGGCCGCGACGGGCAGGACCCGCCCGTCGTCGCCCGGGGTGGGCGACGCGCGCGCCCCCTCCGACCGGGCCGGTCGCTCCATCCGCCGCAAGAGGCCCCGTGCGACCTCCAGCCGGCTCGCCGCGTCCACCCCGGCGGGAACTGCCCCAGGCGCCACCACACACCCCCTGTTCGAACTGATGTTCGAATCATAGGGACGTCTCCCGGCCGCCTCAACCCGGCCTGTGGACAACTCCGAGTACCCGTCACTGACACTCACTCGATCGAGGAATGCCGTCACAGGTCGCGGTCACTGTACGAATAACCGGCCGGCGCGAACCCCGCCCGGCGGCCGACTTCGACTCGTTGGAGCGACAGACGTGACGCGGGGTCAGAAACGCCGGAGCCAGCTCGCCGCCCTCACGCTGGACCTCCCACCGGCGCCCCTCGACGATGCTCCCACCGGAACCAGGCCCCGGATCGTCGCCCTCGTCCCCGCACACGACGAGCAGCGCGCCCTGCCCGAGGCGCTCGCGTCGCTGCGCGACCAGACGACCGCGCCCGACCGGATCGTCGTCGTCGCCGACAACTGCACCGACGACACCGTGCCGGTGGCGCGCCGTCACGGCGCGGAGGTACTCGAGACCGTCGGCAACACCGACCGCAAGGCGGGTGCCCTCGGCCAGGCGCTCGACGCCCTGCTCCCGGCGCTGGCCGACGACGACCTGCTGCTCGTCGCGGACGCGGACTCGATGCTCGTCACCGGGTTCGTCGAGACGGCGCTGCGCACGCTGCGCGACGACCACACCGTCGGCGCCGTCGGCGGGGTGTTCCACGGCGAGGCGGGGTCCGGGCTCGTGGGGGCGTTGCAGCGCAACGAGTACGCCCGTTACGCCCGCGAGATCGCGCGGCGTGCCGATCGCGCCACGGTGCTCACCGGGACCGCGACGCTGTTCCGGGTCGGCGTGCTGCGCGAGGTCGCCGCCGCACGTGGCACCCGGCTACCAGGGCCCGCCGGTCGCGTCTACGACCCCGCCGCACTCACCGAGGACAACGAGATCACCCTCGCCGTCCGCACGCTCGGATGGCGGACGGTCTCCCCGCCGGGTTGCGGCGTCCTCACCGAGATCATGCCGACCTGGGCCGACCTGTGGCGGCAACGGCTGCGCTGGCAGCGCGGGGCCCTGGAGAACCTGCGCGGGTACGGCCTCAACGTCGTCACCGCGCCGTACCTCGCCCGGCAGGCCGGGATGTACGCGGGCATCGTCGCGGTCGGGCTGTTCCTGCTGGCCACGGCCCTGTTCGCGACGGCGGGCCTGCTCGGCCCGCCCACCGGGTTGTGGATCGCGGTGACCGCGGTGTTCGTCGTCGAACGGGTGTGGACGGTGCGGGCCCGCGGCTGGCGCGGGATGGCGCTGGCGCTGCCGATGGTCGTCGAGTTCGGCTACGACCTGTTCCAGCAGGCCGTCTTCCTGCGCGCCGCGGCCGACGCACTGCGCGGCGACCGCGCCGACTGGCACCACCTCGCACCGAGCGGGGCGTGAGGGGTTGTACGCCAAGGTCTGCGCGGCCACCGGCGGCATCGCGGTGCCACTCGGGCTGGCCGGCTACGCGGTACCGGACCTGCCGTGGCCGCTGGCCCTGCTCTGGCACGTCGTCGCCGTGACGACCCTGCTCGCCGCGGCCCTCGCCCTGCGCCGGATGCTCCCGAGAGGGCGGGGCCGCGGGTGAGCGCGGCACGCGCTCAGCTCAGTTCGACTCAGTGCGCGAAGTGCCGCGTGCCCGTCAGGTAGAGCGGGACCCCGGCCGCCGCCGCGGCGGCGGTGACGACGTCGTCGCGGATCGAGCCGCCCGGGTGCACGACGGCCGCAACACCCGCCTCGAGCAGGATCTCCAGGCCGTCCGGGAACGGGAAGAAGGCATCGGACGCGGCGACGGACCCACGGGCGCGCTCGCCTGCCCGGGCCACGGCGAGCCGCGCCGAGTCGACCCGGTTGACCTGCCCCATCCCGACGCCGACGGCCGCGCCGCCCGACGCCAGCAGGATCGCGTTGGACTTGACCGAGCGGCAGGCCCGCCAGGCGAAGCGCAGGTCGGCGAGCACGTCCTCGGACACCGGCTCGCCGGCCGCGAGGGTCCACGACGACGGGTCGTCACCCGGTGCGTCGATGGCGTCGCGCTGCTGCAGGAGCAGCCCGCCGGAGATCGCGCGCTGCTCGACGCCGGTGCGCCGGACGACGCCGTCGATGCGCAGCAGCCGGACGTTCTTCTTGCGCGACAGGATCTCCAGCGCCTCCGGCGCGTACGACGGGGCGAGCACGACCTCGGTGAAGATCTCGGCCACCTGGGTGGCCATCTCCGCGCTGACCTCGGCGTTGACGGCGATGACCCCGCCGAACGCGCTCAACGGGTCGGTGGCGTGGGCCTTGCGGTGCGCCTCGGCGACGTCGGCACCCACGGCGATGCCGCAGGGGTTGGCGTGCTTGATGATCGCGACGGTCGGCTGCTCGCCGTGGTCGTGCGCGGCGCGCCAGGCGGCGTCGGCGTCCACGTAGTTGTTGTACGACATCTCCTTGCCGTGCAACTGCTCCGCGCCCGCGAGCCCGCCCCGCCCGTCGGCGTAGAGCGCGGCGGCCTGGTGCGGGTTCTCGCCGTAGCGCAGCGTCGCCGAGCGCTGCCAGGTGGCGCCCACCCACTCCGGGAACGGGCCGCCCTCGGGGTCGGCCGCGAGGACGCTGCCCATCCAGGAGGCGACGGCGACGTCGTAGGTCGCGGTGTGCCGGAACGCGTCGGCGGCGAGGCGCCGACGGTCGGACAGCTCGAAACCGCCCTCCTTGACCTGCTCGAGCACCCAGGCGTACCGCTCGGGATCGACGACGACGGCGACGCTGTCGTGGTTCTTCGCCGACGCCCGGACCATCGCCGGGCCGCCGATGTCGATCTGCTCGACGCACTCGGCCGGCGTGGCTCCCGACGCGACGGTCTCGGTGAACGGGTACAGGTTCGACACGAGCATGTCGAACGGCGCGATCCCCAGCTGCTCGAGCTGCGCGAGGTGCTCGGGCTTGCGGGTGTCGGCAAGCAGCCCGGCGTGCACGCGTGGGTGCAGCGTCTTGACCCGGCCGTCGAGGCACTCGGGGAAGCCCGTCAGCTCCTCGACCGGGGTCACCGGGACCCCGGCGTCGGCGATGCGCTGCGCGGTGGAGCCCGTCGAGACGATCTCGACGCCCAGCGCGTGCAGCCCGGTCGCGAGGTCGAGCAGTCCCGCCTTGTCGTACACGCTGATCAGGGCCCGGCGGACGGGTCTGCGCTCGCTCACGGAAGGTCACCTCTCGTCCGGTCGCGCCCGTCGCGGACGAGCGCGGCGACGGTGCCCACCAGCAACCGCCGCTCTGTGATCTTGATGCGTTCGTGCAGTTCGGCCTCGGTGTCGCCGGGCAGCACCGGGACCGCCTCCTGCGCCAGGATCGGTCCGGTGTCGACGCCGCTGTCGACCAGGTGCACCGTCGCGCCGCTGACCTTGACCCCGTGGGCCAGCGCGTCGCGGACCGGGTGCGCCCCGGGGAACGCGGGCAGCAGCGCGGGATGGGTGTTGATCATCGGGCACGGCACGCCGGAGAGGAAGGCCGGGCCGAGGATGCGCATGAAACCGGCGCTGACGACGAGCTCCGGGCGGTGTGCGACGACGGCCTCGGTGAGTGCGACGTCCCAGGCCGCGCGGTCCGGGTGCGCGCCGAGCGGGACGGCGAACCCCGGGATGCCGGCCGCATCCGCGCGGTCGAGGGCACCGCAGCCGGGCCGGTCGCTCCCGACGGCGACGATCTCCGCCGGGTAGCCGGGATCGGCCGTCGCGTCGATCAGGGCCTGCAGGAGGGTGCCCGTCCCCGACGCGAGGACCACGATCCGGCTGCGGACCGGGCGCGCACCGCGCAGGGCACTGCCGGACGACGCGGGCACACCACTCCTCGGCAGAAAAGACAAGCGGACGTCTGTGTCGAGAGTAGGCGGCGGCGGGCGTCACACCGTCGCCGCCCCGTCCCGGACGGGTGTCGCAACCGCGCGAAGGTCCCGGCCGACGCTCAGGACCCCTTGCGGCGCTGGGCCTCCCGGAGCGCGACCAGCTCGGCGACGGTGCGCGGCGCGGCGGCGGGCTCGTCGGCATCCTCGCCGTCCGCCACGTCATCGACGTCCGGGTCGGCCGCCCTGGGGGCGTCGTCGTCGCCGGATCTACGGCGCAGCAGCCTGCCGCGGATCACCCCACGACGGCCCCTGCCGGGCGCCTCGACCTCCGGCCCCTCGGCGTCCGGCCCCTCGCCACCGGGCCCGTCATCACCGGCAGCGTCATCACCGGCAGCGTCATCACCGGGAACGGCGACAGTGGAGGCCACGGGTGAATCCGGGGCAACGGCGGCGGCGCCGGCCGCCGGCACCGGATCGTCGTCGATCGCGCGGCGGCCGGGCTCGCCACCGTCCTCGCCACCGTCCTCGCCGCCGTCCTCGCCACCGTCCTCGTCCCCCGCCGCGGCGGCCGCGGACCCGTCCGCGTCGGACCGGCCGTCGAGCTCGTCGTCCTCGGGATCGTCGTCCTCGGGATCGTCGTCCTCGGGATCGCCGTCCTCGGGATCGCCGTCCTCGGGATCGTCGTCCTCGGGATCGTCGTCGGCACCGGCGACGCCGCGCGCGCCCTGCCCCTCGCCCACCTCATCGTTCCCGGACTCGAGCTCGACGCCTTCCGAGCCGTCCTCGACGTCGTCGGAGTCCTCGAAGTCGTCGGAGTCCTCGAAGTCGTCGGAGTCGCGATCGAGATCCTCGGACCCGATCTGCGGGGCCGCGTCGCCGTCGCCGGTCGCGGACCCGGCGGGCTCGTATTCCTCGCCGCCCGGCTCGTCGTCGTCCTCGATCTCCTCGAGGTCGACGTTCCCGGTCCGCCGGGCGAGGGCGGCTCCGGGGGCCGACCGCTGGAACGTCGCGATCAGCAGCGCCGGCCCCCCGATCCACAGCAGCACCGCGGGCGCCAGCAGCTCGGGACGCAACCGGATCGGATCGAAGGGGCCGGCGGCCAGGCGTCCGCCCGCGAACACCGCGAGGACCACGACGACCAGCACGAGCAGGACCGCGGCGACGGCGGTGGCCCGCAGCCGGGTCCGGACGTCGGGGGTGTCGGCCAGGGCCCGTCGGCAGACCGCGCCGACCGTGACGCCGACGGCCACCGGGACGAGCAGGACGACGATCGCCCACGCCGGGGGCGCGGTGTCCGGCATGGCCGCGAGCAGCGGGAACGGCATCCGCGGGCCGGCGCTGACCGCGAACGGCGACGCCGACGCCGTCCCGACGACGACCCCCGGCCCCAACAGCCAGGACGCGCCCGCGAGGACGGCGTTGGGCAGGTAGGCCAGTGAGAGCAGGAAGGTGCCGAGCGCAGCGCCGAATCCCGGCCCGAGCGTGACGAAGGCGCGCTGGATCTCGCCCGCCCGGACGACCATGTCCACGGTGAGGACCGCGGCACCCGCCGCGACGAGCGCGACCAGTCCGACGGCGGCGCCGTGCAGCGCCGCGCCACCCCACGACGGGATGCGGGCGCGCCACTCGGCGGGCAGCCCGCAGGCGCGCAGCAGTCCCGCGCCGGTGGCGAGCGCGGCGAGCAGACCGGCCCCGACCATCGCCGCCCACGGCGCGACGGACACGGCCGCCGCAGCCGGGAGGAGCGCACTGGCCAGGACCGCGACCGCCGCGTGGGCACCGGCGTGTGCGGCGAGGACGGCACCGCCGTCGGTACGCAGCCGGCCACCGAGGCGCCGGACCGCCCAGCGGGCCCCACCGGCGATCACGAGGACCAGCACGATCGTCGGGAGCAGCGGCAGGACGCTCAGCGGCGCGCCCTGGACCTGCAGCGGGATCTGGTGCGCGGCGAGCCACAGCGGGATGGCGGCGGCGAAGGCGCCGTCGACGGACATCCCTGATCCGGACGTGAGGACGACGAGTGCGGCGGCCGGGACGAGCAAGGCGTAGCTGACGAGCACGGTGCCCATCGCGGCGGCGAGCAGGACCCGGAGCCGGTCGAGACCGTCGGACGGCGACTCCGCGGCGGCGGCGAGCACGTCCGCCCCGGGAGCGTCGTCGCCGGGCAGGTCGGCGCGGCGGCCGTCGGGCCCGCGGGTCCGCGCACCGGCGACGTCGGCACTCCGAGCCCTGCGAGCACCGGCGGAGACCTCGGCCGGCCGGCCTCGGGACGGGGCGGTTCGGCGGCTCACGCGGTCCAGACTCTCAGCGCGGCGCGTCGTCGGCGGTCAGGCACGCCGGGCGGGCGCGTCGGGCTTGGTGCAGGTCACCTACTGCTGCGGCGGTGTCTGCGCACGGTTCTCGCCGGTGGAGAGGGTCTGCGTCGCCTCGGCAGGGGGCGACCCGGCGGGGGGCGACCCGGCGGGCTGCGACCCCGTCGGGGACTGGCCGGGCGGCGGGGCCGGCGGGGTGGCCTGAGGGCCCGTGGGCTGCTGGCTGCCACCCCAGCCGTGCGCCCCGTACGTCGACGGGGCAGGCGGCTGGCCGAAGCCGCCGGCGGGCTGCTGCGGGGCGTAGGGCGGCGGCGGCGCGTACCCGGGCGGCTGCTGCTGGACGTATCCGCCCTGGTAGCCGCCATAGGGCTGCGGTCCGGCCTGCCCCGGCTGGCCGTAGCCGGGCGGCGGGCCGTAGCCCTGCGGTGTGGCCGGCCTGGGCGCCGGGGGCTTGACGATGCCGAGGTCGAACAGCACGACCAGGACGGCGCCCGCCGCCTGAAGGAGCGCCAGCACGAGCACGACGATCATGATCGCGGGCAGCGAGGCACCGGCCGACCCGCCGAACGACCCGAGCAGGCCCGCGACGGAGTTGCCGAACAGCACGGCCTGCAGCACAGCGAGCGCCCCGACGACCGTGACGACCGCACCGGGGATGAGCAGCCCGCGGCGGATCGCGGCGGCCGCGACGAGCAGCCCACCGATCATCAGCAGCTGCTGGCCCTGCACGAGGTAGAGCAGGAACGCCGAGGAGAACGAGCACAGGTAGATGACGATCCCGAGAGCGCCGACGCCGAGCGCGGCGAGCCGGGCCGGTCCGGCCAGACCCGCGTTCGCGGGCTGCTCGGTCTGCTGAGTCATCGACGTCCCCCTCGGCGCACCCGTTGCGCGCGCTCGTCGTTGCTACATCGATTTCGACGGTACCCGGCGCGGCGGACCCACCGTCGGCGGGCCGCCGCGCCGCGACGCGGTGGCGCTCAGAGCCCCGCGATGATCTCCCGCATCAGCGCGGCGGTCTCGCTCGGCGTCTTGCCGACCTTGACCCCGGCGGCCTCGAGGGCCTCCTTCTTGGCCTGCGCGGTGCCGGCCGAGCCGGAGACGATGGCGCCGGCGTGGCCCATCGTCTTGCCCTCGGGGGCGGTGAAGCCCGCGACGTAGCCGACGACCGGCTTGCTGACGTTGGCCTGGATGAAGGCCGCCGCCCGCTCCTCGGCGTCGCCGCCGATCTCGCCGATCATGACGATCGCGGCGGTCTCGGGATCGGCCTCGAACGCCTCGAGGGCGTCGATGTGGGTCGTGCCGATGACCGGGTCGCCGCCGATGCCGATGGCCGTCGAGAAGCCGATCTCGCGCAGCTCGTACATCATCTGGTAGGTCAGCGTGCCCGACTTCGACACCAGCCCGATCTTGCCGGGGCCCGCGATGTCGGCCGGGATGATGCCGGCGTTGGACTTGCCGGGGCTGATGATGCCGGGGCAGTTCGGGCCGATGATCCGGGTCTTGTTGCCCTTCGCGACGGCGTGCGCCCAGAAGTAGGCCGAGTCGTGCACCGGGATGCCCTCGGTGATGACGACGGCCAGCGGGATCTCCGCGTCGATCGCCTCGATGACGGCGTCCTTGGCGAACTTCGGCGGCACGAAGACGACGCTGACGTCGGCGCCGGTCTCCTTGATGGCCTCCTCGACGGTGCCGAAGACCGTGAGGTCCTTGCCGCCGATGGTGACGGTGGTGCCCGCCTTGCGGGCGTTCACGCCGCCGACGATGTTCGTGCCCGCCGCCAGCATCTTGGTGGCGTGCTTGGTGCCCTCGCCGCCGGTGATGCCCTGGACGATGACCTTGCTGTTCTCGTTGAGGAAGATCGACATGATCAGGCCCCCGCAGCCGCGAGCTGGGCGGCCTTGTCGGCCGCGTTGTCCATCGTGTCCACCTGCGTGACCAGCGGGTGGTTGGCCTCGTCGAGGATTCGGCGCCCCTCGATGACGTTGTTGCCGTCGAGCCGCACGACCAGCGGCTTGGTGGCCGCGTCGCCCAGGATCTTCAGGGCCTCGACGATGCCGGTGGCGACCGCGTCGCACGCGGTGATGCCGCCGAAGACGTTGACGAACACGCTCTTGACGTCGGGGTCGCCGAGGATGACGTCGAGGCCGTCGGCCATGACCTGGGCCGACGCGCCGCCGCCGATGTCGAGGAAGTTGGCCGGCTTGACCCCGCCGTGCTTCTCGCCGGCGTACGCGACGACGTCGAGGGTCGACATGACCAGGCCCGCGCCGTTGCCGATGATCCCGACCTGGCCGTCGTCGAGCTTGACGTAGTTGAGGCCCTTGGCCTTCGCCTTGGCCTCGAGCGCGTTCTCGGTGCGCTCGTCGACCAGACCGGCGTGGTCGGGGTGGCGGAAGTCGGCGTTCTCGTCCAGGGTGACCTTGCCGTCGAGCGCGATGACCTTGTCCTGCGGGTCGCGCACGAGCGGGTTGACCTCGACCAGCGTCGCGTCCTCGGAGACGAAGGTCTCCCACAGCTTGACGATGACCTGCGCGGCCTCCTCGGCGACCGCGGCGGGGATCTTCCCGGCGGCGACGATCTCGTCGGCCTTCGCCTTGTCGACGCCGGCGATGGCGTCGACGGGGATGCGCGCGAGCGCGTCGGGGCGCTCGACGGCCAACTGCTCGATCTCCATGCCGCCCTCGGCCGAGCACATGGCCAGGAAGGTGCGGTTGGAGCGGTCGAGCAGGAACGAGAAGTAGTACTCCTCGGCGATGTCACTGGCGGTCGTCACCAGGACCCGGTGGACGGTGTGGCCCTTGATGTCCATGCCGAGGATGGCCCCGGCCTTCTCCTTGGCCTCGTCCGCGTTCTCGGCGAGCTTGACACCGCCCGCCTTGCCACGGCCGCCCGTCTTCACCTGCGCCTTCACGACGACCGCGGTGCCCAGCTCGGCGGCGGCCGCGGCCGCGTCGTCCGCGGTCTCGACGGTCCGGCCCGGCAGCACCGGGACTCCGTGTGCGGCGAAGAGTTCCTTCGCCTGGTACTCGTACAGGTCCACTCGGCTCTCTCCTGATCACTCCGGTGTGCAGGCGGCCGGCGCGTGATCGAACGCGTCGCCGCCGCCGACCATCGGACTCGACCGTGTTCTCGCCCCAGGACCCTAGCCATGCGGAGCGCACCGTCCCTGACCTGGGCCGGTGAGACCAGTCACCTTGCCGGTGGGGCTGCTCACACCGCGTGATGCCGCCGTTCGGGGAGGTGTCCGCGATGGGCAGGACGGGCGTTTCTGACCTACCGTCTCCCCATGGCGTCGGCGCCCAGCGCGCGAGCCCGCCTGGCCACCGCGGCCGGCGGGGCGCGGACGCTCGCCCGGGAGGCCGCTCGCGCCGCCGGCTACGCGGCCCGGACCTTCGGCTCGCCGGGCGGGCTGCGCGGGATGGCGGTCGAGAGCGCCTGGCTCGTGGCGCACGTCGCGTCCTACCCGCTGGGCCTCATCGCCGAGACGATGCAGGACCCGGACCACTACCGCACCGACGTGCTCCCGCCCCGCATGCGCAGCCTCGTCGTGTCCGACGTGGCGGCCGCGGGGACGCCGATCATCCTGGTGCACGGGATCATGGACAACCGCTCGGTGTTCAGCGTGTTCGGCCGGGCGCTGCGCCGCCGGGGCTTCGGGCGTGTGCACGCGGTCAACTACGGCGTTCTCACCGGAGACCTGCGCGACGCGGCGCGCGAGCTGCGCAGGGCCGTCGAGGACGTCCGTGCGTCGACGGGCGCGGAGAAGGTGCACATCGTCGGCCACTCGCTCGGCGGCATGATCGCGCGCTACTACGTGCAGCGGATGGGGGGCGACGAGGCCGTCGACACGCTGGTGACGCTGGGCAGCCCGCACACCGGGACGGCGACGGCCTACCTGATGCCCACGCCGCTCGCCCGCCAGCTGCGTCCGGGCTCGGAGGTACTGACCGAGCTGGCCGGGCCCGCCCCGCGGTGCCGGACCCGGTTCCTCGTCGTGTGGAGCCGCCTCGACGAGATGGTCGTCCCGCAGGGCAACGCGCGGCTGACCCACCCGGACCTGTGGGTCGAGGAGCTCGAACTGCGTGACGTGGGTCACCTTTCACTGCCGATCGACCCGCGAACGGTGCACTGGGTGGCCACGGCGCTCGCCCGCAGCGACGCCCGCACTGATCACTTCACTCGCAGGTCGCGCTCCCGACGGGCGACGAATGCCACGATGCGTGACCGATCCTCACCCGCCTGAACCCGTTCGGGTGCACCTGCGCACACGCCCCTGGGGGATTTGCCCCGGCACCGCGGAGCCCGCTAGTTTCGCGACGTCCGTGTCACGGACGGGTCACGACAGGTGACGGAGCCGGCCCCGAACCGGTTCCGCCGAGGGTCTCCCCAACCCGACCTGCCCGCCCCGACCGTGCAACGGGCTGCCTCATCGGTATCGAGAAGGGCAGTTCTTGTCGCGCCACCGCTCCCCACGCGGCGCCGACCAGGACCTCCACGCACACCCGCCCGCGGGCGGGTGTGCGGTTGCAGGAGGTCACCGGTTACCGGCGCCTCCGTCGCCGTCCATCCGTGGGCGGGCGACGGTCGCCTTCGCGGCGGCCGGCGCGGTCGTGGCCGCGGGACAGTCGTTGGCGTCGCTGTGGAGCGCCGCACACCCGGTCGACGCGCCCTACGCGACCCTCTCGACCAACGCGATGATCCCGGTGGAGACCGTCACGCCCGCCGCCCCCGCGACCAGCGCAGGCGCGCCCCGCGCACTGCCCGCGATCGGTGCCGCCCAGCTCGCGTCCGTGGCCCCGGGCGAGTCGCTCGACCCCGGCGAGGACGTCGACGTCGCCAACCTCACCAAGGCCGTCGACATCGGCGCGAAGATCGCCCAGCAGGCGAACCTGCTCAAGCGGGCGCTCGCCGCCGGCGCGCCCGAGGGCGTGCTGTGGAACGGCGCCGCCTACGTGCTGCCGACCGTCGGCCGCTTCACGTCCGGCTTCGGCGCCCGCTGGGGCGTCACGCACTACGGAATCGACCTCGCCAACAGCATCGGCACCCCGATCTACGCGGTCACCGACGGCGTCGTCGAGGAGTCCGGACCGGCCAGCGGCTTCGGCCTGTGGGTCGTGCTCAGGCACCCGGACGGCTCGCACAGCGTGTACGGCCACATCAACCGCAGCCTGGTCACGGTCGGCCAGAAGGTCAGCGCCGGCCAGGAGATCGCCGAGATGGGCAACCGCGGCCAGTCGACCGGCCCGCACCTGCACTTCGAGATCTGGGCGCCCAACGGCACCAAGATCAACCCGGTGCCGTGGCTCGCCGCCCGCGGCATCAGCGTCACCGGCTCGGGCAACGACGGGCCGACGCACGACTGAGCGTCCGCGCGGTCCCGCCGCCGCTCAGAGCTTCTGCAGCGGGACCCCGCCGATCAGCATCAGCCGCACCGTCCCGGAGCTGCCGAAGTCGATCGTCACCGTCGCGCGGGCGCCCGCGCCGTCGGACGCCACGACCGTGCCCAGGCCGTACTTGTCGTGGTTGACCCGGTCGCCGACGTCGAGGCTGATCGTCGACTGCTGCAGCGTGCGTTCGGGGACCCGCCAGTCGCCGCGGTCGGTCGCGCCCGGACGGCGACCGAACCCGAAGCGCCCCACCGGGGCCGCAGGCCGCCGGGTCTCCTCGCGACGCCAGTCGACCAGCTCGGCGGGCACCTCGTCGAGGAACCGCGACGCGGGGTTGACGCTCGGCTGCCCGAACGCCGTGCGCACGATCGCCCGCGACAGGTACAGCCGCTGCTGGGCCCTGGTGATGCCGACGTAGGCCAGCCGCCGCTCCTCCGCCAGCTCCGCCGGGTCCCCCAGCGCGCGCATGTGCGGGAACACCCCGTCCTCCCAGCCGGTGAGGAACACGACCGGGAACTCCAGGCCCTTGGCCGTGTGCAGGGTCATCAGCGTGACCATGCCGGAGTCGTCGTCGGGGATGGAGTCGGCGTCGGCGACCAGGGCGACCCGCTCCAGGAACGCCGCCAGCGAGCCGGGCGCGGGCGCGCCGGCGTTGGTGTCGTCGGTGTCGAGCGCGGTCTCGCCCGACCCGATGACGGTGCCGTCGGGGTCTGAGGCGCCGCCGTCGAGGAGATCGGCGACCGCGGCGTCGCCCGCGAACTCGCGCGCGACCGTCACCAGCTCCGCGAGGTTCTCCAGCCGGGAGCCGTCCTGCGGGTCGTCGCTCGCCTCGAGCTCCGCGACGTAGCCCGTGCGACCGTAGACGGCCTCCAGGATCTCGGCCGTGTCGTCGCCGCGGTCGACCAGCTCGCGCAGGTCGTCGAGCATCCGCTGGAACTCGGCGATGTTGCGCTGCGACCGGGTGGCCAGGGCCGGCAGCTCCTCCGGCTGCTCGGCGGCGATCCGCAACGCCCGCGAGAACGACGTGCGGTGCCGCTCGGCGTACTCGGCGACCAGCGACTCGGCGCGGTCACCGATGCCCCGCTTCGGGACGTTGAGGATGCGCCGCAGGCTGACCGTGTCCTCCGGGTTGGACAGCACCCGCAGGTAGGCCAGCGCGTCGCGGATCTCGCGCCGCTCGTAGAACCGCACCCCGCCGACGACCTTGTACGGCAGCCCGACCCGCAGGAACACGTCCTCGAACACCCGCGACTGCGCGTTGGTCCGGTAGAAGACCGCGACGTCGCAGTTGCGGAACTCCCCCGAGTCGACCAGCCGGTCGATCTCCCCGGCGACGAACGAGGCCTCGTCGTGCTCGTTGTCGGCGACGTAGCCGACGACCTTCTCCCCGTCGCCCTGGTCGGACCACAGCCTCTTGTCGCGACGGTTGGCGTTGCGCGCGATGACGGCGTTCGCCGCCGAGAGGATCGTCTGCGTCGAGCGGTAGTTCTGCTCCAGCAGGATCGTCCGGGCGTTCGGGAAGTCCTGCTCGAACTCGACGATGTTGCGGATGCTCGCGCCGCGGAACGCGTAGATCGACTGGTCGGAGTCGCCGACGACGCACAGCTCGGCGGGCTCCGCGCCCGGGCTCGCCGGCTCGACCAGCTGGCGGACCAGCTCGTACTGCGCCTTGTTGGTGTCCTGGTACTCGTCGACGAGCACGTGCCGGAACCGGCGCCGGTAGTACTCCGCGACGGCGGGCAGCCGCGCCAGCAGCGACACCGTCTCCATGATCAGGTCGTCGAAGTCGAACGCGTTGGCCTGCCGCAGCCGCGACTGGTAGCCGACGTAGACCTCCGCCACCCGGCGCTCGAAGTCGTTCCCGGCGCGCTCGGTGGCGTCGTCGGCGGACAGCAGCTCGTTCTTGAGGTTGGAGATCTGGGCCGCCAGCCCGCGGGCGGAGAACTTCTTCGGGTCGAGCTCCAGGTCGCGCGCGACGATGCCGACGAGCCTGCGGGAGTCGTCGGCGTCGTAGACCGAGAACGCGCTGCGCACGCCGAGGTGCTTGGCCTCCCGGCGCAGGATGCGCACGCACATGGAGTGGAACGTCGACACCCACATGGCGTTGGCCCGCCTGCCCACCAGCGCGTCGACGCGTTCCTTCATCTCGGCCGCGGCCTTGTTGGTGAACGTGATCGACATGATCTCGCCGGGGTGCACGTGCCGTTCGGCCAGCAGCCAGGCGATCCGGTGGGTGAGCACCCGCGTCTTGCCCGAGCCCGCCCCCGCGACGATCAACAGCGGTGAGCCCGCGTGCGTGACGGCCTCGACCTGGCGGGGGTTGAGGCCCTCGAGCAACGCGGCACCCCGCTCCGTCGTCGGACGGGCCGGGTTCTCGGACGGCAGTTCGAACAGCGCGCTCATCGTTCGAACACGGTACCGGCGAGGGACGACGGTGCGTGCCGCGGCGTGCGTGTGGCAAACTCGTCGGCGTGTCGGTCAGCGCCTCGCGATTTTTCTACGGGTACCGGATTCCGGTCCCCGTCGCCGCCTGACGCAACAGAGCCCCGACGCCCCGGAGTCCATCGGACCCGGGGCGCTTGCATGTCACGGGCCGGTGGACCGCGCACCCAGGAGGAGAACATGTCCGTGAACACCGAGCCCGCCGCCGACACCGACGACGCCACCGACATCGACGCGCTCCGCCGCGAGATCGACCGGCTCGACGCCGAGATCCTGCGCCTGGTCAAGGAGCGCACCGATGTCTCCCGGCGCATCGGTGCCGTCCGGATGGCGGGCGGCGGCCCGCGCATCGTCTACAGCCGCGAGATCCACGTGCTCGCCCGGTTCCGCGAGCTGGGCGAGGAGGGCCGCGAGCTCGCGATGCTCCTGCTGCGCCTCGGCCGCGGACGCCTCGGCGGACGCTGACGCCCGGACCACCCGAAATCCCGCCACCGGCGGCCTCTGCGGTGGCACAGTGGAGTCATGGGGACCGTCTTCGGCATCGTCGCTTTCGTCATCGCGCTCGTGGGAACGCTCGTGGCGCTCGGCCACGTCGGATACCTCGCGATGCTCAACAAGAGTGCGAAGGAGCGCGGCCTGTCCGGCGGCGCCACCAGCGACTACGTCAACAGCCGGTGGAAGGTCGCCGGCGGCACCGCGCTCGTCGCGCTGATCGGCCTGCTCTTCACGACGGGTGGGGTCGTGCCGGACATCATCGGCATCCTGCTCGCCGGCGGCGCGGGCGTCGCGGCGAAGGGCGCGCTCGACGCGACGCGACGCGAGTTCCGCGGCCAGTTGCCGCGCTGACCGGCCCGCCGCACGGGG
>NZ_BPRG01000217.1:0-113647 GCF_036984265.1 Pseudonocardia sp. D17 | reverse complement strand
CGGCCGCACGGGTTCGGCGGCCGCACGGGTTCGGCGGCCGCACGGGTTCGGCGGCCGCACGGGGTCGGCCGCACGGGGATCGACTCAGCAGGATTGGCCGCCCCTGGTCGGCCAGGCCGGGGGATCGGCTGCGCTGGATCGGCCGCAGGGGATCGGCCACGCAGGATCGGGCGCGCGGCGTCACGCGCGCTCGGTTGCGCCGTTCGCAGTAGACCGACGGTCACGCAGGCCGTCCGAGCGGTCGCGACGCGTGATCTCCCCCGACCGGGTGGTCCTCGGGCGGAAGGTCCTTTCGGCGCCCTCGACGGCGGCCGTTCGGAGGCACCGCTCGGCGAATCGTGCCGATCGACCCAGGGGGCGGCGGGACGAACGGTCCAGAGTCCGCCACTGCCTGGCCGTTCGCAGCGACCGCCGGGCGCGTGAGTGATCGACTGCGGACTGCGACCAACGGCTCAACGGTCGCCGGGAGTCGGTGAGCGGAAATCGCGCTTTCAGCGCCTTGTCGATGAGCGGGCGAGTAGCACTTGGTGAACATTCTGTGCGTCCGGTAATTGTGGTCGGGTCACTTCACCCGAAGGAGGACGACAGATCGTGGTCGCGTTCGCTCAGCGTCGTGGCTCTCGTCAGGAGCCGAGCTTCGTCTCTGTCGGAGAGCTGTTGCGGCGCAACATTCCTGCGGCTGACGCCGACAACGACGACGTGACCACCGATCCGGCCGCCGTTCCCGAACCGCGCGAGCCCGAATACGTCTCCGTCGGCAGCCTGCTCCGCCGCGAAGGCCGCGCCCCGCATTCCTTCGACCGCCCCCTGAAGCCCCGGGCGAGCCGCGCGGAGAAGTCCGCGGACGAGCTCGCCGCGAAGCGCGCCGCCGGGCGGCGCAAGACGACGGCCGCAGCCGCCGCCATGCTCACGATCGGCGGCGTCCTCGGCGCCGCCGTCCTCACCGACGCGGCCTCCAACTCCTCGGCCGCTCAGGACCAGCTCGACGGCAGCTTCCCCGGCCGCGGCATCCCCGGTGACGGGGCCGCCGCGGCGCTGCCGTCCTCCGGCGGAGGCAACGCGCTGAACGCGGGTGTCGGCGCTCCGACGTCATGGATGAACGTGGCGTTCCCGTCCTCACTGCCCTCGGGCTCGCCGCAGGCCGCCGCGTTCGGTGGCGGTACGGGCGGCAGCGCCGGGGGCACCGGCGGCCTCCTGTTCGGCAGCGGCGGCACGGGCGCCCCGGGTGGCGTCGCCCCGGGTGCCGGTGGCGCCACCACGCCCGGCGTTGGCGGCGGTACGGGCGGCCCGGGCGGGAACAGCTCGACGCGACCCAGCGACGTCACCACGCCGCAGAACAACCCGGTCCTGGAGCAGACGGTCGACAGCGTCACCCACCCCGTCTCCCAGGTGGTGGAGCAGGTCGGCGGCCAGACCCCGCTCAAGCCGGTCACCGACCGCGTCGCCGGCGCGGTCGACGGCGCGGGCAAGGGCCTCGGCAAGACGGTCGGCGCGGCGGGCGGCCTGGTCACGAAGGCAGCGGAGCCGGTCACCAAGCCCGTCCTCGAGCTCGCCGCCCCGGTCACCGACACCGTCACGAAGGTCCTGCCGCCGGTCGCACCCGTCGTCGCGGCGCTCAAGCCGTCCAACCCCGCACCTGCGGGCGGCACGCAGCAGTCCGTCGTCGAGACCGTCGGGCGCGGCGCGCAGGGCGTCGTCGAGGGAGCTGGTGAGACCGTCGGCGGGCTTCTCGGCGGCCTGACCGGTCGTCGATGACCCCCTGAACCTCGGGTCGCCTGCTCGGCGACCTGTACCTGATCGGTGTCCCGCCCGGTGATCGCCGAGGGAGGGAGTGAGCGCACCGACTGCGCTCATCCCTGTTCCGCCGATCCCCGGTGCTCGGCCCGGTTCCGCGGGGCCCGGCCACCCGCCCTCCCTGTGCGGTGATCGCCGTCTCCGGGACATGGGCGCCACCTGCTGCGCTCACGTCCCGGTTTCGATGATCACGCGGCCGGGCGGCCGGGCTGATCGCGTGGCCCTGCCGAGACGCCCGAACATGCGGTGATCGCGGTTCCAGGGACATGGGCGCAGCAGACTGCGCCCAGGTCCCTGCGTCAATGATCACTGCAGCCCGGCTGCCCGGCCGATCACGAAGCCCATGCACTGATCGCCATCTCCGACATGAGCGCCGTTGACTGCGCTCAGGTCCCTGCTTCGATGATCACGGCGATCCGGCGGCCTCGCCAGCGCCTGCCCCCGCAATAGCCCCGCCCATGTCATGATCGCCGTCTCCGGGACATGGGCGCCGCCGATCGCGCTCAGGCCCCTATTCGATGATCACTCCGCCCGGACGGCCTGACCCGGCAAATCCCCTGCACCCGCCTGCCTCCGCCCAAGGGGGATCGCCGTCTCCGGGACATGAACGCCACCGACTGCGCTCTGATCCCGCTTTCGACGATCACCGCGACCTGGCTCAGCACGACAGCACGAACCCTCTGCCACACACCCGCCCACGCAGTGATCGCCATCCTCGGGACATGAGCGCCACCGACCGCGTCCACGTCCCGGTTTCGATGATCACCCACCGCCAGCCGGGGCGGCCCCGGGTCGCCTTGCGAGTGGCACCGCACGAGGCCGGCCGGGCCCCGGAGCAGCCAGGGTCGGTCAGACCAGCCTGCGGTCCGAGGCCCAGCGGGAGAGCTCGTAGCGGTTGGAGAGCTGGGTCTTGCGCAGCACGCTAGAGACGTGGGTCTCGACGGTCTTCACCGAGATGAACAGCTCGCCCGCGATCTCCTTGTAGGCGTACCCGCGCGCCAGCAGCCGCAGGACGTCGCGTTCACGACGGGTGAGCAGGTCGAGCTCCGGGTCGCCGGGAGGGGCGGCGCCGGGCCGGTCGGAGAAGACGTCGAGCACGAAGCCGGCCAGCCGCGGGGAGAAGACGGCGTCGCCACCGTGGACCCGGCGGACGGCGTCGGCGAGGTCGCGGCCCGAGATCGTCTTCGTCACGTACCCGCGCGCACCTGCGCGGATGACCGCGATGACGTCCTCCGCCGCGTCGGACACGCTGAGCGCGAGGAACACGACGTCGGGGCACTCCGGACGGATCCGGCGCAGGACCTCGGCGCCACCGCCGTCGGGCATGTGCACGTCGAGCAGCACGACGTCGGGCCGCAGGTGCCGGATCGCGGCGACGGCCTCGTCGACCGACCCCGCCTCCCCGACGACCTCGACGTCGGGGACGCCCCGGTCGAGCTCCGCGCGCACACCGGCCCGGAACAGCCCGTGGTCGTCGACGAGGAACACCGAGATCGTGCCGTCGGGGGTGGCCGCGTCCTGCGGGTCGCTCACGGCTGGGCCTCCTGCTCGTCCTCCCGCGCCGCGTCGGGCGCGGGAGCGTCGTCGTCACCTGTCGTCGTGCCGGTCGCCGGGTCGGTCGCCAGATCCATCGCGAGGTGCACCTCGGTGCCCTCGCCGAGGGTGCTGCGCAACCGTACGCGTCCGCCGTGCCGGGCCATCCTCGCCTTGATCGAGTCGGCGACGCCGTGCCGGTCGGCGGGGACGTCGTCGGGGTCGAAGCCCTTGCCGCGGTCGCGGACGAAGACGTTGACCTCGTCGGGCTCGATCTCGACGAAGACGCTGATCTCGTCGACGCCTGCGTGCTTGGCGGCGTTCACCATGGCCTCGCGCGCGGCGAGGACGAGCGCGCGCAGGTCCGGGTCGAGGGGCCGGTCGGCACCGACGAGCACGGGGCTGACGGTGAGGGCGTAGGTGTCCTCGACCTCGGCCGCCGCCTTGGTGAGCGCCTCGGCGAGCCCCTCGTCGAGTGCGGGCGCCTTGACCCCGCCGCCGCTGCTGCCCCGCCCGTAGCCCTGCGGGCCGTAGAGCCAGTGCCGCAGCTCGCGCTCCTGGCCGCGGGCCAGCCGCAGGACCTCGCGCGGCTCCTCGGCCTGCCGCTGGATGAGCGCCAGGGTCTGGAGCACCGAGTCGTGCAGGTGGGCGGCGATCTCGGCGCGCTCGGCCTCGACGATGCGCTGCCGGCGCTCCTCGCCCAGGTCGCGGGCCAGCCGCACCCACCACGGGACGGTCAGCACGGCGACCCCGACGATCGTCGCGACGACGGCCAGCAGCCCGAACTGCACCTGGCCGAGGTTGATGTTGCCGATCAGGAAGACCGCGATGCCCAGCGCGACGAACAGCGCGCCCGAGACGACCCGGATCAGGGCGGTCCGGCCGCCGCCCGCCGCGCCGGTCACGCCCGACCGCGCGCCCGCGGCCCACCGGCGGCGCTGCGCCTCGTCGGCCTCGCGCCAGACGACGGCCGCACCCAGCGCGGCCACGCCCAGGGGTCCGACGATCCAGCCGATCACCGAGTTCCCCAGCGCGGCCGCGACCAGACCGACGCCCAGCCCCAGCGCGGCCAGGCCGATGGCCTGCTGGCGCTCCCGCCTGGTCGTGACGCGCTGGACGTCGGCGCTCTCCTGGCGCACGAAGACCCACAGCAGGCCGTAACCCACGACGCCCGCACCGTTGATGGCGGCGAGCACGACGAAGGCGGCCCGGACCCAGATGACGTCGATGCCCAGGTGGTCGGCCACGCCGCCCGCGACACCGGCGACGAGCCGGCCCGAGCGGCGTCGCTCCAACGGGCCCCGCGCCGGGACGGCGGGCGCGCCGCTGGTCGCAGCTGGCTGACTCACGACACCATGGTCACACGCAGGACGGCCCCGGGGCATCGGGGACGACCTCCGGGGGACCTCAGGGTCGTCCCGGATGGGCGCGCTCCCGCCACGCGGGAGGCTGGTGCCCATGGAGGGGGAAGCCATGAGCGAGCTTGCGAGCGGACCGGCGCAGCGTCCACGTGACACGCCGGGACCGCGGGGCGAGGGAGAGCGATGAACGGGACGGATGTGCAGTCGACGCTGCGGGAGATGTGGGAGACGCGCCCTGCGCGGCCTCGCCACGACCGCAAGGTCGCGGGGGTGGCGGCGGCCATCGCCCGGCGTTACGACATCGACCCGGTGCTCGTGCGTGTCGGGTTCGTGGTGGCGGCCCTCTACGGGATCGGCGCGGCCCTCTACATCGCGGGCTGGGTGCTGCTCCCGGAGGCCGACGAGAACGACCCGACCGACGGCGCCGCCGCGGCCACCAAGCCGGGCAAGCGCCCGCATCCCGGGCTCCTGATCGCCCTGATCGTGGCAGCGGTCGTCGGGACCGGCGCGATCTTCGGCCACGACGGCGGGATCATCTGGCCGGCGATCATCGCGCTCGGCCTGCTGTTCCTGCTGCACCGCTCGCGCGGCGGCCGCGGCGTGGCGGGCCCGCACGCACCGGCCCCGGCGGCCCACGACCCGCAGACGGTGAACCTCCGCAAGGAGGGCACGACCGCCGAGCAGGAGACCACCGAGCTCGACCCGGTGACGGGCGAGCCGAAGCCGACGCCGCCGTCGTGGGACCCGCTGGGCGCCGCGCCGTTCGCGTGGGACCTGCCAGAGCCGGCACCGGAGCCTGCTCCCGAGCCGCCTGCGCCGCGACGCCGACCGCCGGTCACGGCCGTCACCCTGGCCGTCGCGCTCGTCACCGGCGGTGTGCTGGGCGCCCTGCTGCTGGGCGGCACGAACCTGATGTCGCTCCCGACGCTCCTCGCGATCGTCCTGGGCATCCTGGGCGCCGGTCTGGTCGTCGGGGCGTTCGTCCGCGCCGGTCGCGGCATCATCCCGTTCGCCCTGATCATGTGCCTGCTGACGTGGGGCGCCATGCAGGTCCCGACGGACTCGCTGCGCGGCGGGGTGGGCAACACCGAGGTGCGACCGGTATCGGTCGACATGCTCGCGCCGTCCTACGAACGGGCCGCGGGCAACATCGAGCTCGACCTGCGGGGGCTGGACCTGTCCGTCCCCGCTGGCGTCGGCGCCACCGCGCTGCCGCAGGACCCGGGTGTCCCGGCGCCGCCCGCCCCGCCGGCTCCACCGGTCCCGCCCGTCGAGACCCGGGTCGACGTGGGCATGGGCAACCTCGAGGTGTGGGTGCCCGCGAACGCCGACGTCACCGTCCACGCCGATGCGGGCGTCGGGCACGTGCAGTTCGGCAACCGCGAGAGCGGAGGCAGCAGCGCCCGCATCGACGTCGTCGACGACCTGGGTGCCGACGGCATCCGGTCCGGCCGGCCGATCGTCCTCGACCTGCACGCGGGTCTGGGCAACGTGGAGGTGCATCGTGGCTGACGAGACGACGGGGACGACCACCGGCCGCCCCACCCGCACCCCGGCGCGGCGGTTCCCCGACCTGCTGTGCCTGGTCGTCGGGCTGCTGAGCCTCGGCGTCGCGGGGAGCGCGCTGACCGGGAACAGCCTCTGGTTCACCGGGTTCGACGCCCGCTGGCTCCTCGCCGGCGCGGCCGTCCTGCTCGGGGTGCTGCTCCTCGCGGGCAGCCTGCGCAACCGCAGCTGAGAGACCACGGCGGAGCTGGGGAGCGCCGCCGACCGGTCGTCCGGGTGATCCGGCCCTCGGGGGACGGTGGGATCACAAGGGGACGGACGACCGCCCGTGAGTGGCGATGGTCGCCATGGCGACCATCGCCACTCACGACGTCCGGGCCATCCCGGCCGCCTCGAGGATCTCCGGGACCCCGCGCTCGTCGCCCACGACCATCACGTGCACCCCCGCGACCCCGGGCAGCTCGCGCAGCTCGCGCACCGTGTCGACGCACGCCGCGACCCCCTCCGCGGCCACCTTGTCCGACGGCACGCCGCGCAGCCGACGCTCGAGCTGCTCCGGCACCGACACCCCGGGGATCGACGACAGGAACTCCAGCGCCCGCAGCGACCGGATCGGGCCCACCCCGGCCAGGACGCCGCAGCGGGCGTCGAGGCCGCGGTCGCGGACCTGGCTCAGCCAGCCCGAGAACGCGTCGACGTCGAACACGAACTGCGTCTGCACGAACTGGGCGCCGCCGTCGACCTTCTGGGCGAACCGGTCGGCCGACGGCCCCGGGCTGTCGACGGCACCCAGCAGCCAGCGCGGCGCGGGATCGACCGACCGGCCCGACAGCAGCACGCCCTCGTCGCGCAACGACCGGGCCGCGGCCATCAGCCCACCCGAGTCGAGGTCGAACACCGCGGCCGCGTCGGGATGGTCGCCCTGCTCCGGGCGATCCCCGGTCATCAGCACGAGGTTCGGGACGCCGAGCGCGGAGGCCGCGAGCAGGTCGGACTGCAGCGCGATCCGGTTGCGGTCGCGGCAGGTCATCTGCATGACGGGCTCCACGCCCGCCTCGAGCAACGCGAGGCTGCCGGCGAGGCTGGAGACGCGGACGTTGGCGCCGGCGTTGTCGGTGACGTTGACCGCGTCGACCCAGCCCCGGAGGTGGTCGGCGGCCCGGCGGACGGGGCCGAGATCGGCCCCGCGCGGGGGTGCGACCTCCGCGGTGACGGCGAACCGGCCCGAACGCAACGCGTCCGCGAGCCGGCCGGGGATCTCCGGCGAGAGTGCCGTGGGGGTGCTCACGCCCACATCATGCAGTCCGCCCCGGCCGGGCGCGCCGGGCCCCGCGGGTCACTCCCACTCGATCGTGCCCGGCGGCTTGCTCGTCACGTCGAGGACGACGCGGTTGACCTCGGCCACCTCGTTGGTGATGCGGGTGGAGATCCGTTCGAGCACGTCGTAGGGCAGGCGCGTCCAGTCGGCCGTCATGGCGTCCTCCGACGACACCGGCCGCAGCACGATCGGGTGGCCGTAGGTGCGCCCGTCGCCCTGGACGCCGACGCTGCGCACGTCGGCCAGCAGGACGACCGGGCACTGCCAGATCTCCTTGTCGAGCCCGGCGGCGGTGAGCTCCTCGCGGGCGATGGCGTCGGCGGCGCGCAGGGTGGCCAGCCGGTCGGCCGTGACCTCCCCGATGATCCGGATGCCCAGCCCCGGCCCCGGGAACGGCTGGCGGCCGACGATCGTCTCCGGCAGCCCGAGCTCGGCGCCGACCTTGCGCACCTCGTCCTTGAACAACGTGCGCAGCGGCTCGACCAGCGCGAACTCGATGTCGTCGGGCAGGCCGCCGACGTTGTGGTGACTCTTGATCGTCGCCGTCCCGGTCCCGCCGCCGGACTCGACGACGTCCGGGTAGAGCGTGCCCTGCACCAGGAACCCGACGTGCTCGGCCTCGGCGACCTCCGCCGTCGCGGCCTCGAAGACCCGGATGAACTCCCGCCCGATGATCTTGCGCTTCTGCTCGGGCTCGCTGACGCCCGCGAGGGCGCCGAGGAAGCGGTCGGCCGCGTCGACGGTGTGCAGCTTCGCGCCGGTGGCCGCCACGAAGTCGCGCTCGACCTGCTCTCGCTCGCCCGCCCGCAGCAGCCCGTGGTCGACGAACACACACGTCAGCCGGTCGCCGATCGCGCGCTGCACCAACGCCGCCGCGACCGCGGAGTCGACCCCGCCCGACAGCCCGCACACCGCGTGCCCGTCGCCCACCTGGGCGCGGATCGCGGCGACCGAGTCGTCGATGATCGACGACGTCGTCCAGCTCGGGGTCAGCCCCGCGACCTGGTGCAGGAAGCGCCGCAACACCTCCTGGCCGTGCGGGCTGTGCCCGACCTCCGGGTGGTACTGCACGCCGGCCAGCCGGCGCTCGGTGTCCTCGAACGCCGCGACCGCGACCCGGTCCGACGACGCCGTCACCGTGAAGCCCTCCGGCGCACGCACCACCGAGTCGCCGTGGCTCATCCACACCGGGTGCCGCGCGGGCAGACCGTCGTGCAACGCACCGGCCGTCGACGTCAGGCACAGCTCGGTGCGGCCGTACTCGCGGGTGCCGTCGGGTGCGACCTCCCCGCCCAGCGCCTTGGCCATCGCCTGGAAGCCGTAGCAGAGCCCGAGCACCGGGATGCCCGCGGCGAACAACGCGGGGTCGATCTCCGGCGCACCGTCGGCGTACACGCTCGCGGGCCCGCCGGACAGGATCAGCGCGACGGGCTTGCGGGCGACGATCTCGGCGACCGGCGTGTCGGAGGGCACGATCTCGGAGTACACCTGCGCCTCACGCACCCGGCGGGCGATGAGTTGGGCGTACTGCGCCCCGTAGTCGACGACGAGGACGGTCGGCTGCTGCACGTCTCGAGGATAGTTCGTGGCCCCGACCACCCTGGGGGCGGCGACCCGCGGCGCGGGGTGCCCGACGACCGGTGCCGGCGGCAGTGCCGCTCGACGAGGTCGTCGCCCGCCGCCCCGGCCCGGATCACGTGCTGACGGCTGCGGGCCGTCCGGTCCCCGCACGGCCGGGAGCGCGGGGCCGGGTCGCCGACCCCGGCCTCTGGGGTCTGGCCCCCAGAGTCGGGCCCCTAGAGTCGGGCCCATGTACTCGACGCGCGTGTCGTTGCTGGTCCGGGCCCCGCGAGCCGTCGTGTGGCAGGCGCTCGTCGACGCCGACGCCATCGCGCGGTGGCGCGTCCCCGACGGGATGCGCTGCGAGGTGCACGAGTTCGACGCGCGCGAGGGCGGCCGGTTCCGGGTCTCGCTGACCTACTCCGACCCCGACGCCCTCGGCAAGACCAGCGCGCACACCGACACCTACCACGGCGTCTTCACGACGCTGCGCGCCGAGCAGGAGATCGTCGAGACGCTGGAGTTCGAGTCCGACGACCCGGCCCTGGCCGGCACGCTGACGCAGACGACGACGCTCGCCGACGCCGACGGCGGCACCGAGGTCACGATCGTCCACGAGGGCATGCCCGACGCCGTCTCCCCCGCCGACGACGAGGCCGGGACCCGGATGGCCCTGGCCAACCTCGCCGCCCTGGTCGAGGGCTCCTGATCCGGTGCCTGCAGCGACGCGATCGTCGCCGTAGGCACCCGATCCCAGGCCGTCAGCGTGGTGCGGTCATCCGACGCAGCCGTTCGGCGATCTCGGCGACCGTGTCGACAGTGCCGTCCGCGATCTCGATCACGAGGTCGAACACCGGATCGTCGGCGGCCGTCACGGCCCATCCGTTGATCCACAGGAACGTCTCCGTCGCAAGCCAGCCCAGGCGCTTGTTCCCGTCGCCGAGGCCGTGGTTGCCGCCGAGCGAGTGCAGCAGGGCGGCCGCCTTGTCCCACACGTCCGGGTAGGCGTCCGCGCCGAACACGGTGCTGCGCGGACGAGCCAGGGAGGACTCCAGGAGTCCGTAGTCGCGCACCTCGACGCCGCCCTCGACCGCCTCAGCGGCGACCTGGAGCAACGACTCCAGCGTCAGGTACTGCGTCATGCATCTACGCTCGTCACGCGCTGCCGAGCCGACGCATCAGATCACGGCGACGCGGGCCGAGGACCGCGAGAGCCTCAGCGACCGAGTCGTGATGAGCCCGCCGCTCGATGTACTGGCGGACGGCGTCCCGGGCGACGGCGTCCATCGAACGCTGCTCGACCTCGGCCTGGGCACGCAGCGCCGCGAGCTCGTCGTCCGTGAACCGCACGTTGATCGCCACAGCCTCAACGGTACCAGAATAGTACCGACGGACCTGCCGATTCAGCCGCGGACCGTCAGGCCCGCCTTCTGGAACTCCTTGAGGTCGGAGTAGCCGGTCTTGGCCATGGCCCGGCGCAGTGCGGTGAACAGCGCGACGTCGCCGTAGGGGCTGTCGGACGGGCCGAACAGCACCTGCTCGAGCGTGCGGTCCCCGGTGTCCTGCACGGTGATCTCCGAGCGCGGCAGGGAGGGGTGCGCGGCGGCCGAGGTCCAGTACAGCCCGCCCGCGGGCGACTCGACCGAGGCCGCGAGCGACTCGCCGAGCATGACGGCGTCGGCGCCGCAGGCGATGGCCTTCGCCATGTCGCCCGAGCCCACCATCCCGCCGTCGGCGATGACGTGGACGTAGCGGCCGCCGGTCTCGTCGAGGTAGTCCCGGCGGGCCGCGGCGGCGTCGACGATCGCCGTCGCCATGGGGACGCCGATGCCCAGCACCGAGTCGGTGGTCGTCCCGGCGGACTCGCCGTACCCGACGATCACGCCCGCCGCGCCGGTGCGCATCAGGTGCATCGCGGTGCGGTAGTCGCCCACGCCGCCGGCGACGACGGGGACGTCGAGGCCCTTGATGAAGTCGCCGAGGTTGAGCGGTTCGCCCTGGGAGACGTGCTCGGCGGAGATGATCGTGCCCTGCACGACCAGGATCTCCACCCCGCCGGCCAGGAGCGTCGGCGTGATCTCCCGGGCGCGCTGCGGGCTCACCCGGACGGCGACCGTCACGCCCGCCTCGCGGATGGTCTTGAGCGCGTCGGTGAGCAGGTCGGGCTGGATCGGGGCGGCGTGCAGCTCCTGCAGCAACCGGATCACGGCGGCCTCGTCGCCGCTGTCGGCGACGTCGACGATGCGGGCGAGCGCGGCCTCCGCGTCGCCGTGCCGGGCCCACAGGCCCTCGGAGTTGAGCACCGGCAGGCCGCCGAGCTGCCCGATCCGCACCGCGCTGGCGGGCGAGACGACCGCGTCGGTCGGATGCGTCACGAGCGGGATGTCGAAGCGGTACGCGTCGAGCTGCCAGCCGAGCGAGACCTCCTTCGAGCTCCGCGTCCGCCGCGACGGGACGATCTCGATCTGCTGCAGGTCGTAGCTGCGACGGGCCGTCCGGCCCATCCCGATCTCCACGAGGTCACGCACGGGTGACCAGCGTAGGGGGTGTGCGAGAGGGCGCCGTCGATGGGCTCGGTGATCGGGCCGGCGCGCGGCCGGTCGGAGCCGCGATCGCCGGCGGAGACCCCTCGTGCTACCTCGACGCGTAGTTCGGCGCCTCGACCGTCATCGTGATGTCGTGCGGGTGGCTCTCCTTGAGGCCGGCCGCGGTGATCCGGACGAGCTGGGCCTGCTGGAGCTCGGGAATCGTCTGCGCACCCGCGTAGCCCATCCCGGACCGCAGTCCGCCGACGAGCTGGTGCACCACGAGCGACAGCGGCCCGCGGAACGGGATGCGGCCCTCGATGCCCTCGGGGACGAGCTTGTCCTCACTCAGCACGTCGTCCTGCGCGTAGCGGTCCTTCGAGTACGACTTGGCCGGGCCGCGCGACTGCATCGCACCCAGCGAGCCCATGCCGCGGTAGGTCTTGTACTGCTTGCCGCCGACGAGGATCAGCTCGCCGGGGGACTCCGCGGTACCGGCCAGCAGGCTGCCCAGCATGACGCTCGACGCGCCGGCGGCGATCGCCTTGGCGATGTCGCCGGAGTACTGGATGCCGCCGTCGCCGATCACGGGGACGCCCGCGGCGGCGCAGGCCTGCGCGGCCTCGTAGATGGCCGTGATCTGGGGGGCGCCGACGCCCGCGACCACGCGCGTCGTGCAGATCGAGCCCGGCCCGACGCCGACCTTGACCGCGTCGGCACCGGCCTCGACGAGCGCCTGCGCACCGGCGCGGGTCGCGACGTTGCCCCCGACGACGTCGACCCCCTCGCCCACCTCGGCGCGGAGCTTGGCGACGGTCTCGAGCACTCGCCGCGAATGGCCGTGCGCGGTGTCGACCATCAGCACGTCGACACCCGCCTCGACCAGCTGCATCGCACGGGCGTACGCGTCCTCACCCACGCCGACGGCCGCCGCGACGACGAGCCTGCCGTCGGGGTCCTTCGTCGCGAGCGGGTACTTCTCGGTCTTGTTGAAGTCCTTGATCGTGATGAGGCCGCGCAGGATGCCGTCGCCGTCGATGATCGGCAGCTTCTCCAGCTTGTGCCGGCGCAGCAGGCCCAGCGCCGCCTCCGCGGTGACGCCGACGCGGGCGGTGACCAGCGGGGCCGGCGTCATCACCTCGTGGACGGGCCTGCCGTGGTCGACCTCGAAGCGCATGTCGCGGTTGGTGATGATGCCGACGAGCTTGCCGTCGGCGTCGGCGACGGGCACGCCCGAGATGCGGTACTTCGCGCAGAGGGCGTCGACCTCGGCGAGGGTGGCGTCGGGCGAGCAGGTGACGGGGTCGGTGACCATCCCCGCCTCCGACCGCTTCACGACCTCGACCTGTGCGGCCTGCTCGTCGGGCGACAGGTTGCGATGCAGCACCCCCAGCCCGCCTGCGCGGGCCATCGCGATCGCCATCCGCGACTCGGTCACGGTGTCCATCGGCGACGACACGACGGGCACCTGGATCCGGACACGCCTGGTCACCTGGGTGCTCGTGTCGGCAGAGCTCGGGATCACGTCGGACTCCGCGGGCAGCAGCAACACGTCGTCGAACGTGAGACCCAGCATCGCGAACTTCGGCGGCAGTCCGGTGGTCTCAGTGGTCATCGCAGGCCTTCAGCCCCTCACCGGTCAGCTCGGCGGACGGCCCGGGCGCCGCCCTCCCCCATGGTATCCGTGGCCGTCGACCGGGCCGAGCCGGCGAGTCCGGGCCCACACCCACACAGGTCACGCACGTCGTGACGCTGCTCCACCGACGACACGCGGCGGGTCGCGGAAGGGTACGGTGTGGGCGTGTCGGCCGAGGCGATGCCACCGGATCCCTTCGCGGGCGATCCGCACGATCCCGCCCTGTCGTTGGACGGGCCGGCCGACGAGCGCGACGACCTGAGCGACGAGGAGCGCGAGGAGGTCGTGGCGGACCTGGCCGATCTGGCCGTCTACCAGGCCCTGCTCGAGGGTCGCGGGGTGCGCGGCATCGTCGTCGACTGCGGCGACTGCGGCGAGCAGCACTTCCACGAGTGGAGCCTGCTGCGCGCCAGCCTGCAGCAGCTGCTCGAGGAGGGCCAGATGCGCCCGCACGAGCCCGCCTTCGACCCCGACCCGGCCGACTACGTGACCTGGGAGTACTGCCGCGGCTACGCCGACGCCGTGATCGGCGACGGCTGAGCGGTTCCCCGACGCGCCGCGCGCTCAGCTCGGTTGCGTCACCGGCTCGGAGCCGGTGGTCGTCGTCCCCATGCCCGAGGTGGTGGACGACGGATCGGGCTTGCCCTCCGACGTCGGCTTGGGAGTGCCGGACGTCGGTGCGGACGACGAGGTCGGCGACGAGGTCGTCTCGGGCGGCTGGGTCGTCGTCGAGGTCGGGGGCGGCGTCGGGGTCGGCGTCACGGAACCGGCGGGCGCCGACGGCTCCGTCGGCTGGCTGGGCTTCCCCGGGATCGTCGGCGGCGCGGGGGCCGGGGTGCCGTCGCGCAGCGGGGCCTCCGGGTCGGCCTTCTGGCCGGCGGGGGTCTCCTGCAGCTTGGCCGACAGGAACTTCTGGTTGGCCTCCAGCGACGGTGCGCCGTCCTCGGGCTTGACCTTGGCCATCAGCTGCTCGACCTGGGTCAGCTGCTGCGCGGCGGCGCTCGTGTCGCCCTGGGCGAGGGCCTGCTTGACCTGGACGAGGCCGGCCTGCGCGTCGACGGCCGCCTGCCGCGACTGCGCGGTCTCCTTGTAGAGGACCTGCGTGACCCCGAAGAGCGTGTCGCCGGGCTGCGCGTCGCCCGCCCCGATCGAGACGCCGGTGACGGCGACGATGATCAGCGCCGCGGCGCCCGCGAGCGGGGCGAGATGACGGGCACGCTTGCCGGAGCGCCTGCGGCCCCGCATCGGGGTGACGACGCCCTCGCCACCGTCGTCGGTGCCTGCGGCGGGCTCGGGCCGGACCGCCTCGAACTGCGTCGTCGGCACGTCGACCGGGCCGCCGGTGACGGCCATGATCGTCGCGAGCGCGGTGTCGACGTCGACGAGCTCGGGGATCGGCTCCGCGTCGACCTCGGCCTTCCAGGCGGCGAGCATCTCCGCGATGCGGTCGTCGTCCCCGCCACCGCCGCCGCCGGAGTGACCACGCGCCAGCGCGTCGAGCAGGGCGTCGTCGGACTGGACGGCGAGCAGGTCCGGGGCGTCCTCGCCCGCCGCGCCGGTCAGGATCGCCGCGGCCGGCCGCAGCAACCTCGGCGGCACCAGGGGTGCCGCACCGCTCTCACCCGGCGTGCCGTTGACCTGCTGACCGTTGACCTGCTGGTGGCCGTCGAACTCACGGCCGTTGACGTGCTGGCCGTTGATCTCGTGACCGTTGACCCGGTGGCCGTCCCCGGCGTGGGCGTCGAGCGAGCGGCCGTTCGGCGGGCGGCCGTCGGCGCGCGGCCCGTCGACGGGACCGACGCCATGGGGCCGACCGTTCACGGGCCGTCCGCCGGGCGGCGGCTGCTGCCAGCCGGACGGGGGCGGGCCCGGGTTCCAGGCGTCCTGCGGGACGAACCACGGGTTGGGGCCGTCGGGCCCGGCGCCCTCGGGCCGACGGTGACGCCCTCGGCGGGGGGCCTCGTCGGGACCGTTCTCCTCACGATCGCTCATCTAGACCACCTCCTCCTCGGGCATCGACTTGCGCAGTCTGGCGAGTGCACGGTGTTGGGCGACGCGGACGGCGCCCGGTGTGGATCCGACGGCCTCGGCCGTCTCCTCCGCGGACAACCCGACGACGACCCTCAGCACGAGGATCTCCCGTTGTTTCTCGGGCAGCTGTTCGAGCAGCCTGCCCATCTCGCCCGAGAGCTCGACGCGCAGCGCGCGCTGCTCCGGGCCGTCGGCGACCTCGACCGCGTCGGGCACGTCGGCGACGGGTTCGGATCGGTTGCGGGTGGCGGCTCGGTGGGCGTCGATCACCTTGTGTGACGCGATGCCGTAGACGAAGGCGAGGAAGGGCCGCCCTTGGACCCGATAGCCGGGCAAGGCCGTCAGCACGGCCAGACACACCTCCTGCGCGACGTCGTCCGCCGAGACGGACGATCGGTCCACCCGACCGAGCCGCGCCCGGCAGTACCGGACGACCAGCGGCCGGATGATGGCCAGCACACCCTCTGCTCGCCGGTCACCTGCCATCGCAGATGCCACGAGTTCGTCGAGAACGTCTGTCGGTTCACTCATCGCAGGCCGTGCTCCGGGTGTTACGCAACATGGTCGACATCATCCGTTCGGCAAGAACGACTACGGAGAGTGTCGCAATCAGTCCTCGACACCGAACACGGTAGCGAAGGCCGGGCCGCGGGCGCGGACAAGGCCTCGATCGTGGGAACGAGTGACCGCGGGTAGAGGTCACGCATCAGAACGGGAAGGACCCGGACGGCCGAGCTGAGCCGGACGCCGGTACGGGATCGGCCGAACGGGCCATCGTGAGAGCCCGTCGACGGCCGGGCAGGTCCTGAGCAGTGGGCACCGCGGCGGCAGGCCGGACGCGGCGGGACGGGCGGCGCAGCCGGGAACGCCGGCCCGTCGGACGCGGGAGGGCCGGCGGCCGAGGCACGCGGGCCGCGACGGCGCGTCACCGAGCGAGCCGGCGGTGACCTCGATTCGCGCGCGAGCCGCGCGGGACGCCGAGGACACGTGCCGCGCCCGTCGCCGAGCGAGCGGCGCGGCAACGGCGTCGACCCCGGTCGCGCGGGCGCCCGGACGGGCCGGGTGCGCGGCGCGCGACGGGACGAGGCAGTGACGTCGCAGCGACCTCGGCAACCGGGCGCGCGCGCCGACCCGACGGACCGACGGTCGAGGTACCGGGCGCGCGGCGGCGCGTCGCCGACAGAGCGGGCGCGGGCCCCGGTCGCGCGCGGGCGGCGGCCGCAGCGGGCAGCGGACGTCCGAGCGGGCGGCGGCACCGGGAGACGGTCGTCGACGGCTCCGGGGAGCGGGAGCGGGCCGGTGCCCGGCACGAACCGCGGGACGCCTACCGCACCGCGTCGAGCCCTCTGGGACGGGAGCTCGGGGCGGGCGCGGGACGTCGCCGGGAAGCAACCCGTGCGGGACGGGGGCGTGCGAGGCCGGCTGCCAGATCCGGAGGCGCCGGCAAGCGGGGAGCGGGCCGGCGCCAGGACGAACCGGGGGACGCCTGCCGCGCCGGGTCGAGCCCTCTGGGGCAGGAGCTCGGGCCGGGCGCGGGACGTCGTCGGGGAGCAACCCGTGCGGGACGGGGGCGTGCGAGGCCGGGTGCCGGTTCGGGGCGGCACTCGACCCGTGCCCGGCAAGGGGGAGCCGGGCGGTCGCCGTCGGGCGACGAGGGTTCAGGACACCAGACCGCGGCGGAAGCCGTGGGCGACGGCCTGGGCACGGTCGCGGACGCCGAGCTTGCGGAACAGCCGCCGCGCGTGCGTCTTGACCGTGTCCTCCGACAGGTAGAGCTCGCGGCCGATCTGGCCGTTGCTCTTGCCCTGGCTCATGCCGCGCAGCACCTGGAGCTCGCGCTCGGTGAGCTGCACCCCCGGGTCGGCCGGGGTACGCGGCGTCGGCACCGCGGTGCTGGCGAGCGTGTGGGCGAGCGCGGCCACCAGCTCGGGGCGCGATGCGTCCCAGCGGAGGTAGCCGCGCGCACCGCCCGCGATGGCGGCAGCGATGCTGCCCGCGTCGTCGGGGGCGCCGAAGACGATCACGTTGGCCTGCGGGTGGGCCGCGACGAGCCGTCGCGTCGCCTCCACGCCGGTGGGAACCGCACGCTGGGTCCCGACCAGTACGACGTCCACGGGCTGCCGGGAGAACCGGGCCAGCAGCTCGTCGCCATGGGCCACACAGTCGATCCGGTGCACCCCCGGCACCGCGGACATCACGCGGGTCAGACCTTCGCGGACGCTGCGACGATCGTCGCAGATGAGTACCGTCGTCACGACGATTCCTTCCTGCAGCTTCCTGCAGCCGGGTGATGTGTCACCCTCCGCATCGGCGGGTGACAGCCTCACCTTGACACGATCAGGGCGAGTTTGTGCCCTCCATTCGAGCGCGTTTCGCCGAGTGGCACTCGTCATGTGGGTGACGAACGTCCGAACGGAGTAATCAGGTTACCGCGTGCCACCCCGGAATCCACGCCGACTCCCCCATCAGGCGCCTGCCGGTCGGGTCCGATCGGGAGTAGAGGACGCTCAGCGTGCGAGCCGCGGCGTGTCGTCGGCGCGCCGCGTCGCTCACCGTGCCGTTCGGCGCATCGGAGGAACGATTCCGATGTCGATCGTTTGCGTTCCGGGCCGCGTCACGGTCGACCGGCGGTTGTCGTGGCGGGTCGGACGGCAGGGCCGTTCGAGTGGCGTCCGGAGAGCCCGACGATCGGCGGGTCGAGGGGTGTTCGCCGCCGTCCGGGGGATGTGAGGCAACCCGACCGTGGCTCGCGGGTCCCTGCGCATCGGCCCAGATGCGGGGCCCCTCGGGGCCTCCCTCCGGGGCGCCGTACGCGGCCTGCGCGACCCCCGGGCGGTCGGCGAGGTCGGCGGCGGCGAGGGCCGCGGGCCAGTGCAGCGGGAGCAGTCCCAGGCGGGTCGCCTCGGCCGCGAGGGCGTCCAGCTCGACCAACGCCGCCGGCGCCGTCGAGGGCTCCCACGACGCGCGCGACACGCCGGCCACGATCGCCGACTTCACCCGGTGACGCGACGAGCGGCCTCCGCTCGCCCGCCGATCGGCGTCCGCCGCGGCCCGCACCGCCGCAGCGGGGTCGCCGCCCGCCAGTGCCAGCTCCGCGGCGACCCAGCCGAGGCGCACCGGCAGCCGCCAGGCGGCGGCGTCCTCCCGGCACCGGCGTCGGGACAGTTCGGCGTCGGCCCGGTCGAGGAGCCGTCGGGCACCTGCGAGGTCTCCGGTGCCCAGCGCGTCGGCCGCCAGCCCGACGAGTGCGTCGACGTGAGCAGCAGCGGCCGTCAGCAGACCTCCGGGCACCACGACCGACGGCGGCCCCGCGGCCGCCCGGGCGAGCGCCTCGGCGTCGAGCCGCCGGGCCGCGGCGTGCCCGCCGAGCTGGCGACGGTGCGACGCGAGCGTCACCGCGGCGTGCGCCGCCACGACGGGCGCGACGGCGGGGTCGCGGCGCAGCCCGTCGAGCAACATGGCCGCGGCGGCGTAGCGGCCCTGCCCGCCCAGGGCGACGGCGGCCGCCCACCGGTCGGCGGCACCGGCGTCGGACGGGACCCTGACGGTCGCGCCGGGACGGGGACCGAACGCGATCTCCCACGGACCGTCCGCCGGCGCGGCAGGCACCGTCAGCTCGTCGCCACCCGGGTCAGCAGGTCGGCCGCGTCGACCAGCGTCGACAGCCGGGTGATCGCGGGCGGCAGCAGGGTCTCGTCCCAGCCGACGCCGCCGACGAGCAGGCGGTGCCGGGGCCGGGTGCGCGGCAGCCCGGTCACGACGTCCGCGTCCGCTGTCTCCGGGACCTGCGACCACAGCACGACGGCCGCAGGGGCGGTGCGGCGCACCGCGTCGGCGAGCGCATCGGCGGGGAGGTCGGCGCCGAGCGGGCGGCAGGGGATCCCGCGCTCGGCCAGGACGGCCGCGAGGACCGTCAGCGGCAGGACGTGCTGCTCGCGGGGCATGCCGGCCAGCAGCACGGGGCGCAGCCCGGCCCGGGCCGGCGCGAGGACGGCGCGGGCGTTGAACACCGCCGTGACGCAGTCGCTGACCAGGTGTTCGATCTCGACGCCGCGGCCGGTCGACTCCCAGCGCTGCGCGACCGCGACGAGCACCGGGCGGGCGACCTGGTCCCAGGACACGACGAGGCCGTCGGCGGTCACGGAGTCCAGGAGGACCGCACGGATCCCCTCGGCGTCCATCGCCGACGCCGCGCGGGCCAGCCCGCGCGCCCTGGGTGTCGCGCCCGGCAGCCGCAGCACCCGGCCACCCCGGCCCGCCGCCGGACCCGGCCGGTCGTCGTCGAGCTCGGCGGCGACGGTGTCCTCCCGCAGCCCCGTCGCGGCGGGCCACGACCTCGCCGGGACGTGCGGGTCGGGCGCGAGGTCGAGACGGGGCGCCATCGCAGGGCGGGGCGCGGGCACCGTCGGGAGGGCCTCGAGGGGTGTCGTCAGCGCCAGCCTCGCGGCCTCGGCCGGACCGCTGCCGTGGGTGAGCGCGCGGTGCATGACCTGCAGGCGGGCGAGGTCGGTCGTCGTGTAGCGGCGGTGGCTCCCGGGTACGTGCCCGGACGGTTCCAGCCCGTACCGGCGGGCCCAGGTGCGCAGCGTGGCCGGCGCGACGCCGAGCCTGCGGGCGACGGCGGCCACGGGCAGGGACAACTCGTCGGTCGCCGCCCCTGGGGACGGGCCCGCCGGATGGGCGGACGCGGGCCCCGCGTCGCCGTACATCGGGCAATCGTCGCCGCGCGACCGGTCGCCGGTCAAGCCGAGACGCTCATCGAATTCTCTTGTTGAACCAGGTTTGACGCGATTGACTGAGGGTATGTCGCCTGCGATGGCGAAGTTCGAGCAGACAGGCTGGTGAGGGTCGTGGCGGATATCCGACGGCTTCCCGTCCCCGTGTCGGAGACGTGGGACTGGCAGATGCGCGGCGCGTGCCGCGGCATGGACAGCGCGTTCTTCTTCCATCCCGAGGGCGAGCGTGGCCCGGCGAAGGTCAACAGGGAGGCGCGGGCGAAGGCGGTGTGCCGGACGTGCCCCGTCGTCGAGGAGTGCCGCCGGCACGCGCTCGCGGTGCAGGAGCCCTACGGCGTGTGGGGCGGGCTGTCCGAAGCCGACCGGCTGGACGTGCTGCAGGCCCGCGAGCGGAGCGTCCGGCAGCCACGGGAGACCGCGGTCCGGTAGCGGCGCCGGGCCGGGATCGGCGCGGGCCGGGCGCCACGACGACGCAAGGGCGGGTGCGAACACGAGGTTCGCACCCGCCCTCGGCGGTACTGCGTATGGCGTACTGCGGGTTACGGGAGCGTCAGTGCCCGTGACCGTGGCCGTGGCCACCCGCGGCAGCGGGCGCCGGCGGCTCCGGCTTGTCGACGACGGCGCTCTCGGTGGTGAGCACCATCCGCGCGATCGACGCGGCGTTGACGACCGCGGAGCGGGTCACCTTCACCGGGTCGATGACGCCGTCGGCCAGCAGGTCGGAGTAGGTCAGGGTCGCGGCGTTGAAGCCCTGACCCCAGTCCTGCTCGGCGACCTTGGAGGTGACGACCGCACCCTCGAGACCGCCGTTGGTGGCGATCCAGAACAGCGGCGCCGACAGCGCACGGCGGACGATGGCGACACCGGTCGCCTCGTCACCGGCCAGGCCGATGCCGTCCTCCAGCGTCTTGGCGGCCTGGACGAGCGCCGAACCACCGCCGGGGACGATGCCCTCCTCGACCGCGGCCCGGGTCGCCGACACCGCGTCCTCGATGCGGTGCTTGCGCTCCTTGAGCTCGGTCTCGGTGGCCGCGCCGACCTTGATGACGGCGACGCCGCCGGACAGCTTGGCCAGCCGCTCCTGCAGCTTCTCGCGGTCCCAGTCGGAGTCCGACGCCTCGATCTCGCCCTTGATCTGGGCGATCCGGCTGTCGACCGCGTCCTTGGTGCCCGCACCCTCGATGAGGGTCGTGGCGTCCTTGGTGACGACCGCGCGGCGGACCTTGCCCAGGACGTCGAGCCCGGCCTCGGACAGCTTGAGCCCGATCTCCGGGTTGATGACCGTGCCGCCGGTGGCGATGGCGAGGTCGTCCATGAACGCCTTGCGGCGGTCGCCGAAGAACGGCGACTTGACCGCCGCGACGCGGACCGTCTTGCGGATCGAGTTGACGACGAGCGTGGACAGCGCCTCGCCCTCGACGTCCTCGGCCACGATCAGCAGCGGCTTGCCGTCGGCCAGGACCTTCTCCAGCAGCGGGAGCAGGTCGGCGATGGCGCTGATCTTCTCGCGGTGCAGCAGGACGTAGGCGTCCTCCAGCACGGCCTCCATCGACTCGGGGTCGGTGACGAAGTACGGCGAGAGGTAGCCCTTGTCGAACTGCAGACCCTCGGTGATCTCCAGCTCCGTCGCCATCGTCGAGCCCTCTTCGATGGTGACGACGCCGTCGGAGCCGACCTTGCCGAACGCCTGGGCGATCAGCTGGCCGATGGTCTCCTCGCGCGAGGCGATGGTGCCCACCTGCGCGATGTGCTCGTCGCCGTTGACCTGGATGGCCTTGTCCTTGAGGAACTCCGCGACCTTCTCGGCGGCCGCGGCGATGCCCCGGCCCAGCGCCGTCGGGTTCGCACCGGCGGCGACGTTGCGCAGACCCTCACGGACCAGCGCCTGCGCCAGCACCGTCGCGGTGGTGGTGCCGTCACCCGCGACGTCGTTGGTCTTGGTGGCGACGGTCTTGGCGAGCTGGGCGCCGAGGTTCTCGTACGGGTCCTCGAGGTCGACCTCGCGGGCGATGGTCACGCCGTCGTTGGTCACCGTCGGGCCGCCGAACTTCTTGTCGATCACCACGTGCCGGCCGCGCGGGCCGAGGGTGACCTTGACCGCGTCGGCGAGCTGGTTCACCCCACGCTCGAGTGCACGGCGCGTGTCTTCGTCGAAGCTGATCTGCTTCGGCATCTTCGCCTCTCTCGGATGTTCTTCTCGTACGGCGTCCCGTCACACACCTCCGCCCCGGCGACGAGTCGGTCGACGGTCGGCCGGGGCGGAGGGTGCGGCCGGAGATCAGCCGGGTGGTGTCAGTTGACGACCGCGAGGACGTCGCGCGCGGAGAGGATCAGGTACTCCTCGCCGTTGTACTTCACCTCGGTGCCGCCGTACTTCGAGTAGATGACGACGTCGCCCACGGCCACGTCGAGCGGCACGCGGTTACCGTTGTCGTCGATGCGACCCGGGCCGACGGCCAGGACCTTGCCCTCCTGGGGCTTCTCCTTGGCGGTGTCCGGGATGACGATGCCCGAGGCGGTGGTGGTCTCCGCCTCGCTGGCCTGGACGACGATCTTGTCCTCGAGCGGCTTGATGTTCGCCACTGGATGACCTCCCCTTCCGTGGGGTACGAACTGCTGACCCGTTCACATTGGCAACTGACAGCCGTTCGGGGCGCCCCGCCGTCGCGGGTGCCGGGGCGTCCCCGATCGCACTGTGCTCTGGCACTCTACCCATGAGACTGCCAACCGCTCAACGTCGGGAGGGACCTCGGTGTCGTCAGCCCCGTCCGCGCCGTCGGACCCGTCCCGGCACGACCGCCCCCCGCCGCGGGCGACCGCGCCGGCCGTCGCGGCGGTCGTCGCGTCGTTGCTGGTCCTGGCCTCGGCGCTGGTGGTCTTCCTGCTGCGCGACACGCTGACGACCCGGTCGGTCGAGGGCAGGCCGTACGCGGTCGCGAGCGGCGCGGCGGGGATCGCGACCGCCGGTAGCGGGACGACGCCCTCCCGCGGCCCGATCGCGGGCACCGACCCGGTGGCCGCGCTGACCCGGCAGGCCGCGCAGGACAGGTCCCGGGTGGAGACGTTCGTCGGGCAGTGGATCCCTCAGATCTCGGCGAAGGCCCCGGGGTTGGTCGTCGACGGACGGACGTTCGACGACGCGGCCGTCCTCGCCGACGTCATCGCCTCCCGGGACCGTTTCCCGCAGGCGCTGCTGCTGCGGTCCGACGACTACACCAGCTTCCGGCGCGGCGGGTTCTGGGTGACGGTCGTCGGCACGTCCTTCCCGACGCCCCAGGCCGCCAACGCCTGGTGCGACCAGCAAGGACTCGCTCCCGACGACTGTTTCGCGAAGCGGCTCTCACACACCGAGGGGCCGCAGGGCAACACCGTGCCGCGCTGACGGGCCCGTACCGTTGGGAGCATGACGACGCTCGGATCCAGTGACCTGGATGTCTCCCCGCTCTGCCTCGGCGGCAACGTGTTCGGCTGGACGGCCGACGAGGCGGAGTCGTTCGCGGTGCTCGACGCATTCGCCGAGGCGGGCGGCGACTTCGTCGACACCGCCGACTCCTACTTCTGGCGCAAGCCGGGGAACTCCGGCGGGGAGTCCGAGACGATCATCGGCAACTGGATGGCCGCCCGCGGCAACCGCGACCGCATGGTCGTCGCGACGAAGGTCGGCAACCTGCCGAGCAGGCCCGGCCTGTCGGCGGCCAACATCGCCGCGGCCGCGGAGGACTGCCTGCGCCGGCTGCGCACCGACCACATCGACCTGCTCTACGCGCACAGCGACGACGAGTCCGTCGCGCAGGAGGAGACGCTCGACGCCTTCGACACCCTCGTGAAGGCGGGCAAGGTGCGGGTGCTCGGGGCGTCGAACTTCACCGCGGAGCGGCTGCGGTCGGCGCTGGAGATCTCGGCGCGCGACGGGCTGGCCCGCTACGAGGTGCTGCAGCCGCACTACAACCTGATGGAGCGCGCCGACTTCGAGGCGTCGCTGGCTCCCCTGCTGCAGGCCGAGAACATCTCCTGCCTGCCGTACTACGCGCTGGCCAAGGGCTTCCTCACCGGGAAGTACCGCGACGGCGCCGACGTCGACAGCGTCCGCGCCGAGGGCGCCATGGCCTATCTCGACGACCGCGGCCGCCGCGTCCTGACCGTGCTCGACGAGATCGCGGCCGGACACGGCGTCCCGGTGGCGTCGGTGGCGTTGGGCTGGCTCGCCGCGCAGCCGACCGTCGCCGCACCGATCGCCAGCGCCCGCACCACCGCGCAGCTGGCCGAGCTGCTGCCGATGCTCGACCTCAAGCTGACCGACGACGAGATCCGCCTGCTCTCGCACGTGAGCGCCTGACCCGTGAGCGGCAACGGTCGCCATGGCCGACCGTTGCCGCTCACGACGGCCGACCTGCACCGACCCCGCGGCCACGGCGCGCGGGCCGGCTCAGCCGACGAGGACCTCCGTGACCGGCAGCGACGAGTCGGCGGGCAGCGCCAGCGGGGACGGCGCGGCGTCGCGGGCGAGCAGGTGCGCACCGAGCGCCGCGACCATCGCACCGTTGTCCGTGCACAGCACCGGCCGCGGCACCCGCAGCACCAGACCCGCCGCATCGCAACGGTCCTGGGCCAGTGCGCGCAGCCGCGAGTTGGCCGCCACCCCGCCGCCGAGGCACAGCACGTCCATCCCGTGCTCGCGCGCGGCCCGGACGGCCTTGGCCGTCAGCACGTCGACGACGGCCTCCTGGAAGCTCGCCGCGACGTCGGCGACCGGGACCGGGGTGCCCGCCCGCTCCAGGGCCTCGACGTGCCGGGCGACGGCCGTCTTCAGCCCGGAGAACGAGAAGTCGAACGGAGCGTCACGGGGCCCGGTGAGGCCGCGCGGAAAGGCCACCGCGGAAGGGTCGCCGTCGCGGGCGACGCGGTCGATGTGCGGGCCACCCGGGAACGGCAGCCCCAGCAGCCGCGCGACCTTGTCGAACGCCTCGCCGGCCGCGTCGTCGATCGTCGCGCCGAGCGGGGTCACCGGTCCGGCCAGGTCGGGCACCGACAGCAGGCTGGAGTGCCCGCCCGAGACCAGCAGCGCCAGGGCGGGCGGCAGCGGCCCGTTCTGCAGCGTGTCGACGGCGACGTGCGCGGCCAGGTGGTTCACCCCGTACAGGGGGACGTCCCAGGCCGCCGCGTAGGCCTTGGCCGCCGCGACGCCGACGAGCAGCGCGCCCGAGAGGCCGGGGCCCGCCGTCACCGCGACGGCGTCGACGTCGCGCGCCGTGATGCCGGCGGTCGCCATCGCCCGGTGCACGGCCGGCACCATCGCCTGCAGGTGCGCCCGCGAGGCCACCTCCGGGACGACGCCGCCGAACCGCGCGTGCTCCTCGACGCTGGAGGAGATCTCGTTGGCGAGCAACGTCGTCGTCCCGTCGGCGTCGACGCGCACGATCCCGACGCCGGTCTCGTCGCACGACGTCTCGATCCCCAGCACCAGCCCGCTCGTCACGCTCGCGCGTCCCTTCGCATCGTGTAGGCGTCGGCCCCGCTGGGCCGGTAGTAGCGCTTGCGCACCCCGACGATCTCGAACCCCTCGGACTCGTACAGCCCGATGGCCGGCGCGTTGTCGGTGCGCACCTCGAGGAAGACCGTGGCACCGACCTCGTCGGCCGGTGCGAGCAGCTGGTGCAGCAGCACCCGGCCGAGCCCCCGCCCCTGGTGGGCGGGGTCGACGCCGATCGTGTGCACCTCCGCCTCCGGCTGCGGCGGCCCCGCGGTGAACGCCAGGCCCGCGTAGCCGACGAGCCGGTCGCCACTGCGCACCCCGACGTAGACGTGCCCGGCACCGATCTCGTCGCGGAACGCCTGCGCGCTCCACGGGTCGTCGCCGGGGAAGAGCAGCTCCTCGAGCTCGGCGCAGCGCGGCGCGTCGGCACGCAGCAGCGGCCCGACGACGACCCGCTCCTCGGCAGCCGTCACGCGCTCACCCGTTTACGGGCCCCCGGCTCCACGGCGTCGGGCCGGCGCAGGTAGAGCGGGCGCAGCGGGCCGGGGTCGGTGCCCGCCCGCAGCACGTCGGCCGCCACGGCGACGAGCCCTGCCGGCCCCGGCGTCGCCGGACCGATGACCGGCAGCCCGGTGACCGCGGCCTGCTCACCCGCGGCCGCGACCGAGGGGAACCCCGCCAACCGCTCCACGAGCACCGCGGGCGCCTCGACGTGCGGGCCGGTGATCCGGTAGCCCTCGGCGTCGTAGCCCGCCCAGTAGACCTCGCGGCGGCGCGCGTCGGTCACGACGACCATGTTGCCGCTCAACCGGGTCGCGCACGCCTCGCGGGCGATCGCGTCGTGCGAGCAGACGCCGTGCACCGGCGTGCCCAGCGCGTCGCCGAGCGCGGCGGCCGTGACCATCCCGACCCGCAGCCCGGTGAAGGGACCGGGCCCGGTGCCGGTGACGATCGCGTCGACGTCGCGCAGCGCGACGCCGGCCTCGGCGCACGCCTCCAGCACATGGGGCATGAGCAGCTCGCCGTGTTTGCGGGCACCGGCGGAGACCCGCTGCGCGCGCACGACCGGCGCCCCGGACTCGGGCAGGTCGACGACGCCCGCCGTCACGGTCGACGTCGAGGTGTCCAGGGCCAGAACCAGCACCCGGCCAGCCTACGAGCCGCCGTTCACCACCCGCGCACGACGTCCGGGAGCTCGGCGAGGCGCTGGATGACGGCGTCGGGCGTGACGTCGACGGGCACCTGCTGGTCGACCGGGATCTCGCTGTGCGGCACCAGGACCGCGCGCATCCCGACGGACTTGGCGCCGCTGATGTCGTCGTAGGGCCGGTCGCCGACGAACACGCACGCGGCGGGGTCCTCGACGCCGACCGACTCCATCGCCGCGCGGAACGCCGTCGGGTGCGGCTTGGTGTAGGGCAGGTCGCTCGACCAGGTGCGGCCGTCGAACAGGTCGAGCACACCGTCGCGGCGCAGCCAGTCGTCGTGCCACTCGCCGGGCCACATCGTCGACGACAGGATCCCGAGCCGCAGGCCCTGCTCCCGCAGCGCGCGCAGCATCGGCGCCGCCTCGGGATCGGTGTGCGTGGCCGCCACCCAGTAGTCGCGGTAGGCGGCGAGCGCGTGGGCGTGCTCGTCGTCGTGGTGCTCGGCGGCGGCGTCGGCCAGCACGTCGGCGACGGTGAAGGCCCGCGCGTCCTCCCGGATGCCGGTCCAGCGCGCGATGTCGGCGGCGGCCAACGCGTCGGCGAGCTCGGCGGCCCGCCGCGCGTCACCCGCGTGCCGCAGCTCCGCGTAGGCCCGCCAGCCCGCGCGGAAGTCCATCGTGCGCCACGGGGTGAGCGTGCCGCCCCAGTCGAAGATGACGGCCCTGATCACGTCGTCGCCACCCGGCGGACGGTGGCGACGCGGACGTCGTCGGCCCTGCGGTCCAGGCGCACCAGCACGTGCGACGCCGACAGCCGTTCGGCGACGCCCTCGCCCCACTCGACCACGACGACCGCCGACGCGAGGTCGGTGTCGAGGTCGAGGTCGTCGAGCTCGTCGGCGACGTCGACCCCGGACGAGCCGAGCCGGTAGGCGTCGACGTGCACCAGCGGCACCCCCGCGCCGTCGGGACCCGGCCGGTGCTCGCGGGCGATGACGAACGTCGGCGAGGTCACCGGTCCGACGACGCCGAGGCCGCGGGCGATGCCGCGGGTCATCGCCGTCTTGCCCGCGCCGAGCGGACCCGACAGCAGCACGAGGTCGCCCGCGCGCAGGTGCGCGGCCAGTGCCTCACCCAGCGCCTCGGTGTCGGCCGGCTCGGGCAGGACGTGCTCGCCGGCGAAGACGACGTCCGACGCGGGCGCGCTCATGCCCGCCTGCGCATCCGCCGGACCGAGCGGCCCTCGGCCGCCCGGCGCGCCGAGGCGTCGATGAGCTCGACGAGCGCCGCGTCGAACTCGGTGGTCTTCTCCAGCATCGGCATGTGCCCCACGCCGGGCAGCCGCAGCAGCCGGGCGTCGGGCAGTTCGGCGGCGATCCGCTCGCTGTGCGAGAACGGGATCATCTTGTCGGCGTCCCCGGCCGCGACCAGCACCTCGCAGCCCGCGAGCGCGGGCAGCGCGGCGATCCGGTCGTGGCTGCCCAGGGTGTCGACGAAGTCGGTGAGGGCGTCCACCGCGTTCGCTCCGATCATGGTGTCGACGAGGTCGACCAGCCCCGGGTCGACCGACCGGTCACCGTAGGCGTAGCTGCGGGTGATCGACCAGATGAGGTCGCCGGCCGCCCGCCGCACGCCCTCGACCAGCTTCGGCTGCACCCGCGCGAGCAGCCCCACCCCGCGCAGCAGCGGGTTGTTGCGCGACAGCAACGCGGCTGTCAGCCCCTGGCTGCCCATGTCGCCCGCGGACGTCGACACCAGCGCGACGCCCGCGACCCGCTCCGCGAACAGGTCGGGCCGCTGCTCGGCCAGCGCCATCAGGGTCATGCCACCCATCGAGTGCCCGACCAGCACCAACGGGCCGTCCGGCGCCAGGGCGCGGATGACGGCGTCGAGGTCGTGGCCCAGCTGGTCGATCGTGCAGGTGGCGCGCGGGGCGCGTTCGGAGCGGCCGTGGCTGCGCTGGTCGTACAGCACGATGCGGACCGCGGGGCCGCGCAGCGCGGCGAGCACCGGCAGCTGCAGCGACCAGGTCCGACGGTCCAGCGCGAACCCGTGCACGAGCACGACCGTCAGCGCCGGCCGGACGCCCGCCGGCGCCTCGATCTCCTCGCACGAGAGCCGCACACCGTCGTCGGCGGTCACCGACGACTCCTCGCTCCGCGGCGTCGACTCCGCGGGCGGGGCCGACGTCAGCTGGGCGGCCAGCCGGCGCCGCTCGGCGGCGATCCGGTTGCGACGCCGGGCCGCGACGCCCACGCCCACCGCCGCGCCCGCCGCGCCGGCGACGCCGCTCGCGATGCCGACCGTCTGCCACACGCCGGGCTTCACCACGCCGCGCCCTCCTGCTCGGTCCCCGGCCCGGCCTCGCGGCCGACGACCGTGCGGGTCATCCGGCGGCCCTGCACGCCCGTGACGACCTCGTAGTGGATCGTCCCCAGCTCGTCGGCCCACTCCTGGGCCGTGGGCGCGCCGTCGTCGCCCGGGCCGAACAGCACCGCCACGTCGCCCTCCCGCACCTCGGCCCCGCCGTCCGGCCCGCAGTCCACCACGACCTGGTCCATGCACACCCGGCCCACCACGGGCCGCGACCGACCGGCCAGCCACACCCGCATCCGGCCGCCGAAGTTCATCCGCCGCGGGACGCCGTCGCCGTACCCGATCGGCACCAGCGCCAGCACGGTGTCGCGCGGCGTCGTGAACTCGTGGCCGTACGAGACACCCTCGCCCGCGCGGACCTGCTTCACCAGGACGACCCGGCCGCGCACCGTCATCGCCGGCCGCAACGGGCTCTCGGCGACGGGCCGGCCGAGCGGGTCGAGGCCGTAGACGGCGATGCCGGGCCGCACGAGGTCGTAGTGCAGGTCGGGGCGGGTCATCGTCGCCGCGGAGTTGGCCAGGTGTCGGATCGGGGTGAGGCCGCGGTCGCGCGCGACCCGCCACGCGGCGTCGAACCGGGCCGCCTGCGCCTCGGTCACGGGATGACGCGCGACGTCGGCGACCGCGAGGTGCGACCAGACCGCGACGACCTCGCACCGGCCTGCGGCCGCGGCCTTCGCCGCCGCATCGACCAGGTCGGGCCAGTCGTCCTCGGGGCAGCCGTTGCGGCTCAACCCGGTGTCGATCTTGAGGTGCAGCCGGGCGGGCCGGTCGACCGCGCGGGCACCGGCGAGCACCGCGTCGAGATGGCCGTGCGACGACACCGACAGGTCCACACCCGCCGCGACCGCGGGGGCGAAGTCCTCGTGGGGCAGGTGCAGCCAGGACAGGACCGGCGCCTCGATCCCGTCGGCGCGCAACGCCAGCGCCTCGTCCAGGGTGCACACCCCGAGCCACGACGCCCCCGCCTGCAGCGCCGCCCGCGCGACGTCGGCGGCGCCGTGGCCGTACCCGTCGGACTTGACGACGGCCATCGTCGCCGCGCCCGACGCCGCGGCGCCCCGCGAGAGCAACCCGACGTTGTGCCGCACCGCGGCCAGATCGACGACCAGCTCCGCGCGCGGGCCGCGATCGGACATACTCGGCTGCGCCACGCCCGCATCATCGCACCCGCCGACGACCCCGTCCGGCCGCGCGCCCCAGCCCACCTGCGCCACCACCTGCGCCGGAGGGCTGCAACACCCGGCCGGGTGACGACCCTCACCCGCCTTCACCCGTCCCGGACGGCCGTCCCGGGCGCATCGTCGCGGCGCGGGAGCAGGTGCGGACCGAGGACCGCCCACCACGGAAGGCGACCCCGGTGCGGCGGGCGGCCCACCGGCGCGCAACCTCACCGCTCCCCCGCGGCGCCAGGACGACCATGAGGTTGCGCCCCACAGCCCGCGCGCAACCTGACCGTCGTCCCGAGGCGCCGCAACGACAGCCAGGTTGCGCCCGGCAACCCGCGCGCAACCCGACCGCACTGCCCACAGCCCGGGACGACGCCTGGGTTGCGCCCGGCGGGGGTTGTGGCCGACGGGGCGCGACGCGGGCCGGCAGCTCAGGCGGGGCGCGCCGCCAGTACGGCGCGGATCGCGGCTGGGATGTGGGCCTGGATCGCCGACGCGGGGGCCGGCGCCCCGGCGGCGGCGAGACCGGCCGCCCGACCGTGGACGTGGGTGGCCGCGGCCGCCGCCCAGGCGGGTTCGCGGCCCGCGGCGAGCAGGGCGCCGAGGATGCCGGACAGGACGTCGCCGGACCCGGCCGTCGCCGCCCACGACCCCGCCGAGGAATGCACGAGCACCCGGCCTCCGGGATCGGCGACGACGGTCGCGTTCCCCTTGAGCAGCACCGTGACCCCGAGGTCGGCCGCGGCTCGCCGGGCCGCGCCGATCCGGTCGTCGCCCACCTCGCCGGCGACCCGGGCGAACTCCCGGTCGTGGGGCGTGATCACGACGGGCCGCCCACGCACCGCGTCCCGGAGGTCGCGGTGCTGCGCGAGCAGGGTGATGGCGTCCGCGTCCACACACAGCGGGACGCTCCGGCCCGCGACGAACTCCACGACCCGGTGCCCGCCGGCGTCGGTGCCCAGCCCGGGCCCGACGGTCCAGGCCTGGACCTGCCCCGCGTCGGCGACGTCGTCGGTCGCCACGACCTCGGGCCAGGCGGCGCGCACCCCGTCGGCGGCGGTGCCGGCGAACCGGACCATGCCGCTGGTCGCGAGGACCGCCGCCCCGGTCGCGAGCACGGCCGCGCCGGGGTACGTGGCCGACCCGGCGGCGACGCCGGTGACGCCCTGGGTGTACTTGTCGTCCGTCGGCCCCGGCAGCGGCCAGCCCGCGGCGACGTCGGCGTCGTCGAGGACCGTCGCGTGCGGTTCCGGGAGCAGCGGCCCCAGCCCGATGTCCACGAGGTGCACCGGCCCGCAGCGGGCCGCCGCGAGAACGTGCACGGGCTTGAGCGCACCGAAGGTCACGGTCTCCGTCGCGGTCACGGCCGACCCGGCGACCACCCCGGTGTCGGTGTCGACGCCGCTGGGCAGATCGACGGCGACGACCGGCACCCCGGCCTCGGCCGCGGCGTCGACCAGCGCGGGAGCAGGGTCACGCAGGGCCCCGCGCCCCGAGATGCCGACGATGCCGTCGACGACGAGGTCCGACCGCGCGACCGCGTCGGCGCCACGGGCGGCGGGGATCGCCCGCCCGCCCGCGGACCGCAGCGCCGCCAGCCCGGCCGGGTGCGCGCGGTCCGGGGCCAGCAGCACCGCGGTGACCGACGCGCCGCGGCGGCGGAGTTCGGCGCCCGCCCAGAGCGCGTCGCCACCGTTGTCCCCGGCCCCGACCAGCAGCACGACGCGCGAGCCCGCGACCCCGCCCGCCCGCTCGCCGAGGATGCGGGCCAGGTGGACGGCCAGCCCGAACGCCGCGCGCCGCATGAGCGTGCCCGCGGGGAGCCGGTCGATCAGGACCCGCTCGGCGTCGCGGATCTGCTGGGCGGTGAACACGGCGCGCACGCCTGCCGACGCTAGTGCGGCCCGGCGCGAGGCGCCGGGCCGCGGGGTCGCGCGTCGTCGATCAGATCTTGGGGGTCCAGGCGAAGTTGACGAGCCCGCTGTTGACGGCGGTCACGGCGACGTCGAACTCGACCTGCTCGCCGGGGGCGGTCACCGTGCAGGAGGTCTGCGCGCCCACCTGCGGCTGGAGGTCACCGGCGCAGGCCGTCGAGCTGATCGTGACGCCGGCCTGCCGGCCGATCTGCTCGGTCAGGGTCTGCTGGAGCAGGTCCTTCGAGACCGGCTTGGCGACGAGCTCGACGTCGTAGGAGACGTTCGCGTCCTCGACCGCGGTCACGGTGACCTTCGCCCCCACGGGCTGCCCGTCCGCCGTGAAGGCGCACTCGATCGACGCCCCCTGCTGCGCCGGCAGCTCGGACGGGCACTGCAGGTCCTTCGCCTCCACGTTCTGCTTCGCGAGGTCGGCGGTCACCGACTTCGCGACGACAGCCGGCAGCAGTGGCCGCGCCTTCGGCTGGGCGGTGTAGTTGACCGTCGAGCCGTCGACCGAGGTGACGCTGACGACCACGTCGACCGGCTGGCCCGCCGCGGTCGTGTACTGGCAGGTGACCGAGGCGCCGGTCTCCCCCTTGAGGTTCTCGGGGCAGGTCATCCCCGCGGCCTCGACCTTCTGCTCGGCGAGCTTTGCCGTCACCGACTGGGCGAGGTCCTCCTTGGCGACCGACACGCCGCAGGCGCTCAACCCGAGCACCACGGCCGCGGCCGTACCCGTCGCCGCGAGAATGCGGACCAGCCTGGACGTCATCGTTCTCTCCTCGTCGGTCCGGGCCCGCCGGCCCGGTGTCGGTGCGGGCCTCGCCGGCCCCGCTCCGGGAGAACGGTAGGGATGAGCAGCTCCGATGAGAGGGGTACTGCCACCACCTCCGGGGCGTGCGGGCATGCCGATTCGCGGGCGAGGCCACCACACCCGCGGCCGCCACACCCGCCGCTGTCGCGGCCCGCGGTCGCGGCGGTGCGCGCGGGCGGCGGTCGCGGCGGTGCGCGAGGGAAGGCGGCACCGAAGGGGGCGGGCGCGGACGACACCCCGTCGGGGCACGCCCGGGGTGGGCGGACCGTGATCGTCGGCGGTACCGTGCTGCCGTGACGCGGACCAGCACGTTCACCCGTCCCGAGCCGACGCGCAACGCCAAGGACGCGGTCGCGCAGCTGTCGCGGCCGGGGCCGAACCGGGTGCTGCGTGGCGACCTCGGTCTCGTCGGCGTGCCGGGGGTCGTGTTCGCGCCGGAGGAGGGCATGGGCCTGCCGGCCGTCGCGTTCGGGCACGACTGGCTGCAGCCCGCGACGCGCTACACCGAGCTGCTGCGCCATCTCGCGTCGTGGGGCTTCGTGGTGGCCGCGCCGTCGTCGCACAAGGGCGCCTTCGCGAGCCATGCGCGCTTCTCGGCGGACCTGCGTACCGCCCTCGACACCTGCGCGGGGGTGCGGCTCGGCGACGGGCACATCAGCGTCGACTCGCGCCGGATGGCGTTCGCGGGGCACGGGATCGGCGGCGGTGCGGCGCTGCTGGCGGCGGCGACGCACCCGCGGGTCGCAGCCGTCGTCACCATCGCGCCGGCGCAGACTCGTCCGTCGGCCGTCGAGGCCGCGCGGGCGATCACGGTGCCGACGCTGCACGTCGTCGCGGGCCAGGACACCGTCGCGCCGCCTGCCGGGCACGCGGAGCCGATCACCCTCGCCGCGGGCGGTCCGGTGACGGTGCGGACGCTGCCCAAGGCCGGCCACACCGCCTTCCTCGAGGGCATCCACTGGAGCGACCTGCTGCTGGCGACGAGCCGCGACGGCAGGTCGCGCCGGATCGCGACGGCGCTGGTCACCGCGTTCCTGCTGCACCACCTGTGCGAGGAGGACCGGGTCGACGTGCTGGTCGACGGCAAGGTGTCCGGCACCGAGCTGGTCACCCGCACCCCCTGAGCGAGGCTGTCACGGCGGCGCCTCGGGCAGCGTCGCGAGCCGCATGCCGCGGACCTCGACGACGCGCACGGCGTCCACCCCGGGCAGCACGGGCCCGCCCGCCGGTCCCGGTTCCCGGTGCTTGGCTGCGTCGGTGATCTCCTGGACCAGCCGCTCGACCAGCCGCGCGAGCCGCCCGGCCTCCTCGGCCTGCCGGTCGAGGTCGCGGTGCATCAGCTCCGCCCGGTCGGCCCAGGCCCGGCCACGCGCATCGGGCCAGTCCTCGGCCACCTCGGCGACGAGCCCGCGCATCTCCGCGACCGCGTCGCGCAGCCGGTCGGCGAGCCCGTCGAACGCCTCGGCCGCGACATCGACGGGGTCCGTCACCGCCCGGCCCCGTCGACGGCGCGCAGCAGCCGCACCCGCGCCGCCGCGTCGATCTCCTCCGCGACCCGGGCCGCGGCGCGCAGGTCGACGGCCAGCTCGCGCAGCCCACCGGCGACGCGGCGCACCGTCGCCATGATCGTGTCGACGTCGTGGCGCAGGCCCGGAGTGTGCTCGACGGGTGAGGGTGCGCCCAGCCGGTCCGCGAGCGCGTCGGCCCGGCGTGCGTGGGCACGCAGCCGGTCGGGATCGAGATGCACATCGGCGGCCACGACACGATCATCGCCGCCGGCCCGGGCCGACGGATGCCGATCCGTCGCGCCGTTCGCAGCCGCGACGACCGCCGTCAGGACGCGGCGGCGACGACCTCCGCGAGCCGGGCGGCGACGGCATCGGCGATCTCCGACGTCGGTGCCTCCACCATGACGCGCACGAGCTGCTCGGTGCCCGACGGCCGCAGCAGCACCCGGCCGGTCTCGCCGAGCTCGGCCTCCGCCGCGGTGACGGCCTCGCGCACGGCTCCCGACGCGGCGACCGTGTCCTTGTCGCCGACGGGCACGTTGACCAGCACCTGCGGCAACGACGTCATGACCGAGGCCAGGTCGGCCAGCGACCGCCCGGTCGAGGTCATCCGCGCCATGAGCCGCAGGGCGGTGAGCAGGCCGTCGCCCGTGGTGGCGTGGCCGGGCAGCACGACGTGCCCCGACTGCTCGCCGCCGAGGCTGTACCCGCCCGCGCGCAGGTCCTCCAGGACGTAGCGGTCGCCGACCGCGGTCGTCCGCAGCACGACGCCCTGCTCACGCATGGCGAGGTGCAGCCCGAGGTTGCTCATGACGGTCGCGACGAGCGTGTCGTCGACCAGCTCGCCCGCCTCGCGCATCGCGACCGCGAGGATCGCCATGATGTGGTCGCCGTCGACGTCCGCGCCGGTGGCGTCGACCGCCAGGCAGCGATCGGCGTCGCCGTCGTGGGCGATGCCCAGGTCGGCGCCGTGGGCGACGACGGCCTCGCGCAGCGGGCCGAGGTGCGTCGAGCCGACACCGTCGTTGATGTTGAGACCGTCGGGCGAGGCGTGCAGGGCGACGACGTCGGCCCCCGCCTTGGCGTAGGTCTCCGGCGCGGCGACCGATGCGGCCCCGTGCGCACAGTCGACGACGACCCGCAGCCCCGCCAGCGACCCGGGGGTGGCGGCGAGCAGGTGTGCGCCGTAGCGGTCGATCGCGTCGGGCAGGTCGCGCACCCGGCCGACGGCCGCGCCCGTGGGGCGCGCCGCAGGCGGTGTGAGGCCGGACTCGATCTCGAGCTCGACGTCGTCGGGGAGCTTGTTCCCGCCCGCGGCGAAGAGCTTGATGCCGTTGTCGGGCATCGGGTTGTGCGATGCGGAGATCATGACGCCGAGATCGGCGCCCAGCTCGGCGACGAGGTGCGCCACCGCGGGCGTGGGCACGACACCGACGCACACGGCGTCGGCGCCCGCCGAGGCGAGACCGGCCACCACGGCGGCCTCGAGCATCTCACCGCTGGCCCGAGGGTCACGGCCGACGACCGCGACCGGCCGGTGCGACCGGTCGTGGGCGGCGAGGACACGGGCGGCCGAGGCCGAGACAGCCACGGCGAGCTCCGGAGTGAGGAGCTCGCCGTTGGCCAGGCCCCGGACGCCGTCGGTTCCGAAGAGTCGACGCATCCGGGTGAAGATCAGCGCTTGCTGTACTGAGGCGCCTTGCGGGCCTTCTTGAGGCCGTACTTCTTGCGCTCGGTGACGCGCGCGTCACGGGTGAGGAAGCCGGCGCGCTTGAGCGGCGGGCGGTCCTCCGAGTCGGCCTCGACCAGGGCGCGGGCGATGGCCAGGCGCAGGGCGCCCGCCTGACCGGAGATCCCGCCGCCGTGCAGGTTGGCGAAGATGTCGAAGCGCTCGGTCTTCTCGACCGTGACCAGCGGCTCCCGGATCAGCTGCTGGTGCAGCTTGTTCGGGAAGTAGGTCTCGAGCGGCTTGCCGTTGAGCGTGAACTTGCCCGACCCGGCGACCAGGCGGACCCGGACGACGGCCTCCTTGCGGCGGCCGACGGTCTGGATGGGCCGGTCGATCAGGACCGCGGGGGTCTCGACGGCGAAGGACTCGTCGGCGACGAAGTCGTCGGCCGCGAAGTCCTCGACATCCTCGGCGACGGCGGCCTCGTCGGCCACGGCCTCCTCGGTGTTCTCCACGGCAGCGGTCTCGTCGGCGACGACGGTCTCGTCGACGCCCTCGGACTCGGGGCTGGTCACGTCCTGTCCCTCTTCGTTGTGGCTCGGGTCGGTCACTGCGCGACCTGGGTGATCTCGAAGGCCTGCGGCTTCTGCGCGCTGTGCGGGTGCGTCGGGCCGGCGTAGACCTTGAGCTTCTTGGCCATGGCGCGACCGAGGCGGTTCTTGGGAAGCATGCCCTTGATGGCCTTCTCGACGAGCCGGTCCGGGTGCTTCTCGATCATCTCGCCGACCGAGCGCTGGCGCAGACCGCCCGGGTAGCCGGAGTGGCGGTAGACGAACTTGTCGTCGCGCTTGTTGCCGGAGACGGCGATCTTCTCCGCGTTGACGATGACGACGAAGTCGCCGGTGTCCATGTGCGGGGCGTACGTCGGCTTGTGCTTGCCCCGGAGCAGAGTCGCGGCGTGCGTGGCGAGCCGGCCGAGCACCACGTCGGTGGCGTCGATCACGTGCCAGGCGCGGGTGATCTCGCCGGGCTTGGGGCTGTACGTGGGCACGGATCTACCTCGTCGTTCTCGGCTCGGGATGCCTGTCGTCGCTGGGTGCGGCTGACCTGAGGGCTACCCCGGGAAGGCAAGCACACCGCTCCTGGTGGAACGGCGGCGGCTCGCCCGCCGCACATCGATGGTCGAGGGTACCCGCCGCCTTCGAGGCGGGTCAAAACGCCCCCCTCCCCGTCGCGCGGCGGGTCCTGCGGCCCCGCCGGACGTCACTGCCAGCGGCGCGCGTTGGCCTGCTCGACCTGCTGATAGTTGTCGTTCGCCGCGCCGAGCGCGGCGCCGATGCGGGCCAGCACCGACGCCAGGTCGGCCGCCGCGGAGTCCCACTGTCGCTGCCGCGCCCGGTAGTCGGTCGCGGCCTGTCCCTCCCACGTCGCGGCGAGCGGGGCGAGGTAGCGCCTCAGCTCGTCGAGCCGGCCGGAGATGCGCTGCGCGGTCGCCGCCACGTTCTGCTGCGCGGCGGCGATCTCACCGAAGGTCACCTTGATCTCGGACATCGCGCGCCCCTCAGCCCAGCACCGACCGGATGGACGAGAGGCCCGCGGCCTGCTCCTCCTCCTGGCGCTGGTACGCCGCCGCCGATCCCTGCACGGCGGTGCCGATCGCCTGCAGGGCCTCGTTCAGCCTGCGGGCGTCCGCGTCCCAGCGGGCCATCAGCCCGGAGAACGCCGTCGCCGCCTCCCCACGCCACGCGCTCGCCAGCGGGGTGAGCGCCGACCGCAGCGCGGTGAGGTCGGCCTGCACCTCCTCGTTCACCCCCAGTACGTGCCGGCCCGCCCGCTGCATCTCCGCGGTACTGGTCCCGAACCCTCCGGCCATCTCGCCTCCGTCGTCGCCCGTCTCGGAGCGCCCACCGTGTCAGGGCGAGCGGGTCCGCGATGGCGGTTCGGGGCGGTCGTTCACCGCGGTGAACGGCGCAGGACCTTGCCGAGATGGCGGGCCCCGGACGCGCCGGCGTAGACGCCGAACGCCGCGACCGGCTCGTAGCCCTCCGCCGCGTACAGCGCGATCGACTCCGGCTGTCGCGATCCCGTCTCCAGCACCAGCCGCGCGTAGCCCGCGGTCGCGGCCGCGTCCTCCGCGGCGCGCACCAGCGCCCGGGCCAGGCCGTTCCGGCGGTGCGCGGCGCGCACGTACAGCCGCTTCATCTCGGCGACCGGGCCGCCGACCGGGTCCGCGACCTCGGCGCGACGGATCGCCACGCAGCCCGCCGGCTCGTCGTCGACCCACGCGACCAGCACCAGCCCGTCGGGGGGCCGGAACTGGGCGGGGGCCACCGGCGTGTCGTCCCGGCCCCCGTAGCGGACGACGTACTCCTGCTGCACCTCCTCGACCAGCTCGGCGACGACGGGATCGGCGTAGTCGTGCAGCCGCACGTCGAGCCGCTCGGTTCTGCGCCCGGGTTCCACGGTCCCATCCTGCGCGTCGGCCGGTGACCGGCGCGGCCGACCGTCGGTACCGCTGCCCGGGGTGGCAGCCGCAGGACTCAGCGAGATGCGGCCGCCGCCGCGAGCGCCTCGGTGACGGTCCTGCCGAGCGCGAGCAGGGCGCGGTCGGTGTCCGGCGCGCCGACCAGGCAGAGCCCGACCGGCCGCCCGTCGGACATCCACAGGACGGGCAGCGCGACCGCCGGGGCCCCGGCCAGGGAGGCGAGCTGGGTGAGGCGCACCGTCGCGGTGCGCTCGTCCTCGACGATGTCCTTGCCCGCGTGCAGCGACGGCGCGGGTCCGGACGACGCGGGGAGCACGAGCACGGTGTCGGCGAGGAGCCGGCGCAGTCGCTCGCGGGCGTCCCGGACAGTCTCGCGGGCCGTATCGGCCTGGTCGGTGGTGACCGTGGCCGCGAACGCGAAGCGGCCGCCGACGTCGGGTCCGAAGGCTCCCGGGTGGTCCCGGGCCCAGCCGCCCTGCCCCTGCCACACCTCGAAGGCCTGGAGGACGCGGAAGGCCCGCGCCCACGCGGTGATCTCGTCGTGGGCGAGGTCTGCGTCCTCGACCGGCGCGAGGACCCCGGCGCCGGTCAGCTCGGCGAGTGCGGCGGTGACACGCGTGTCCAGCTCCGCGTTGATCCATCCGCGCAGCGCGGGTATGACGGCCGTCCTCGACCCCGGCGCCACATTCGGTCGGTGGGCGAGCAGGACGTCGGCGACCCGAGCGGCGACGTCGACGTCGCGCGTCAGCCACCCGACGGTGTCGAACGACGGCGCCAGGGGGTGCACGCCCTCGACGGAGATCGCGCCGTGGCTGGTCCGGACACCGACCAGCCCTTGGTAGGAGGCCGGGACCCGCAGCGAGCCCGCGGTGTCGGTGCCCAGACCGATGTCGACCTGGCCCAGCGCGACGGCCGCCGCCGGGCCGCTGGTCGAGCCACCGCTCAGGCAGCCGGGCGCCGCCGGGTTCGGCGGCGTGCCGTAGTGGCGGTTCTGCCCGGCGAGGCTGTAGGCGAACTCGTCGGTGCGCGCGATCCCGGTGACGGCGGCGCCCGCAGCGAGCAGCTGCTGGACGGCAGGCGCCGAGCGCGCCTCGGGCTCCTGATCGGCCAGCCAGGTCGGGTTGCCGAGGCCCATCCGCTCGCCCGCCACGGCGAGCACGTCCTTGACCGCGACGGTGAGGCCGTCGAGGACCCCGCTGCCCGCCGGCTCGACGAGAGGGGTCCCGACCTTCCGCCAGATCGAGCCGTCGACGGCAGGCGGTCGCGCGGGCTGGGTGACGTGCGCGGCCGTGACCACCCAGCGGTCCTCCCGCCGCTGCCAGAGTTGCGTCTGGAGCCCGTGGGCGCGCGTCCCGGCGTCCGTCGTCACGGCCGCGACCAGGACCGCGTCGTCGGCGAGCGGCCGGACCTCGAGCACGACGGCCCGCCGGCTCGGGGCGCCGCCGCGGCCGCGGCGGAACGCGGCGATCTGGTCGTGGCCGACGAGCAGCGTCGTGCCGTCGCCGCGCAGCGTGTGCGGGCCCGCGGCGAAGAGCGCGTCGAGCGTGTCGACGTCGTCGGCGCGCAGCGCCCGCTCGTACTCCTCGAACGCCTCGACCAGGCCCTCCGGGACCGGCGGATCTCGACGGTGGCGACGCCGGGCGACGCCGGCGCGGACCGCGCCGTCGCCGCCCCTGTCGCACGGCTCACGGCAACACCCTCCCGGTCGCGGCGAGGTCGGCGAGCCGGATCAGCGCGTGGGCGCCCTTGACGACGTCCACGACCTGCGAGATCTCGAAGTCCGTCGCGGCGCTGAGGTAGGCGTAGGCCACCTCGGGAGCCAGCCCGAAGATCGAGGTCAGCATGGTGACCGCGTTGCGGCCGCACTCGCGGACCGCTTCGTCGAGGTCCTCGTCGAGCCCGGTGGGGATGAGGAACTCCGGGGTGCGGGCGAAGGGGCCGCGCACCGGGCCGAACCGGGCGCGTGCCTCGGCGGCGGGGACGAGGTCCACCCGCAGCGTCGCCCGCAGCGAGGCCTCCAGCGCCGTCAGAGCGACCTCACCGTTGCCCTGGGCGAAGTGCGGGTCCCCGACGTAGAGGCCGCCACCCTCGACCTGGACCGGCAGGTACAGGCTGGTCCCGGCGACGAGCCGCCTGATGTCGAGGTTGCCGCCGTGCAAGCCCGGCGGGGTCGAGTTGAGGCGCTCGACACCGGGTGTGGACACGCCGATGATCCCGAGGAAGGGGGCCAGCGCGAACCGGATCGGGCGGTCGATGTCGCCCGGGGTGAGCGGGAGGGTGCCGCGGGCCTGGTCCAGGCCCAGCTCCAGGCCTTCCACCTGGCAGAACACGCTGGTCAGGTCGCCTTCCTGCGGGAAACGTTCGGGGAGCAGGCCCAGGCCGTGCCGGCTCGAGATGACGCCGTAGGGAACGCGGGGGGTCAGTTCCTGCAGGTGGACGACGATCACGTCGCCGGGCACGGCCCCCGAGACGCCGATCGGGCCGGTGATGACGTGGGGGCCGTCGTTCGGGTCGTGGTCCACGCTCGCCGAAACCGTGACGGCGTCGGCGAGGACCTGGTCGGCGGGAACCCCCTGCGAGCCGAAGAACGCGACGGGGTCGCGGCCCTGGTCCTCCAGGATTCCCTCGTGACTGATCGTGTCGACGACGACCGTGGCCCCTGGCGCGATCTCCAGGACCGGGGCGTCGGCGGCACACGGGAGCCGTCCCCACAGGACCGAGGACGGGGTGGCCGGCAGGTAGTTCGGCGGTCGGTCCGCCGCGGGCAGTGGCTGGCGCAGGATCGCGTCCGTGATGGGAGCCGTGGTCATCGCCGATCCGCTCCCGATCCGGCCGGGGTACTGCATGCCGCCATGTCTTCCTCCTCCGAAGCACCCCCGGAACCGTCCGGGGATCGCGCCTCTGGCGTTCGTGACGTTGACACCATCAACGTTCTTGTCGTGCGGGACCTGGTCCCGCTCACCGGCCGCACCGCCGTCGACGTCCCGCTCGCGGCGCCACCGGTTGACGTTCGACCTGCGACGATCGTCGACCGTCCAACCGGGACGCAAGATGTCCCGGTGGCTGTTAACGAACCCGAAACGGACGCGGGCTCATCGGGCGACGTGCGTACCGTTACTGCTGTCAACGATGACGGCAGCAGCACCCGCGACGCCGCGGACTGAAGGGGCTACATGGCGGTACGACCCGAGTGCCGCCCGTCCTCCGACGGTCGCGAACTGCCCGGTAGGGACCCGTCCACGTTGATCACATCAACGTCTCGGACGTCGGCGTCGACCCCACCGGTCGCGACACCCACCCGCGCTGGACGCGCACGTACGTGGATCATTGCGAGCGAGTCCGCCCCACGTCGGCAGTTAACGAAGAAGAAACAACGACTGCCGCCGGCCGTCACGCACATCCGTAGCGTTGATGACATCAACGTTCGGTCGGGCACGCCGCCGAGTTCGGATCGGCACCGGCCGACCCCGCGGGACTCGTGGGTCGCTCGTCGCCCCGACGGCACGGTCGATCCCGGGTCGCCGACCCGTGGGACATCGATGAGGAGGGCGAAGTTGGACCTCGTGGTACGTCACGCTCGGTTGTCCTCGGTCGCGCAGGAGGTGCCGGGAGCGATCGCCGGGACGGGTGCGGACCTGGTCGACATCGGAGTGTCCGACGGCAGGATCGTCCGGGTCGACGCCGGGCTGCCGCCCGGTGCCCGCGAGCTCGATGCGGGCGGCCGTCTCGTGCTCCCCGGCTTCGTCGACACCCACCTGCACCTGGACAAGTCGCGGGTCGCCGACCGGTGCGCCCAACGGGAGGGAACGCTGGCCGAGGCGATCCGGGAGACAGCCGCGGCCAAGGCGGCGTTCACCGAGGAGGACATCTACGAGCGCGGCCGCCAGACGCTGGAGGGCTGCGTGCTGCAGGGCACCACGCGGGTGCGCACCCACGTCGAGGTGGACCCCGCCGTCGGACTGCGCGGCGTCAACGCGATCACCCGCCTCGCGGCCGACTACGCCTGGGCCGTCGACGTCCAGCTGTGTGTGTTCGTCCAGGAGGGGATGACCGACAGCGACGAGACCGACCGGCTCGTCGTCACCGCGCTCGAGCGTGGCGTGCCGGTGATCGGCGGGGCGCCCTATGCCGACGTCGACCCGCCCGGCCAGCTCGACCGGATCTTCGAGCTGGCCCGTCGCTACGACGTCGACATCGACCTGCACCTCGACTTCGGCGACACACCGGAGGGCATGCAGCTCGAGGACGTGTGCGCCCGGACCGTCGCACAGGGCTGGGCGGGTCGGGTCACCGTCGGGCACGTCACGCAGCTCTCCCTCGTCGACCCGGGGCGCTACGCCGCGCTCTGCGAGCTCGCGGTCTCCGCCGGCGTGGCGATGACCGTGCTGCCCGCGACCGACCTGTTCCTGATGGGACGGGCCGTCGAGCACTCCAAGCCGCGGGGGCTGACCTCGCTGACCGGGATGCTGGAGCGGGGCGGCGTGTGCTCGCTCGCCAGCAACAACATCCTCAACGCGTTCACCCCGTTCGGCGACGGCTCGCTCGTGCGGATGGCCAACCTGTATGCCAACGTCGCGCACGTCGGTACCCGCGACGGGCTCGCCATGTGCCTGGACATGGTCACCACCCGCGCGGCCCGGCTGCTGCGGGCCGACGACTACGGCATCCGCCCCGGCGCACCCGCCGACCTGGTCTGCCTGGACGCGACCAGTGACGCCGACGCGGTCGCGCGGCTCGCCCCCGCGGCATGGGCCGTCAAGGACGGCCATCCGACGTTCCGGCGCGAGTTGCCCGTCCTCACCCGGCCGGTGGCGCACGCGTGATCCACGACCCCGGCAGTGCTCGCCGGGTCCTGACCTCCCCGCTCGACCCCTGTCGTCTCGCGAGAAACCCGTACGCAACCGAGAACGTCCCTCACCCTGGAGGACCAGCCATGACCCTCATGACCGTCCCGGTCATCGACATCTCGCCCTTCCGCTCGGGCACCCCCGCGCTGAAGGCGGAGGTGGCCGCGCAGGTCGCCCAGGCCTGCACCGACATCGGCTTCCTCGTCATCTCCGGCCACGGCATCGCCGACGACCTGATCTCCCGGATGTACCGGGCCACGAAGTCGTTCTTCGAAGGTCCGCTCGAGAACAAGCTCGCCGTCGCCCGGCCCGAGGCCGGACAGATCCGCGGCTACAGCGGCGTCGAGCAGGAGGGCCTCGGCCTGCTCGAGGACCAGCCCGCCCCGCCCGATCTCAAGGAGTCCTACGACATCGGCCCGCTCGACGCCCCGGCCGACGACTACCACCAGGCCGAGGCGGCCGGCGCGCACTTCGCGCCCAACGTGTGGCCGACCGGCGTCGAGGACTTCGAGCCCGCGTACCGGGCGTACTACCAGGCCATGGAAGGCCTCACGCTGGAGATGCTCGAGATCTTCGCGAGCGCCCTGGACCTGCCGCACGACTACTTCGTCGACAAGGTCGACAAGCACATCAGCATCCTGCGCACCAACTACTACCCGCCGCAGCTCACCGAGCCCAAGCCCAACCAGATTCGCGGTGGCGCGCACAGCGACTACACCGCGATGACCATCCTCTGGCAGGAGGACGTCGAGGGCGGCGGCCTGCAGGTCGAGAACAAGGCGGGTGAGTGGGTCGACGTCCCGGTCGTCCCCGGCACCTTCGTCGTCAACCTCGGTGACTCGCTCGAGCGCTGGACCAACGACAGGTGGGTCTCGACGATGCACCGCGTGGTCAACCCGCCGCACGAGATCGCGCGGACCCAGTCGCGAATCTCCATCCCCTACTTCGTGCAGCCGAACTACGACGCCGTCATCGAGTGCATCCCCACCTGTTTCGACGACGAGAACCCCGCCAAGTACGAGCCCATGCGCAACGGCGAGTACCTGTACATGAAGTTCACCCAGCAGAACACCCTCGCGGCCGCGGAGTAGCCGAGTGACGCGGCCGCGCCGTGCCCGGGCGTGGCCGCGTCCCGGCGCGGATCATCAGCGACCACGGACACGACGATCCTCGCGGCGCGCTCGGGTACGGTCACGCGGGTGAACGGCCGCGACGACACCGACGAGCTCCTCGCGGCGATGGGCGCAGCGATCCGCAGCCGCCGCCGCTCGATCGGGATCAACATCACCGAGCTCGCCGCGCTCAGCGGACTGAGCCGGCCCTTCGTCAGTCAGCTCGAACGCGGGCTCGCCCGGCCCAGCATGCGCTCGCTCACCGCGCTGGCCAACGCCCTCAACACCACCGCCCACGCCCTGATGGCCCTGCCCGACGAGGCACCCGTCACGCTCGTGCGCCGCGACGCCCCCAACAGCCTGGGCATCGGGCACAGCGACGGACAGGCACGCGGGCTCTTCCGCGAACGGCGCACCATGCTGCCCGTCGAGTACCGCTCGGGGCCGCGCGAGTTCGAGGAGTACTACGTGCACCGCGGTGAGGAGTTCATGTACGTCGTCTCCGGCGACTTCGAGATGGACCTCGACGAGCACGGCATCCAGAAGCTCGGCCCGGGCGACACCCTCTTCTACAGCGGCGGGGTCCGACACCGCTGGCGCGCGCTGACCGACGGACCGTTCTGCATGCTCCTCGTGCAGCAGGCCGACGACTGATCCGTCCGACACCCCCCTCAGGCGCGGACCACCGACCCGACGACCTCCGCGCACGCCCGCGTCAGCGCCCCCGACGTCACGGGCCCGTGCCGGCAACCCACGCTGAGCTGGGCCGGCCCGTCGAGCAGCACGGTCCAGTCGACGAGCGCGCCGTCCGCGAGGAGCTGGACGTAGGTGGTGACGGGCCGCCCGGCCCGCACCCCGACCGCCCACCCGGACAGCGGCTCGCCGGCGGCAACGGCGGCGTCGAAGACGGCCCGCAGCTCGGCGGCGGCCCGCCGCGGTTCGAGTGCCGCGTCGTACCCGAGATCGGTCCGCTCCACCGCGACGAGCTCGACACCGTTCGGCACGTCCCGCGGCGTCACGACGGTGCGCCGTCGCTCCGGTCGGCCACCGGTGTGGACCCACCCCTCGGGCAGCGTGAACCGGTAGCCGTACTGCGCGAGGGTCGCGGCCGCCGGCGCCGTTGCCGGGGCGACGCGCCCGGCGTTCCCGTCCCCGTACAGCAGAAGGCCGGCCCCGGCACCGACGACCAGCAGCAGCGCGACCGTCGCGGCGACCGGCCGCCACGGCCGCCTGCGCGGTGCGGGCAACAGCCGGGGCACCGGACCGGTGCCGGGCGCGTCCGGTGCCCGCGGCGCGTCGCTCACGGCGGCAAGGACGAGCGCCGCGGCCGGATCCGCGGCCACCCGGACCCCGGTGACGCCCGCGGCGTCGAGCAGCTCGGCGAGCAGCGGATCGCGGGCGAGCCCGCCGACGAGCACGACCTCTCGGACCCGGTGCGCCCGTGCAGCGTCGGCGACGACCACCACGACCTCGGCCAGCACCGTCGCGAGCAGCTCGCGGGCCGCCGTGGACCGCCGGGCGAACCGCTCGCGGGCGGCGCGCGCGACGGCCGGGTCGACGTGCAGCGCGGCCGCCAGCGCGGCGTCGCACGCGGTGCCGCCCACCGGAACGCGGATCGTGGCCGTCACCCGGGAACCGTCCACGACGGACACCCGTGTCCCGGACGCACCCGCGTCGACGACGAGCCGCGCCGCCTCGCCACCGACGGCCGCGGCCGCGTCGACCCCGACGACGAGAGGGTCGACGGGCCGTCCGAACAGCAGCCGGACCGCCTCGCCCGGATCGACCCGCCCGGCCAGCTCGGCCACGACGCGAGGCGCCGGGTCGGCGACGGCGACCCGCGTGCGGTCGGCACCCGGCGCGACGGCGACGCGCACCATGCTCAGCCGCCCGTCTCGTCGGACGCGAGCCAGCCGATCTGGATCCGGCGCGGCCCCCGACGCCGGTCGACGAGCACGGCCCGCCCGGGCGGCATCGGTCCGGCCTTGACGTTCTCGACGAGCGCGCCCTCGTCGGGGCTGCCGTTCATCACCAGACCCGGCGCACCGAGCTCGCGCAGCCGGCCGAGCACCGGGTCGTAGAGCGCGCGGCCGGCGCCGCCGCACCGGCGCGCGACCACCACGTGCAGCCCGACGTCCTTGGCCTGCGGCAGGAACTCCGCGAGCGGCAGCAGCGGATGCGTCCCGCCCGTCGCGGTCGGTGCGACGAGGTCGTAGTCGTCGACGAGCAGCCACACCTCGGGCGCGGTCCACCAGTCGCGGGCGCGCAGTTGCCGCGGGGTGACGTCGGGGCCGGGGAGCCTGCGCCGCAACGACTCCGCGACATCGCGGGCGGCGGCGGCGATGGTCTCGGCGGTGCTCGGCGCGGCGAGCAGGTGGCCGTCCGGGACCGCGTCCAGCAGCGCGCGCCGAGGGTCGACGACGACGAGCCGCGCCTGCTCCGGGGTGAACCGTGCGCAGACCTCGGCGGCCAGCAGCCGCAGCAGCGCGCTCTTGCCGCTCTCGGCGTCGGCGAAGCACATCAGGTGCGGCTCGGCCGCGGGGTCCAGCTCGACGAGGGCCAGCCCGTCCTCGTCCAGCCCCAGTCGCAGCCGCCCGGGCGCCGCGGCGGGCAGTGACCGGAGGTCGACCCGTGCGGGCAGCGTCCGCACCGGCGGCATCCCCTCCCCCGGCCACGCGGCCGCGACGGCGGCGACGAGCGCGTCGGTGTCGGGGTGTGCGCTCGTCCAGGGCGCGGCGACGACGGCCGCCGCGCCGTCCGGGGCGAGGCAGTGCCCGGGGCGCGCCGGGACGGTCGCCGCCCGCCTGCGGTCGATCTCCGACTCGCCGGGCTCGCCGAGCCGCAGCTCGATCCGGGTGCCGAGCAGCTCCTTGAGCGCGGGTCGCAGCTCGCTCCAGCGCCCCGCCGCGACGGCGAGGTGCACGCCGTAGCCGAGGCCCTGCGCCGCGAGGGGCAGCAACCGCGTCTCGACGTCCTCGAACTCGGTGCGCAGCGCGAGGCAGCCGTCGACGACGAGCACGACGTCGGTGGCGGGCTCGTCGGGGAAGTCGCCGGCGGCGCGGCGGATGCGGAACTCCTCGACGGAGGCCATCCCGGCGTCGCGGAAGAGCCGTTCGCGTCGGGTGAGCAGCGCCGCTACCTCGGCGACCGTGCGGCGCACCAGGTCGGGGTCGCCCCGGTCGGCGACGGTGCCGACGTGCGGCAGGCCGCCGAGCCGGGCCAGCGCGCCCCCACCGAGGTCGATCGCGTGGACGCCGACCGCTGCCGGGGAGCGGCTCGCCGCGAGCGCGGCGACGAGCGTCACCAGCGCCGTGGACTTGCCGGCCCGGGGGCCACCGACGACGGCGACGTGGCCGGCCGCACCGGCCAGATCGATCTCGAGTGGTTCGCGTCGTTGCTGGTAGGGCCGGTCGACGACGCCGACGACGGCCCGCAGGCCCTCCGCGGTGGCACCGAGCTGCCCATCGTCGAGCGGGGCGTCGTCGAACGCGGCACCGAGCGCGGCGGTGTCGAGCGGGGGCGGGTCGTCCAGCGGCGGCAGCCAGACCCGGTGCGCGGGCGGACCGAGCCCGTCAACGGCGGTGATGAGCTCGTCGAGGACGGACGCGCCCGGCCCGGACCCGTCGTCGGGCAGAGGCTGCGAACCGTGCCACTGCGCGACGACGTCCACCCCGAACGGCAACGCCCGCCGCACGCCCGCGTCGCCGGTGGACCGCGACCCGCGCGCGGCCGGGCCCGAGACGTACGTCGCCCGGAAGCGCACCAGCTCGCCGGTCCCGTCGGCGAGGAACGCCGAACCCGGCACGGGCGGCAGCTGATGCGCGTCGGGGACCCCGAGCACGGCACGCGACTCCGCGGCGGAGAAGGTGCGCAACGCGATCCGGTACGACAGGTGCGACTCCAGCCCGCGCAGTCGACCCTCCTCCAACCGCTGCGACGCGAGCAGCAGGTGCAGCCCCAGGGAGCGGCCGAGTCGCCCCACCGTCACCATCAGGTCGATCAGCTCGGGTCGCTGCGCGAGCAGCTCGGAGAACTCGTCGACGACGATCAGCAGCGCGGGCAGCGGCGGCAGCTCGGGCCGCTGCCGTCGGGCGGCGGTGTAGTCGGCGACACCCGAGAGGTTGCCGGCGGCCCGCAGCAGCTCCTGGCGGCGGGTGATCTCGCCCGAGATCGCGGCGGCCATCCGGTCGACCAGCGTCAGCTCGTCGGCGAGATTCGTGATCACCGCGGAGACGTGCGGCAGGCCCGAGAGGCCGAGGAACGTCGCGCCTCCCTTGAAGTCGACGAGCACGAGGTTCAGCTCCGCGGGGTCGTGCGCGGTCGCCAGCCCCAGCACCAGGCTGCGCAGCAGCTCCGACTTGCCCGAGCCCGTCGCGCCGATGCACAGCCCGTGCGGACCGGAGCCGCCCTGGGCGGACTCCTTGAGGTCCAGCAGCAGCGGGTTGCCGTGCTCGTCGACGCCCAGCGGCACGCGCAGCCGGTCGGCCGCGGTCCGGGCGCGGCGCCTCCGCAGGGCGGTCACGTCTGCGGGTCCCGGCCGGGGCGGGAGCCCGAGCAACGACGGGAGATCCTGCGGCGCAACGGATTCGCCGTCGTCGGCGGTCGGGGCCGCGGCTGGTCGGTAGCGTGCGAGCCTGCGGGCGAGAGCCGCCGCCTCGACGGCGCCGAGCGCGTCGGGCACGCCGACCGGGGTACCGGCGTCGTCGCCACGCACCCGCGCGAGCGCACCGGTCGACACCACGAGCCGCACGACCGACGGGACCGACCGCCTGCCCGGCGGGGCACCGACGCGCAGGACCGTCACACCGGCGACCGCGGCCCACGCCCCGGGCGCGTCGGTGCCCTCGACCACGACGAGCACGTGCGGCTCGGCCGGCCCCGCCGCGGCCGGCCGTCCGGCCAGCTCCGCGGCGAGCAGGCCGCGCAGCTCGTCGGCGTCCGAGGTCACCATCCGGACCGGGCCCACGGCGTCGCTGCGTTGCGGGTGGCCGTTGTGCGGCAACCATTTCACCCACTCCCAGGCCGCCCGGTCCGCGGCCAGCACGGCGACCAGCGCGTCGGCGGGGCTGTGCCACATGACGTACTGGGCGACGATCGCGCGGGCCAGCGCGCGCGCCGGCTCCGGATCGGTGCCGGTGCGTTCGAGCCACACCGTCGCGGTGGACCGCAGTGCCAGCGCGACCGGCAGGTCGGCGACGACGGAGTGGCACCCGAGGAAGCGCCGCAACGCCGCCGCGGTGACCGGCTCGACGCCCTCGACCGGGCCGGTCTGCGGGGCGGTCAACCGGGTCGCGAGCCGCTGGGGCCCGAGCGCGACGCGGACCTGCGCGAAGTCGGGATCGGTCGGACGCCGTTCCCAGAGCCTGCCGGCGGCGACGACGTCGACCCACGCGGCCGGCCCGGGGTGCACCGAGCAGAGCGCGGCCCGCTGCTCGTCGGCGACCTGCCGGACGCGGGCGCGCTGCGTCGCGAGATAGCGCAGGTAGTCGCGCCGGTCCTCGTCGAGCCCGGCGGCCCGGGCGGCGGGCCCCTGCCCGGCCGATCCCGACACGGCCATCGCGATGCCGGACAACACGATCATCCCGCCGAACGTCCACGACGACGGGTTGCGGACGCCGAGTGCGGCGACCATCCCGATCGACCCGACCACCATCACGACGGGCAGCAGCCGGCCCGCCAGACCGCCCGGCACGACGCGCTCCGGCTCCGGCGGCGGTTCGAGCACCAGCTCGCCCGCGGGCATCCGCGGCGTGGACCGGCGCGGCCGCACGATCGCGATCGTGCCCACTGGCACTCCTTTCGGCACCGGCCCGGGTCGACGCTGTCAGGTGCGAACGACCGGCCGCTGGTTCGTCGGTTCGGCCCGTATGGGGCCGAGAGCGCGGCGATAGTAGGCAGCCCGGGCCACCCGCCGTGGCCGATTCACAGAACGGAACACGAGGTGACCGCCGTGGCTCCCCGTCCCGATCCGGCCCTGGCGACGCCGCCCGTCCCGGACTTCTCGGCGACCGTCCCGCTCGGCAGCGATCCCTACGCGAGCGCGCGGCGCCAGGCCGGCACGCCGCCGGTGCCGGGCTCGCCCTGGTGCCGGGTGACGGTGTGCGCCCCGCACCGCACCGCCGACGTCGCGCTCCCGACGGGTGTGCCCGTCGCCGAGCTCGTCCCGATGCTGCTCGACCTGCTGGGCAGGCCATCCGGCATGTCCGGCGGGCCGGTGCCATGGCGGCTCGCGACGGCCGCGGGCGCCCTGCTGCCCGCCGCCTCCTCGCTCGACCTGCTGGGCGTGCTCGACGGCGAGGTCCTGTACTTCGCCCCGGACGTCGCCCCGCCGCCCCCGCCGGTGCTCGACGATCCCGTCGACGCGCTGGCCCGGGCCGCGACACCGACACCCGGGGGTGGCATCGAGGGCGCCGGGTCCGTGCTCGCCCTGCTGGTCGCGGGCATCGCGGCCGGGTTGCTCGCCGTTGCCGCGGCGACCGGGTCGGCAGGGCGGGTGCCGGTCGCCGTCGTCGCTGCGCTGCTCGCGGTGGGGGGCGTCGTCGCGGCGGGGCGGCGGCCGCCCGACCTCGCCGGGCTGCGCGAGGCGCGGGTGGCGGCCTTGGCGGCCACGGGTTTCGCCGCGGCGGCGGGGTGGGCGGCGCTGCCGTCGGGTCCCGGTGGGCTGCTGCTGGCCGCTGCCGCGGGCGGGGTGGCGGCGGCGGGTGGCCAGATCGTGGTCCGGGTCGTCACGCCCGCGCTGCTCGCCGTCGCCACCATCTCCGGCGCACTCGTGGTGGCCGCGACCGGGGCCCTGCTGACCGGGGCCGGGGCCGCGCCGGTGGCGGCGACGACGGCAGCGGTCGCGCTCGCCGCGAACGCGCTGGTGCCCCGCTGCGCGCTCCGGCTCGCCGGGCTCCCCTCCCCCGCGGTCCCGCCCATCGACGACGACCTCGTCACCGGCGCCGGGGCCGACATGTCGCCCGACGAGCTGGCCGACCGAGCCGACCTCGCCCGCGGCTACCTCACCGGTGGGGTGGCGGGCCTTGCCTGCGTCGCGGCCGGCGGAGCCGTGGTGGCGACGACGTCCACGGCCGTCCCGTCGTGGCTCGCCGCGCTGTTCGCGGCGCTCGTCGCCCTCGTGCTGGCGCTGCGGTCACGCGGCACGCCGGACGCGGCGACGGTGCTCGTCCTGCTGACCACCGCGGCTGTCGCGGGGCTGGCCGCGCTGCTGCCGGTGGCCGCCGCGGGCCCCGTCGGGCCGATCGTCGTCGGGCTGGTCCTCGTCGCGGCCGCGGCCGGGCTGGGCACGCGCGGCAGGGTCGTCGCCTCGCCGGTCCTCCGGCGGGCGACCGACATGATCGAGATCGGCCTCGTCGCGACGACGGCGCCCCTGGCCGTCGCGGTGTCCGGCCTGTACACCGTGGTCCACGGCCTGTGATCAGCGCCCTCGCCGCGGTGGCCGCCGCCGCGCTGCTCGCCGTCGCACCGCTGCACGCGACCGTCCCGGCGCTGCACGCGCCCGCGCACTGTCACGACCCCCGCGACGGCCCGCCGCCGACGACGGTCGACCCCGCCGTGGCCGCTCTGCGGCTCGACGCCGCGCACCGGCTCGCGACCGGCCGCGGCGTGCGCGTCGCCGTCATCGACACCGGGGTGGCCGCGCACCCGCGGCTGACGGGCCGGCTCACCGGGGGCGGCGACTCCGTCGGCGGCGGGACCGGGATGCAGGACTGCGACGGCCACGGCACCGCCGTCGCCGGGCTCATCGCGGCCGCGCCCGACGACGCGGACGCGTTCACGGGGGTCGCCCCCGGCGCGTCGGTACTCGCGATCCGGCAGTCGAGCCTCGTGTTCCTCGACGACGCCGGGCGGACCACACCGGTCGGCGACACCAGGACCCTGGCCGACGCGATCGACGCCGCCGTGCGGGCGGGCGCCGACGTCGTGAACGTGTCCGAGGCCGCCTGCACCAGCAGGGCCGAGGCCGCCGCTGCCGCCCCGCCGCTGCGCCGGGCACTGCGGGAGGCCGTCGAGAAGAACGTCGTCGTCGTGGCGGCGGCGGGCAACATCGGGAGCGGCGGCTGCACGGGCGAGCTCGTCGCGCTGCCCGGATCGCTGGGCGCGGACGTCCTCGCCGTGGGGGCGGTCGACCGCTCCGGGACGCCTGCGGGCTTCAGCGTGCGCGGGCCGTGGATCGACGTCGCCGCGCCCGGCGACGGCCTCGCCTCGCTCGCGATCCCCTCCGGTTTCACCGGTCCGACGTTGCGCGGCACCAGCTTCGCGGCACCCTTCGTCAGCGGGACCGCGGCGCTGCTGCGCGAGCGCAACCCTCGGATGAGCGCCCGCGCGATCATGGACAGGATCGTGTCGACGGCGCGGCCCGCCGGTCCGAGCGACGCCGTCGGTGCCGGGATCGTCGACCCCGTGGCGGCGCTGGGCGGCACCGCCGACCTCGCCGCCCGGGCGCCGACGGCTCCGCTGCCGGGACTGGGTGTGCGGATGGCCCCGCCACCCGGCCTCCCGCCCGAGGTCGGCGCCGGTGCGGTGGGGGTCGCGGCCCTCGCCGTCCTGCTCCTGGTCCGCGCCCTGCGCCGGCCTCGGCAGCGCTGACACCGGCAGCCGCCCGTCCCTGTCTCCCGACCGCAACCCCACTGCTGTCCGGACGCGCGATCACGACGCGCAGGTTGCGCCCGGCGGCGGCAGCGCCCGGGAATCGGCCGCCCGCTCCCGGCCGCAACCTCACTGCTCCCTGGCCGCGCGAGCACGACGCGCAGGTTGCGCCCCGCGGCGGCAGCGCCCGCCGCGTGGCCGGCACGGGCGGCGTCGTCAGTTCCCGGCCACGGGGACGTCGACGACGCGGTCGGTGGCGCCCAGGTCGAGCGTCGCACCCGTCGGGAGCAGCGCCAGGACCGCGTCGGGCGCGGGCTCCGCGGCACCCAACCCGAGCGCCGCGGCGGTCGCGTCGTCGGCGACGTGGTGCACGACGCCCGTCGTCGACACCAGCGCCGGTCCCGTCCCGGTCCGCACCGGCCCACCGGCCCCCTCGCCCAGGACGACCGCGTCGGTCCGGGGGCCCGGTCCGTCGCGCTGCGCCAGGTCGACGGTGACGGCCCCACTCGGCACCGGGAGAGCGTCCCCCACCCCGACGCGCGCGCCGTTCGGCGTCCAGGTCCGGCACACGACCGGGGATCGCTCGGCCCACCGGGCCGGTGGGGCGGGCCACTCACCGAGGGGTGGCGTCGACACCCGCAGCGCCGCGACCGTCGTGGGGGCGACCGTCCCGACGGGGCGGCCCGAGCGCGCCGCGAGCACCTTCGCGAGCAGCGGTGGGACCTCGCGCAGCCCGGTGGGCAGCACGATGTACGACCTCTCCTCCACAGTGGACACGACGTCGCCGACCAGCGCGTCGACGCCGGTGGGCGGCCTCCCGCGGGGCAGTGACGGCGTCGCGAGCCGGCCGCCGTCGGGAACGACGGAGAGCAGGCCCGGGCTGATCGGCCGGACGGTCCCGGCGTCGGCACCGAGGCCGGCGAGCAGGGGTGCGTCGTCGAGGTCGATGCCGTACCGCACCCCGTCGACGATCGCGTAGGTCGCGCCGCCGCCGCGGACGAGCACGGCGGCGGGGTCGCCCGGCGCGGCCGCCCCACCCGCGACGACCGTCGTGCCGGTCAGCTCCGACCCGTCGGGCGTGACGCGGTCGCACACCGCCCACGCCCCGACGGGGCCCGGCCCCTCCGGGCGCACCCCGACCGCCGCGGGCGCCTCGGCGATCGGGGTGCGCGGGGCGCCGGCGAGGTCGTCGTCGTCGACGGTGACGGGGACGGCGGTCGCGGCGGCGGTGTCCCCCAGTGCCGCGAGCACGAGGCGGCCGGCGGCCGTGCCGGTGACCGGAATCAGCCGGTCGGGACCGTGCGCGACGGCGTAGAAGGTGCCGCCCTGCCGGGTCACGACGAGGTGCTGGCGGGTCCAGTCGGGGGCCGGGGCGATCGCGGCGTGCAGGGCGACGCCGCCGAGCGCGAGCAGCGCCAGCACGACCCCGGCGAACGCCGCCCGGCGTTGCGAGCGCAGCTGTTCGTGCTGCAGCACGGAGTCGCCCCGGACGAGCGCGGCCTCCATCCGCCGCAGCCCGAACCGGTAGGCGTCGGCCTGGTCGCGGGTGGCGGGATTGCGGATCGTGGCCGGTCGGACCATTCCGCGGACGTTATCCGGAGAAGCGCTTCTTCGTGGCGGTTCGACGGAACCGGCCGCGATCAGCTCGCCCAGCCCGGCCGCACGAGGCCGCTCTCGTACGCGAGCACGACGAGCTGCGCGCGGTCGCGACACCCGAGCTTGCCCATGGCCCTGCTGACGTGCGTCTTCGCCGTCGCCGGGCTGACGACGAGCCGCTCGGCGATGTCGTCGTTGGTCAACCCGCCCGCGACGAGAGCGACGACCTCCCGCTCCCGGTCGGTCAGCACCGTCAGCGCAGACGCGGCGACGGCCCCCGCCGGTCCCGATCGCACCGCGAACTCCTCGATCAGCCGTCGCGTGACGCCCGGTGACAGCAACGCGTCCCCGTCGGCGACGACCCGGACCGCGTGCACGAGCTCGGCGGGCTCGGTGTCCTTCACGAGGAAGCCGCTCGCCCCCGACCGGATGGCCTCGAAGACGTACTCGTCCTCGGCGAAGGTCGTCAGTACGACGACGCGCACCCCCGACAGCCGCGGGTCCGAGGCGATCTCGCGGGTCGCGGCGAGCCCGTCGAGCACGGGCATCCGGATGTCCATCAGCACGACGTCGGGTGTCTGCTCCACGGCGAGCCGCACCGCCTCGCGGCCGTCGGCGGCCTCGGCGACGACACCGACGCCGGGCTGGGCGTCGAGCAGTGCCCGGAACCCGGCCCGGACGAGCGCCTGGTCGTCGGCGAGCAGCACCCGCACGCTCACGACGCACCCACCGGCAGTCGTGCCTCCACCCGGAACCCGCCCCCGCCGGCAGGACCGGCCGTCAGCGCACCGCCGAGCGCGGTCGCCCGCTCGGTCATGCCCGCGATGCCACGTCCCGACCCGTCCGACGGGGCGGCGCCGGGCCCGTCGTCGGTGACGACGACGCGCAGGTCGGGCCCGTCGCGACGGATCGCGACGACGGCCGCCGCGCCCGGCGCGTGCCGACGGACGTTGGTGAGGGCCTCCTGCACGATCCGGTAGGCCGCGAGCCCGGCCTGCTCGTCGACCTCACCGAGCGGCCCATCGTCGACCAGCCGCACGTCGAGGCCCGCTTCGCACACGCGCCCGACGAGATCGGGCACCGCGCCGAGGCCCGGCACCGGACCGCGCGGCGCGGCTTCGTCGGCGCCGCGCAGCACCCCGAGGGTCGTGCGCATCTCGCGCAGCACCTCCTTGCTCGACCGCTTGATCGCGGTCAGCGCGTCGCGGGTCTGCGCGGGGTCGCCGCCGGAGTCCATCAGGTGCAGCGCCACCCCGGCCTGCACGTTGATCAGCGAGATGTGGTGACCGAGGACGTCGTGCAGCTCCCGGGCGATCCGCAGGCGTTCCTCGGTCGCACATCGCAGCCCGTACTCCGCGGCACGACGTCGCTCCTCGGCGACCCGCTCGCGCCGGACCCGCACGCCCTCCGACCCGACCAGCACGACGAGCATCCAGCCGACGAGCGCTCCGATCGCCGGGCCGGGCACGGGCGAGCCGCCGAGCGCGTGCGTGAGCAGGTAACCGCCGACCCCCACGAAGCCCACCAGCCAGGCGACGAGCCGTCTCCCGGCGACGACGGTCGCCACGAGCGCGACGATCGTCGCCAGCACGGCGGGGCCGCCGGGGTACCCGAGGCCGAAGTAGAGCAGGGACGCCGCGGTCGTCCCGACGAGCACCGCGACGGGGGCGCGCCGCACGGCGAGCAGGGCCAGCGGGCCGGCCACGAGGAGCAGGTAGGCCCAGACGTCGAGAGGCCGGGCGTCGGGCTGCCAGCGGGCGGCGGCGCTGCACACCCCGACCTGCACGACGAGCGTCACGACGACCGGTAGCACGGTCCAGGGCCACCCGCCGCCGTGGCGACCGAGCCCGTCGGCGGGCGCGCGCCCGACTGCATCCGGCGCTGCCGGGGCGCTCGTCCGGTCGGAGATCACGGGATCACGGTAGGCCGGTCGGGGCGGGTCGTCATCGGCGCCGCGGCGACGGTCCACGTACTCCCAGGGGAGTACGCGCCCCGCCACGAGCACACCCCGGGGCCGACATCGGATGCCCTCCCCGGCCCGACGCGCGCCGCCCTCGAACGCGCCAGGCTCGACGACGACGAACCCGAGGGACGACACCCGAGGACGAGACCGAGGAGCGCATGATGACCATCCCGCAGAACCCGGCGAAGCCCGTCCGCATCGGCGACGCCGATCGCGAGCGCGTCGCCGAACGCATCCGCGGCGCACTCGCCGAGGGCAGGCTGACCCTGGAGGAGGCCGACGAGCGGCAGGCGGCGGCCTACGCCGCCCGCGTCGAGGCGGACCTCGCCGAACTCACCGACGACCTGCCGGCACCGCCCCCGCCGCCCGCACCGCCGTTGTCGACGCAGGCGCGTACCCGGCTCGCCGTCCACGGCGCGGTCGTCGCCGCGCTCGCGACACTGCTGATCATCGGCTGGGCCACCTCGGCCGCGCCGTTCTTCTGGCCGGCGTGGCCGATGTTCTGGCTGGCGTTGAGCCTGTTCGTGCACGCACGCATCGCGCGCCGCCGGGAGGCCCGCCTGCAACCCGCCCGCTGACCGGTCCGTGCCGGGCGACGAGCACCGCGCGCCGGGCGAACACCACGCGTCGGCCGCACCTCGCCGCGCCCCTTCGGCAGGAGTCCTCAGCGGGTACGGATGTTGCGCGTCACCGCGGCGCGGGCGGCCAGCGCGTCGTCGGCAGGGTAGTCGACGCCGACGAGGGTGAGCCCGTGCGCGGGCGCGACCGCGACGTCGGAGGCCCGCTCGGCGCGGTCGAGCAGCCCCGCGGGCCATTCGACGGCCCGGCGCCCGCGCCCGACGTCGAGCATCGCCCCGACCAGACTGCGGACCATGCTGTGGCAGAAGGCGTCGGCGCTCAGCTCGGCGCGGACGACCCCGTCGGCGTCGACCGACCACGCGAACCGCAACAGCTCGCGGATCGTCGTCGCCCCCTCGCGGCGCCGGCAGAAGGCCGCGAAGTCGTGCTCGCCGAGCAGCGCGGTGGAGGCCCGTGCGACGGCGTCGAGGTCGATCGGGTGCGGCCAGGCCAGGGTGTCCCTCGCGCGCAACGGGTCGGCACCCCAGGGGGCCGTCGTCACGCGGTAGACGTAGTGCCGGCGCAGCGCGGAGAAGCGGGCGTCGAACTCGGGGGGCACCGCGGTCACGGCCCGCACCCGCACGTCCGGGGGCAGCAGCCGGGCGAGCCGGCGCACCAGCCGGTCGGGCTCGAGCTCTCCGCTCAGGTCGACGTGGGCCACCTGCCCGCTCGCGTGCACACCTGCGTCGGTCCGCCCGGCGACGGTCAGCGCGACGGGAGCGCGCACCAGTCGTTGCAGCGCATCGGTGAGCACACCGTGGACGGTGCGCCTGCCGGGCTGCGGGGCCCAGCCCGAGAAGTCGGTGCCGTCGTAGGCGATGTCGAGCCGGTAGCGCACCGTCGGCCCGACAGCGACGAGCCCGCCGTCCTCGTGGACGGCGGGCTCGTCGTGGTGCGGGGTGGGGATCAGGCCTCGTCGCCCTCGGCCTCGGCGTCGTCGGACGCCTCGTCCGCGGCGGCCTCACGCTGCGACTCGGGCAGCTGGAAGCCCGCGGCCTCGGCCGCCTCGGCGGAGGCGAACCAGACCTCGGCCACGGTGCGGTCGTAGAACGCCGAACCGGGGACGTGGTAGAGCATCGAGTCCGCGTTGCCCTTGATCTCGAAGCCCTCGGGGGCCTGCTGCGGGTCGTCCAGCGGGGCGTGGCTGCCCTCGCCGTACGGCGCGGTCGACTCCTCGGCCGCAGGCTCCTCCGCCGCCGGAGCGGCGGCCGCGGCCTGGGTCTTGTCCTCGGCCGCCCGCTGCGACGCGGCGACCCGGCGGGCCCGCTCGGCCTCGTCGGTGACCGTCTTCTGCGACACCAGCTCGATCACGGCCATCGGGGCGTTGTCGCCCTTGCGCGGCAGCGTCTTGGTGATGCGGGTGTAGCCGCCGTTGCGGTCGGCGAAGAACGGGCCGATGTCGGTGACCAGCCGGTGCACGACGTCCTTGTCCCGGATCACCTTGGCGATCTGGCGGATGTTGTGCAGGTCGCCCTTCTTGGCCTTGGTGATCAGGCGCTCCGCGTACGGACGCAGCCGCCGGGCCTTGGCCTCGGTGGTGGTGATGCGTCCGTGCTCGAACAGCTGCGTCGCCAGGTTGGCCAGGATCAGCCGCTGGTGCGCGGGCGAACCGCCGAGGCGGGGGCCCTTGGTGGGCTGAGGCATGGCTACAACTGCTCCGTTTCTGCGTAGTCCTGACCGTCGTCGCCGAAGGTGTCGGGGTCGAACCCGTCGGAGCCGTAGTCGACGGCCGCGGCCGACGGGTCGAATCCGGGCGGGCTGTCCTTCAGCGCGAGGCCGAGGCCGACGAGCTTCATCTTGACCTCGTCGATCGACTTGGCGCCGAAGTTGCGGATGTCGAGCAGGTCGGCCTCGGACCGGCCCACCAGCTCACCCACGGTGTGGATGCCCTCGCGCTTGAGGCAGTTGTAGGAGCGGACCGTGAGGTCGAGCTCCTCGATCGGCATCGCGAAGGCCGCGATGGTGTCGGCCTCCTGCGGCGACGGGCCGATCTCGATGCCCTCGGCGTCGACGTTGAGCTCGCGGGCGAGCCCGAACAGCTCGACGAGGGTCTTGCCGGCCGAGGCCAGCGCGTCCCGCGGGGTGATCGACGGCTTGGTCTCGACGTCGAGCACCAGCTTGTCGAAGTCGGTGCGCTGCTCGACACGGGTGGCCTCGACCTTGTAGGTCACCTTGAGGACCGGCGAGTAGATCGAGTCGACCGGGATGCGGCCGATCTCGGCGCCGGTGGCCTTGTTCTGCATGGCCGGGACGTAGCCACGACCCCGCTCGACGACGAGCTCCACCTCGAGGCGGCCCTTGTCGTTCAGGGTGGCGATGTGCAGGTCCGGGTTGTGCACGGTGACGCCGGCCGGGGGCACGATGTCGCCCGCGGTGACGGGGCCGGGGCCCTGCTTGCGCAGGTACATCGTCACCGGCTCGTCCTCCTCGGAGCTCACGACGAGCTCCTTGAGGTTGAGGATGATGTCGGTGACGTCCTCCTTGACGCCCGGCACGGTGGTGAACTCGTGCAGCACGCCGTCGATGCGGATGCTGGTCACCGCCGCCCCCGGGATGGAGGACAGGAGGGTGCGCCGGAGCGAGTTGCCCAGCGTGTAGCCGAAGCCGGGCTCGAGGGGCTCGATGACGAACCGCGACCGGGTCTCGGTGACCGAGTCCTCGGTCAGGGTGGGGCGCTGAGAGATCAGCACGATGTGTCTCCTTCGTGTGCCGCGGCAACCACTATTTGATGCCGCAGTGAGCCCCCCGCCCCACTGCAGGGCGGGGGGACGAACAGAGACCGCTGAGACCTACTACTTGGAGTAGAGCTCGACGATCAGCTGCTCGGTGACCTGCGTGTCGATCTGCGCCCGCTCGGGCAGCTGGTGCACGAGGATGCGCAGGTTCGACGGGACGACCTGGAGCCAGGCAGGGATCGGACGGTCGCCGAGGAGCTCCTTGGCGATGATGAACGGGTCCGTGCCCAGCGACTTCGGCTTCACGTCGATGATGTCGTACTGACCGACGCGGTAGCTCGGGATGTTGACCTTCTGGCCGTTGACCAGGAAGTGCCCGTGGTTCACGAGCTGACGGGCCATCCGCCGGGTGCGCGCGAGGCCCGCCCGGTAGACGACGTTGTCGAGCCGCGACTCGAGGATCTGCAGCAGGTTGTCACCGGTCTTGCCGGGACGCCGGTTGGCCTCCTCGTAGTACCGGCGGAACTGCTTCTCCAGCACGCCGTACGCGAAGCGCGCCTTCTGCTTCTCCTGCATCTGCAGGAGGTACTCCGTCTCCTTGATCCGGATCCGGCCGTGCTGGCCGGGCGGGTAGGGACGGCGCTCGAACGCCTGGTCGCCGCCGACGAGGTCGACCTTCAGCCGGCGGGACTTGCGGGTCATGGGGCCGGTGTAACGAGCCATGTCTGGTTACTCCCTTCCCCTTAGACGCGGCGCCGCTTGGGCGGGCGGCATCCGTTGTGCGGCTGGGGGGTCACGTCGCTGATGGTGCCGACCTCGAGGCCCGCGGCCTGCAGGGACCGGATCGCGGTCTCGCGACCGGAGCCCGGGCCCTTGACGAAGACGTCGACCTTCTTCATGCCGTGCTCGGCGGCCTTGCGGGCCGCGTTCTCGGCGGCCATCTGCGCGGCGAACGGCGTCGACTTGCGCGAGCCCTTGAAACCGACGTGGCCGGCGGAGGCCCACGCGATCACGGCACCGGTCGGGTCCGTGATGGACACGATGGTGTTGTTGAAGGTGCTCTTGATGTGCGCGTGGCCGTGCGCGACGTTCTTCTTCTCCTTGCGGCGGACCTTCTTGGGGCCCGCCGCGCCACGAGTACGGGGCGGCATTACTTCTTACCTGCCTTCTTCTTGCCGGCGACCGTCTTCTTCGGTCCCTTGCGGCCGCGGGCGTTGGTCTTGGTGCGCTGGCCGCGCACCGGCAGGCCCCGGCGGTGCCGGATCCCCTGGTAGCAGCCGATCTCGATCTTGCGACGGATGTCGGCCTGCACCTCGCGGCGCAGGTCGCCCTCGACGCGGAAGTTGGCCTCGATGTAGTCACGCAGGGCGGTCAGGTCCTCGTCGGAGAGGTCCTTGGACCGGAGGTCCTTGCTGATACCCGTGGCGTTGAGGATCTCCAGCGAGCGGGTACGCCCGATGCCGAAGATGTAGGTGAGCGCGATCTCCATCCGCTTGTCGCGGGGGAGGTCGACGCCGGCGAGTCGTGCCATGCGGCGGTGTTCTCCTCTTGTCGAATCCCCAGGTCTGCCCGATGTCCGCCCCGGTCCGACTCGTGGTCCGGGCCCCGGCCTGGGGGCCGGGGGTGGGCCGCGCCCGTGTGGCGCGACAGGTGCATCGGGTCCTCTGATGCGGTCAGGACGACCGCGACGTGCAGGGGGCGGCGATCAGCCCTGACGCTGCTTGTGACGCAGGTTCTCGCAGATCACCATGACCCGGCCGTGACGGCGGATCACCTTGCACTTGTCGCAGATCTTCTTGACGCTCGGCTGAACCTTCACGTCTGCTGCCTTCTCGTTCCGGTGGAGCGGGCGATCACTTGTAGCGGTAGACGATGCGGCCGCGGGACAGGTCGTAGGGTGAGAGCTCCACGACCACCCGGTCCTCGGGGAGGATCCGGATGTAGTGCTGCCGCATCTTCCCGCTGATGTGAGCCAGGACCTTGTGCCCGTTCTCCAGCTCCACGCGGAACATCGCGTTCGGCAGGGGTTCGACGACCCGGCCCTCGACCTCGATCGCCCCGTCTTTCTTGGCCATGTCCTCCGCGTTCCGTGATGTCGTGCTCAAGAGTGCTCTGTCGGTCGTGCTCCGGGCGCGACGACCAGGGTCGACGAACTCCGGAAGACACGCGGGACACCGGGAACGACATGCGGGAGGCACGACGGAACCGGCGCAACCCGACGCGCCGAACCACCAGTGTACGGGTCTTGCGTGCAGCCTTCACATTCGGGTACACGCGCGCGGGGAGAGGCCCGGCCGGGACGAGAGGTTCCGGACAAACCGGTTGAGACGACCCCGGTCCCGATGGTCGCATCCTGACGTGTCGGGCGTCGAGGCGGGCCCCTCCCGTGTGCCGCGGGCCCTGCGCCCCTTCCGCCGTCGCGAGTACCGGCTGCTGGTGTCGTCGATGGCCGCGTCCCTGCTCGCGACGGCGGTCTGGCTGGTCGCGATCGTCTGGCAGGTCATCGCGCTGGGCGGCGGCCCCGCGCAGCTCTCGGTCGTCGCGGCCGCCAACAGCGGCGGGCTGCTGTTGTCGGTGCTCGTCGGCGGCGTCGCGGCCGACCGGCTGGGGCTCGTCCTCTGCGCGGTCGAGGCGGTCCGGCTGGCCCCCCGACGTGCCCGCCGCCGCTGCGGCGGCACCGGGCGCGACCGCCACCGGGACCCCGACGATCGCGGCCGGCCCGGCGACCGCGGTGGCGTCCGCCCCGCGGGCCTCCGTCGTCGCCGACCTCGGTGAGGGGTTCCGCTATCTGCTGCGCACCGGCTGGCTGTTCGCGACGCTGGCCTTCGCGGTCCTGTACGTGCTCGTCGTGCTTGGGCCCGATCGAGGTGCTGCTGCCGTTCGCGGTCCGCGACCGGACCGGCGCCGGCCCGAGCGGCTACGCGACGGTGCTGGGCGCGTACGGAGTGGGTGGCGCGGTCGGCTCGATCATCACCTCGTCGCTGCGGATGCCGCGCCGCTACCTCACGACGATGATCCTGCTGTGGGGCGTCGGTGTCGCCCCGCTCGCGGTCATCGGCCTGACCGACCGGCACCTGCTCGGCCGGGTGTCGAGCCTGGACTTCTTCGTCTCGCTCGCACTGATGCCGGTCTCGATGGCGTTGGCCGGACCGGTCGGCGAGGCGTTGGGCGTCCCGCTGACGTTCGTGCTGGCCGGAACCGTCCCCCTGCTGCTCGCGGTGGCCGCGATCGTCGGCTGGCGGCTGCCCCGCGACGAGGTCGCGCACCCCCTCGACCCGCCTGTGGACGACGTCGGCGGGCCGCCCCCGGTCGTCCGGGAACGGCCCGCCGCGGCGGAGCCGGAGGTCAGAGGGCCTTGAGCTCCTCGGCGACCTCCATGACCGACTTCTTCGCGTCGCCGAACAGCATCGCCGTGTGGTCGGCGTAGAACAGCGGGTTGTCGATGCCCGCGAAGCCCGAGTTCATGGACCGCTTGAGGACGATGACCGACCTCGAGTCGTCGACGTTGAGCACCGGCATGCCGTAGATCGGGCTCGACGAGTCCGTCCGGGCCGCCGGGTTGGTGACGTCGTTCGCCCCGATCACCAGCGTCACGTCGGTGCGGGCGAACTCGTCGTTGATGTCGTCCATCTCCTTGAGGCTGTCGTAGGGCACATCGGCCTCCGCGAGCAGGACGTTCATGTGCCCGGGCATGCGCCCCGCGACCGGGTGGATCGCGTACTTGACCTCGACGCCCTTGGCCTCCAGCAGCTTCGCCATGTCCTTGACGGCGTGCTGGGCCTGCGCGACGGCCATCCCGTAGCCCGGGACGACGACGACCTGGTTGGCGTAGGCCATCTGGATCGCCGCGTCGGCCGCCGAGGTCGACTTGACGGTGCGCTCGACGCCGTCGGCACTCGGTGCCACGCCGCCACCGCCGAAGCCGCCCGCGACGATGGCCGGGATCGAGCGGTTCATCGCCTTGGCCATCAGGTTGGTGAGGATCGAGCCGGACGCGCCGACGATCATGCCCGCGACGATCATCGCCGTGTTGTTCAGCGCGAGGCCCGCGGCCGCGGCCGACAGCCCGGTGAGCGCGTTGAGCAGCGAGATGACGACGGGCATGTCCGCCCCGCCGATCGGGAACACGACCATCAGGCCCAGCACCGCGGCGAGGACCAGCAGCCCGATGATCCACAGCTCGGACGCCCCGCCGAGGCCCGCGACGACGGCGCACGCGATGGCGCCCAGCAGCAGCAGGAGGTTGACGGCCTGCTGCGCCCTGCCCAGCCCCATGGGCCGGCCCGGGAGGATCTCCTGCAGCTTGCCGAAGGCGACCAGCGAGCCCCAGAACGAGATCGAGCCGATGATCGCGGCGAACAGCGACGCGACGACCACGTAGGTCGCGGTGCCGGTGAAGTGGTCCTCGGTGCGGAACTCCGACCAGGCGATCAACGCGACCGCACCGCCGCCGACACCGTTGAACAGCGCCACCATCTGCGGCATCGCGGTCATCTTGACCTGACGCGCCGACGGGATGCCCAGCGCGGCACCGACGACGAGGCCGACGACGATCAGCAGCCAGTTGTGCTTGACCTGCAGCAGCGTGGCGACGACGGCGATCGTCATGCCGACCGCGGCGATCAGGTTGCCGCGCACTGCCGTCTTCGGTCCGGTCAGGCCCATCAGGCCGTAGATGAAGAGCGAGAACGCGACGATGTAGAGGATCGGGATGAGCGTGCTCACAGGTCAGCCCCGGCCTTTCCGTTGCTCTCCGGCTTCCCCGCCGATGCAGGGCTCGGCTCGGGGCGGGACTTGAACATGCCGAGCATGCGGTCGGTGACCAGGAAGCCGCCGATGACGTTGATCATCCCGAACGCGATGGCGACGACCAGCAGGATCGAGTCGACCACACCCGGGTTCTCGGTCGTGCCCAGTACGTAGAGACCACCGAGCAGGACGATGCCGTGGATGGCGTTCGTCCCCGACATCAGCGGCGTGTGCAGCGTGTTGGGGACCTTGGAGATGACGGCGAAGCCGACGAAGCCGGCCAGCACCAGGATCGCGATGTTCGCGAGCAGCCCGGATTCCATCAGTTCGCCACCTCCCGGGTGACGCACGACTTCGCGAGCACCTCGTCGTCCCAGTTCGGCGCGACCGCGCCGGTGTCGTCGAGCATCAGTTCCAGCAGCGCCGAGACGTTGCGCGAGTACAGCTCCGACGCGTGCTCGGGCATGGTCGCCGGCAGGTTCAGCGGCGAGGCGATCGTGACGTCGTGCTTGACGACGGTCCGGCCCGGCTCGGTGAGCTCGCAGTTGCCGCCGCTCTCCCCCGCGAGGTCGACGACGACGCTGCCCGGCTTCATGCCCTCGACCGCCTTGGCGGTGACCAGCGTCGGGGCGGTGCGGCCGGGGACGTTCGCCGTGGTGATGACGATGTCGAACCCGGTGATCGCCTCCTCGAGCCGCTTCTGCTGCTCGGCGCGTTCGGCCTCGGTGAGCTCGCGGGCGTACCCACCCTCGCCGACGGCCTCGATCCCGAGGTCCAACCACTGCGCGCCCAGCGAGCGCACCTGGTCGGCGACCTCGGGGCGGACGTCGTACCCGGTGGTGCGGGCGCCGAGCCGCTTCGCGGTGGCCAGCGCCTGCAGGCCCGCGACACCGACGCCCAGCACGAGCGCGGTCGCCGGCTTCACCGTGCCGGCCGCCGTCGTGAGCATCGGGAAGAAGCGTGTCGACTCCGACGCGGCCAGCAGCACCGCCTTGTACCCGGCGACGTTGGCCTGTGACGACAGCGCGTCCATCGACTGGGCGCGCGAGATCCGCGGCACCGATTCCATCGCGAAGGCCGTGACGCCGGCGGCCTTGAGCGCCGCCGTCGTCTCCTTGGCCGTCAGCGGCGCGAGGAAGCCGATCAACGTCGACCCGGACGACAGCCGCCCGATCTCCTCCGACGTCGGCGGCGCCACCTTGACGACCACGTTCGCCGACCACGGGTCGCCGATGCGCGCGCCCGCCGCGGTGTACAGCTCGTCAGGGATCAGGGCGCCCAGCCCGGCGCCCGACTCGACCACGACCTCGACCCCGCGGCCGCGGAGCTTCTCGATCACCTTGGGCACGAGCGCGACTCGGCGCTCTCCTTCACCCGCCTCGCGGGGCACACCCACCGAGGTGTGCGGCGCTCCGGCATCTGCACTCATGGGCAGAACTTAGACCACGCACGACGAAAGACCAGCGGGCTCGCGTCACACGAACGCAACGACCGCAGGTCAGGCGATCCTCATTAGACGAGGATCACTTTCGCGAGGTTCCGCCCGCGACCGTGCAATCGTCGCCCACAGGACGGGCGTACTGCAAGGCGGATGCGGCGAGCGTCACCCCGCCGGCTACGCCGCGGTGAGCACCCACGGTCCGTCGTCGGTGATCGCGACGGTGTGCTCCCAGTGCACGGCCCGCTTGCCGTCGGCGGTGACGACGGTCCAGCCGTCGTCGAGCTCGCGGGTCTGGGGCTCGCCCGCGGTGATCATGGGCTCGATGGCCAGCGCCATCCCCGGCCGCAGCCGCAGCCCGTGGCCGGCGTCGCCGAAGTTCGGCAGGAACGGGTCCATGTGCATCGACGTCCCGATGCCGTGGCCGCCGTACTCCGCGACGATCCCGTAGTCGGCGCCGTCGCGGTACGCGGCCTTCTCGACGGCCGTCTGCACGGCGTGCGAGATGTCGGTGAGCCGCCCCCCGGGCAGCGCCGCCGCGATTCCCGCCTGCAGCGACTCCGCGCACGCGGCCGACAGCGCGCGGTCGGCAGCCGAGACCTCACCGATCTCCAGCGTCACCGCCGCGTCCCCGTGCCAGCCCTCGACGATCGCGCCGCAGTCCACCGACACCAGGTCGCCCTCGGCGAGGATCTGGGCCGCCGACGGGATGCCGTGCACGATCTGATCGTTCACCGAGGCGCAGATCGACGCCGGGTACCCGTGGTAGCCCAGGAACGACGGGACGCCGTTGCCGTCGCGGATGGTCTGCTCGGCGAGCGCGTCGAGATCGGCCGTGCTCACGCCCGGCTTCGCCAACGTCGTCACCGCCTCGAGGGTCCGGGCGACGAGCAGGCCCGCCACACGCATCGCCTCGAGCTCGCCGCGCGTCTTCACCTCGACGTCACGGCCTCGGAACCGGGCCAGAGCCCCCCGTACGCCGCCCCGTCCCTCGCCGTTCATCGACGCTCCTCGCTCGTGCCGCATCCGCCCGGCCCCGCCGGAGGCCGGACGGTGTCGGCGTCTCGGGTCGTGTCAGCGTTCGGGCAGTGCCGCGAACACCCGGTCGGTGATCTCGGCGACCTCGCCGACGGCGTCCACGGTGACGAGCCGGTCGCGGTAGTAGTCCAGCAACGGCGCGGTCTCGTCGCGGTAGACCTGCTGCCGGTTGCGGATGACGTCCTCGGTGTCGTCCGAACGTCCACGCGCGAGCAGCCGCTCGACGACGACGTCCTCCGGCACCTGCAGCTCGACGACCGCGTCGAGCTCGTCGCCGGTCTCGGCGAGGATCTCGGCCAGCGCGTCGGCCTGCGCGGTGGTGCGCGGGAAACCGTCGAGCAGGAAGCCCTTGGCGGCGTCGGGGTCGGCGAGCCGGGCCTTGACCATCCCGACGGTCACCGAGTCCGGGACCAGGTTGCCGGCGTCCATGTACCCCTTGGCCTCGAGACCCAGCGGCGTCTCGCCCGCGAGGTTGGCCCGGAACAGGTCACCCGTCGAGATGTGGGGAATGCCGAGCTGCTCGGCGATCCGCACCGCCTGGGTGCCCTTGCCCGCTCCCGGCGGACCGACCAGAACGAGTCGCACGCGAAACCAACCTCCCTGTGAATACGATCGCGGTGGTGCCGAACGTCGCCGGCGGGGTGCGGCGGGCGGCGGGACGGGGCAGCGCACGGCTGCGGATGACGCGCCGCGCTGACTGCCGTCCATCGCACCTTAACGCAGGAAACCCTCGTAGTTCCGCTGCATGAGCTGGCTCTCGATCTGCTTCACAGTGTCGAGGCCGACACCGACCATGATCAGCACGGCCGTGCCGCCGAAGGGGAAGTTCTGGTTCTGCCCGCTGCCGGTGATCCCGAGGAAGAAGTTCGGCAGGACCGCGATGATGCCCAGGTACAGCGAGCCGGGCAGCGTGATGCGCGACAGGACGAAGTTCAGGTACTCGGCCGTCGGTCTGCCGGGCCGGATGCCCGGGATGAAGCCGCCGAACTTCTTCATCTCGTCGGCGCGCTCGTCGGGGTTGAACGTGATGCCGACGTAGAAGTACGTGAAGAAGATGATCAGTGCCACGTACAGCACGATGTGCAGCCAGTTCGACTGGTCGACGAGGTAGGTCTGCACGAACTGCTGGAACCAGCCGGAGCCGTCGCTGCCGCCCGCGAGCTGGGCGATCAGGCTCGGGAGGTAGAGCAGCGAGCTGCCGAAGATGACCGGGATGACGCCGGCCTGGTTGACCTTCAACGGCAGGTAGGTCGACGTGCCGCCGTACATCCGGCGGCCGACCATGCGCTTGGCGTACTGGACCGGGATCCGCCGCTGGCCCTGCTCGACGAAGACGACGCTCGCGATGATGGCCAGGCCGAACACGCAGACACCGGCGAAGACCAGGCCGCCGGAGTTGTCGAGGATGTTCTTGCCCTCGGCCGGGATGCGGTGCGCGATCGAGGCGAAGATCAGCAGCGACATGCCGTTGCCGATGCCGCGCTCGGTGACCTGCTCGCCCAGCCACATGACGACCGCGGTGCCCGCCGTCATCACGATGACCATGACCGCGAGGGCGAAGACGCTGGTGTCGGGAATGACGGGCAGCGAGCAGCCCTGGAACAGCACGCCCCGGACCGCGAGCGCCACGATGCCCGTGGCCTGCAGGACCGCGAGCGCGATGGTGAGGTAGCGGGTGTACTGGGTCAGCTTGTTCTGACCCGACTGCCCTTCCTTCTTCAGCTGCTCGAACCGCGGGATGACGACCGTGAGCAGCTGGACGATGATGCTCGCCGTGATGTACGGCATGATGCCCAGCGCGAGGATCGACAGCTGGAGCAGCGCACCGCCGGAGAACAGGTTGATCAGCGAGTAGACGCCCGAGTTCTCGCCACCCTCGACCTGCTGGATGCACTGCTGGACGTTCGGGAAGGACACCCCGGGGGACGGGATGTTCGCCCCCAGGCGGTACACGGCGACGATGCCCAGCGTGAAGAGGATCTTCTTCCGTAGGTCTGGCGTCGTCAGTGCTGACCGGAACGCGCTGAGCACTCGAGCCCCTCCTACTACGTCGGCGGCACTCCGCCGGTGGCCGGTTCGACCGGCTGGTGATGGTCCGGCGGCGCCGCCCCCGCGGCGACGTGTCCCGCCGCGGACGGTGTCGGCGCCTCTCCGGCCCGCTGCCGTCGCCCGCGAGCCGCGGCGACGGACCCGAGCGACTCTAACAGCGACGACGCCGCCCGTTCCCGGCCCCCGTACGACGAGGGGACCAGCGGGAACGAGCGGCGTCGGTCGGACTACAGCTCGGTGGTGGACCCGCCGGCTGCGGCGATCTTCTCCTTGGCGCTGCCGGAGAACTTGTGCGCCGACACGGTGAGCGCGACGCCGTCGAGCTCGCCGTCGCCGAGCACCTTGACGAGCTCGTTGCGGCGGACCGCACCGGCGGCCACGAGCTCGGCCGGGCCGACCTCGCCACCCTCGGGGAAGAGCACCGCGAGGTCGCCGACGTTGACGACCTGGTACTCGACCCGGAACCGGTTCTTGAAGCCCTTCAGCTTGGGCAGCCGCATGTGCAGGGGCATCTGCCCACCCTCGAAGGCCGGCGAGACGGTCTTGCGTGCCTTGGTGCCCTTGGTACCGCGGCCGGCCGTCTTGCCCTTGCTGCCCTCACCGCGCCCGACCCGCGTCTTGGCGGTCTTGGCCCCCGGCGCCGGGCGCAGGTGGTGGACCTTGATGGTGTCGCTCATCAGGAGCTCACCTCCTCCACCGTCACGAGGTGCCGCACGGTGTTGATCATGCCGCGAACCTGGGGGTTGTCGTCCCACTCCGCGGTCTGACGGATCTTGCGAAGCCCGAGGGACTTCAGGGTCTCGCGCTGGTTCTGCTTGCGCCCGATGGCGCTGCGGACCTGCGTGACCTTCAGCTTCTTGCCCTGCTGTTCCGTCGATGCCATGTCGCTCACGCCCTCGCAGCCGCGGCGGCCTCGGCGCGAGCACGCAGCATGGACGCCGGTGCGACGTCCTCCAGCGGCAGGCCGCGGCGGGCCGCGACCTCCTCCGGACGCTGGATCTGCTTGAGCGCCGCGATGGTCGCGTGGACGACGTTGATCGCGTTGTCGCTGCCGAGCGACTTCGACAGGATGTCGTGGATACCGGCGCACTCCAGGACCGCGCGGACGGGGCCACCGGCGATGACACCGGTACCGGGGCTGGCCGGGCGCAGCATGACCACGCCCGCCGCCGCCTCGCCCTGGACCCGGTGCACGATCGTGCCGCCGATGCGCGGGACGCGGAAGAAGTTCTTCTTCGCCTCCTCGACACCCTTGGCGATCGCGGCCGGGACCTCCTTGGCCTTGCCGTAGCCGACGCCCACGAGGCCGTCGCCGTCGCCGACGATCATCAGCGCGGTGAAGCTGAAGCGCCGACCACCCTTGACGACCTTGGCCACGCGGTTGATCGTGACCAGTCGCTCGATGTACGGGGTCTTGTCCTGGGCCGCCCCGCCACGGCCTCCGTCGCGGCGGTCCCGGCGGTCGCGGTTGTCGCCGCTGCCGCCACCGGGGCCTCCGCCGTCACGCCGCGTACGTCCCGGCATCAGACGTTCCCTTCACTACTGTGGATGAACTTCGCGGTCATCAGAACTCCAGCCCGCCCTCGCGGGCGGCGTCGGCCAGTGCCGCGATCCGGCCGTGGTAGCCGTTGCCGCCGTGGTCGAAGACGACCGCGTCGATGCCCGCCGACTTGGCGCGGGCCGCGATCAGCTCGCCGACCTTGGCGGCCTTGGCCTTCTTGTCGCCCTCGACCGACGCGACGTCGGCCTCGAGGGTCGACGCGGCCGCCAGCGTGTGGCCGGCCAGGTCGTCGATCAGCTGCACGAACACGTGCCGCGAGCTGCGCTTGACGGCCAGCCGCGGACGGGCCGGCGTGCCGGCGATCTTCTTGCGCAGCCGCGCGTGCCGGCGCGTCCGCGCCACCCGGCGGGTGCTCGAGATGTTCGAGGCGGCACGCTTCTTGGCGTTGGCCGACGTCGAGGTCTGAGTCGATGCTGTCTGGGCCATCACTTACCCGTCTTTCCGACCTTGCGGCGGACGACCTCGCCCGCGTACCGCACGCCCTTGCCCTTGTAGGGCTCGGGCTTGCGGATCTTGCGGATGTTGGCGGCGGTCTCGCCCACGAGCTGCTTGTCGATGCCCGAGACAGAGAACTTGGTCGGCGACTCGACGGCGAACGTGATGCCCTCGGGCGGCGTGACGACGACCGGGTGGCTGAAGCCCAGCGCGAACTCCAGGTTCGAACCCTTGAGCGCGACGCGGTAACCGACGCCGACGATCTCGAGCTTCTTCTCGTAGCCGGCGGTGACGCCGACGACGAGGTTGTTGACCAGCGTGCGCGACAGGCCGTGGTAGGCCTTGCTGCGGCGCTCGTCGTCAGGGCGCTTCACCAGCACCGTGCCGTCGTCACCGCGCTCGACGGTGATCGGCTCGATGACGGTGTGCGACAGGGTGCCCTTGGGACCCTTGACCGTGACGGTGCGGCCCTCGATGGCCACGTCGACGCCCGCCGGAACGGTGATCGGCAGTTTCCCGATGCGCGACATCGTTACTTCTCCCTTCTCACCAGACGTAGGCGAGGACTTCCCCGCCCACGCCGTCCCGGTTGGCCTGGCGGTCCGTGAGGAGGCCCTTCGACGTCGAGATGATCGCGACGCCGAGGCCACCCAGGACCCGCGGCAGGTTGCTGGACTTCGCGTAGACCCGCAGGCCGGGCTTGGAGACCCGGCGCACACCGGCGATGCTGCGCTCCCGGTTGCGGCCGTACTTGAGCTCGATCACGAGGGACTTGCCGACCTCGGCGTCCTCGGTGTGGTGCGAGGCGATGTAGCCCTCCTTCTGAAGGATCTCCGCGATGGCGACCTTCAGCTTGGAGTGGGGCATCACGACGCGGTCGTGGTAGGCCGAGTTCGCGTTGCGCAGACGGGTCAGCATGTCTGCGATCGGATCGGTCATCGTCATGGTGACGTCACTACTTTCCCGCCCTGGTTCCCCCTGGCCGGAGAACTGGACTCCGTCGGGGGCCTGTGGCGATCAGGAAAAGCAGCTGGCTCTTACCAGCTGGACTTGCTCACACCGGGCAGCTCGCCCGCGTGCGCCATCTGGCGCACGCAGACGCGGCACAGCCCGAACTTGCGCAGGACCGCACGCGGGCGGCCGCACTTCTGGCAGCGCGTGTAGCCGCGGACCTTGAACTTCGGGGTCCTGGCGGCCTTGATCACCAATGCCTTCTTGGCCATGGCGGGTCAGCTCTCCTTGAAGGGGAAGCCGAGCTTGCGCAGCAGCGCCCGGCCTTCCTCGTCGGTGGTCGCCGTCGTCACGACCGTGATGTCCATGCCGCGCTGCCGGTCGATCGTGTCGGGGTCGATCTCGTGGAACATCGTCTGCTCCGTGAGACCGAACGTGTAGTTGCCCCGGCCGTCGAACTGCGTGGCCGACAGGCCGCGGAAGTCGCGGATACGCGGCAGGGCGATCGTCAGCAGCCGGTCCAGGAACTCCCACATCCGGTCGCCCCGCAGGGTGACCTTGGCGCCGATCGGCATGCCCTCACGCAGCTTGAACTGCGCGATGGACTTGGTGGCTCGGCGGACCTGCGGGCGCTGGCCGGTGATGGTGGCCAGGTCGCGGACGGCGCCGTCGATCAGCTTCGCGTCGCGGGCGGCGTCGCCGACACCCATGTTGACGACGACCTTCACCACGCCCGGGATCTGCATGACGTTGCCGTAGGAGAACTGCTCGCGCAGCTCACCCTTGATCTCGTCGACGTAGCGCTGCTTGAGGCGCGGCGCCACCTTTTCGGCGGTGGTCATGTCAGATCTCCTTCCCGGAACGACGGGAGATCCGGACGCGCTTGGTCTTGCCGTCCTCGGTCTCGACGACCTTCTTGCCGACGCGCGTCGGCTTGCCGTCCGAGTCGACGACCATCACGTTCGAGACGTGGATGGCGGCCTCCTGCGTGACGATGCCGCCGGACTGCGCGCCCCGCTGGTTCTGGCTGATGCGGGTGTGCTTCTTGATCCGGTTCACGCCCTCGACGAGGACGCGGTCGCGGTCGGGGTAGGCCTGGATGACCTTGCCCTTGGCGCCCTTGTCCTTGCCGGCGATGACGAGAACCGTGTCGCCCTTCTTGACCTTCATCCCTACAACACCTCCGGCGCGAGGGAGATGATCTTCATGAACCGCTTGTCGCGAAGCTCGCGACCGACCGGGCCGAAGATGCGGGTCCCCCGCGGCTCACCGTCGGCCTTGATCAGGACGGCGGCGTTCTCGTCGAACCGGATGTAGCTGCCGTCCGGCCGACGCTTCTCCTTGACCGTGCGCACGACGACGGCCTTGACGACGTCACCGCGCTTCACGCCGGCGCCCGGGATCGCTTCCTTCACGGTCGCGACGATGATGTCGCCGATCCCCGCGTAGCGACGCGCCGAGCCGCCCAGCACCCGGATGCACAGGATCTCCTTGGCACCGGTGTTGTCGGCGACGCGCAGCCGCGACTCCTGCTGGATCACTTCGCCTTCTCCAGGATCTCGACCAGGCGCCAGCGCTTCGTCGCCGACAGCGGTCGGGTCTCCATCAGGCGGACGCGGTCGCCGACGCCGGCCGTGTTGGCCTCGTCGTGCGCCTTGACCTTGCTGGTCCGCCGGATGACCTTGCCGTACAGCGGGTGCTTCACGCGGTCCTCGAGCGAGACGACGATCGTCTTGTCCATCTTGTCGGACACGACGAGTCCCTCGCGGACCTTCCGCTCCCCGCGCGTGTTGTCGCTCATGCCGCGCCCTCGTTGTCGGTCGGGGCGGCGGACAGGCCCAGCTCACGCTCGCGCATCACCGTGTAGATGCGCGCGATGTCGTGGCGGACGGTCCGCAGCCGCCGGTTGTTGTCCAGCTGCCCGGTCGCCATCTGGAAGCGGAGGTTGAACAGCTCCTCCTTGGACTCCTTAACGCGCAGGACGAGCTCCTCGTCGGTCAGCTCGCGCAGCTCGGCAGCGGTGGTACCCGCGGAGGCCATCAGATGTCACCACCCTCGCGGGTCACGATCCGGCACTTCATCGGCAGCTTGTGGATGGCGCGACGCAACGCCTCCCGAGCGGTCTGCTCGTTCGGGAAGCTCATCTCGAAGAGCACCCGGCCGGGCTTCACGTTGGTCACCCACTTCTCGGGCGAGCCCTTGCCGGAACCCATGCGGGTCTCGGCGGGCTTCTTGGTCAGCGGCCGGTCCGGGAAGACGTTGATCCACACCTTGCCGCCACGACGGATGTGCCGGTTGATGGCGATACGCGCGGACTCGATCTGCCGGTTCGTCACGTAGGCCGGCTCGAGGGCCTGGATGCCGTAGTCACCGAAGGTGACCCGGGTGCCGCCCGTCGAGGCTCCGGTCCGGTGCGGCCGGTGCTGCTTGCGGTGCTTCACCTTGCGCGGGATCAGCATGACTCAGGACTCCCCACCGGTGCTGGGGGCGTCGGTGGTGGCCACGGAGCCACCGGCCTGCTCGGCGGCGGCGCGCCCGGCGTCGGTGCTCGTCGCCGTGGTGCCCGAGGCACCGGAACGGCGGCGGGCGGGACGCTCGCGGCGCGGGCCGCGGCCCGGCTCGGCGGCGGCGGGAACGCCCTCACGGCGGCCACCGACGACGTCACCCTTGTAGATCCAGACCTTCACGCCGATGCGGCCGAAGGTCGTACGGGCCTCGAACAGGCCGTAGTCGATGTCCGCGCGCAGCGTGTGCAGCGGGACGCGACCCTCGCGGTAGAACTCCGAGCGCGACATCTCCGCACCGCCGAGGCGGCCCGAGCACTGCACGCGGATGCCCTTGACCTGCGGGCTGCGCATGGCCGACTGGATGGCCTTGCGCATCGCCCGCCGGAACGCGACCCGGTTGGACAGCTGCTCGGCGACGCCCTGCGCGACGAGCTGCGCGTCGGACTCCGCGTTCTTGACCTCGAGGATGTTGAGCTGGACCTGCTTCTTGGTCAGCTTCTCGAGTGCGCCGCGGATGCGGTCGGCCTCGGCGCCGCGGCGGCCGATGACGATGCCGGGACGCGCGGTGTGGATGTCCACGCGGACGCGGTCGCGGGTGCGCTCGATCTCGACCTTGGAGATGCCGGCCCGCTCCATGCCCTTGGAGAGCATGCGGCGGATCTCGACGTCCTCCTTGACGTACTCGGCGTACTGCTTGTCCGCGTACCAGCGGGACTTCCAGTCAGTGGTGATACCGAGCCGGAACCCGTGCGGGTTGATCTTCTGCCCCATCAGCGGGCCCTCCCCTTCGCACCACGACCGCCGCGTCCGCCGGCCTTGGCGACCGGCCGCGACTCGACCTCGATGGTGATGTGGCTCGTGCGCTTGCGGATCCGGTAGGCGCGACCCTGCGCGCGCGGCCGGATGCGCTTGAGCGTCGGGCCCTCGTCGACGTAGGCCACGGCCACCACGAGGGTGTCGGGGTCCATGTCGAAGTTGTTCTCGGCGTTCGCCGCGGCGCTCGCCACGACCTTGGCCACCGGCTCCGCGGCGGCCTGCGGCGAGAACCGCAGGACGCTGAGAGCCTCGGCGACCGGACGCCCCTTGATGAGCTCGACCACGCGCCGCACCTTGGTCGGCGACATGCGGACGAACCGTGCCCTGGCGAACGCGCGAGCGGGCTCGAGCGCGGCGCCGGCGGTGTCCTGGCTGGTGTCAGCCATGTGTTTCCACCCTCTCCTGGCTGCTACTCGTGTCCGCTCAGCGCCTGCGCGCCTTGCGGTCGTCCTTGATGTGGCCCCGGAAGGTCCGCGTGGGCGCGAACTCCCCCAGCTTGTGGCCGACCATCGCGTCCGACACGAACACCGGCACGTGCTTGCGGCCGTCGTGCACCGCGATCGTGTGGCCGATCATGTCGGGGATGATGGTGGACCGGCGGGACCAGGTCCGGATGACGGTCTTCTTGCCCGACTCGTTGAGCGCGTCCACCTTCTTGAGCAGGTGGTCGTCCACGAACGGGCCCTTCTTCAGGCTGCGCGGCATGTCTTTACCTCCCTGCTCAGCGCTTCTTGCCGGTACGACGCCGGCGGACGATCAACTTGTCGGACGGCTTGGTGCGGCGGGTACGCCCCTCGGGCTTGCCGTTGGGGTTGACCGGGTGGCGACCACCGGAGGTCTTGCCCTCACCACCACCGTGCGGGTGGTCGACCGGGTTCATGGCGACACCGCGGACGGTCGGGCGCTTGCCCTTCCACCGCATGCGGCCTGCCTTGCCCCAGTTGATGTTGGCGTGCTCGCTGTTGCCCACCTCGCCGATCGTCGCGCGGCAGCGGACGTCGACGTTGCGGATCTCGCCGGACGGCATGCGCAGCTGCGCGTAGGGCCCGTCCTTCGCGACCAGCTGGACGCTCGACCCCGCGGAGCGGGCGATCTTCGCGCCGCCGCCGGGGCGGAGCTCGATCGCGTGCACCACGGTGCCGGTCGGGATGTTGCGCAGCGGCAGGTTGTTGCCGACCTTGATGTCGGCCTTCGGACCGGCCTCGACCTTGTCGCCCTGCTTGAGCCGCGCCGGCGCGATGATGTAGCGCTTCTCGCCGTCGGCGTAGTGCAGCAGCGCGATGCGCGACGTGCGGTTCGGGTCGTACTCGATGTGCGCGACCTTGGCCGGGATGCCGTCCTTGTCGTTGCGCCGGAAGTCGATCAGCCGGTACGCACGCTTGTGACCGCCACCCTGGTGGCGCGTGGTCACCTTGCCGTGTGCGTTGCGGCCGCCCTTGTTGTGCAGCGGACGCAGCAGCGACTTCTCCGGTGTGGAACGCGTGATCTCGGCGAAGTCGGAGACACTCGAGCCGCGGCGCCCGGGAGTGGTCGGCTTGTACTTGCGGATACCCATGGGTCTGCTCGCTCCCTCAGCTCGCCCGGCCGCCGAACACGTCGATCGCCTTGCTGTCCTCGGACAGCGTGACGATCGCGCGCTTGGTGTCCTTGCGCTTGCCGTAGCCGGTGCGGGAGCGCTTGCGCTTGCCCGGGCGGTTCAGCGTGTTGACGCTGAGCACCTTGACCCCGAACACCTTCTCCACGGCGATCTTGATCTGGGTCTTGTTCGCGTCCGGGCGGACGACGAAGGTGTACTGGCGCTCGTCGAGCAGCCCGTAGCTCTTCTCCGACACCACCGGCGCGAGCAGGATGTCGCGCGGATCCGCGATCACTTGCTCTCCTCCTCAGCGACCTTGCGCTGCGACGCCGGCAGGGCGAAGCCCGCGGCCTCCGCGTCCGCCTCCGTGGCGAACCACACCTCGGCGACCGTGCGGTCGTAGAAGGCGGAGCCCGGCACGTGGTACAGCTTCGAGTCCTCGTTGCCCTTGATCGGGAAGCCCTCGGGGGCGACCGACACGTCGTCGAGCGGCGCGTGGCTGCCGGGACCGTGCGGTGCCGGGGCGCTGCCCGCGGCGTCGGCCTTGAGCAGGCCGACCTTCGCGGCGCGGCGCTTCGACGGCGCGGCCGCGACGGGGCCGGCGAGGAAGGCCTCGAGCGCCGCCGACGTGAACAGCACGTCGTCGTTGACCAGCACGTCGTAGGTGTTGAGCTGGTCGGGCGCGATCAGGTGCACCTGCGGCAGGTTGCGCAGGCTCAGCAGGTTCACCGAGTCGTCGCGGTCGACGACCGCGAGCACCCGCGCCTCGGCGCCGACGACGGCCTCGAGCGCCTGGCGCGCGGCCTTCGTCGAGGGGGTGTCGCCGGTGACGATGGTCGACACGACGTGCACGCGACCGCCACGGGCTCGGTCGGAGAGGGCGCCACGCAGGGCGGCGGCCTTCATCTTCTTCGGGGTGCGCTGCGAGTAGTCGCGCGGCGTGGGGCCGTGCACGACGCCACCACCGGTGAACTGCGGCGCGCGGACCGAGCCCTGGCGGGCGCGGCCGGTGCCCTTCTGGCGGTAGGGCTTGCGGCCACCGCCGCGGACCTCGCCGCGGGTCTTGGTGTCGTGCGTGCCCTGGCGGGCCGCGGCCTGCTGGGCCACGACGACCTGGTGCATCAGCGGGATGTTCGCGGTCACGTCGAAGACGTGGCCGGGCAGCTCGACGCTGCCGTCCTTCTCGCCCGCGGCGTTCTTGACGTCGACGGAGCTCATTACTTCGCACCACCCTTCGCGGCCGTCTTGACGACGACCAGGGCGCCGCGCGGACCGGGCACGGCGCCCTTGATCAGCAGCAGGCCGCGCTCGGCGTCGACGCGGTGGACGGTGAGGTTCTGCGTGGTGACCCGCACCGAACCCATGCGACCGGCCATGCGCAGGCCCTTGAAGACGCGGCCCGGGGTCGCGCAGCCGCCGATGGAACCCGGCGAGCGGTGCTTGCGCTGGGTGCCGTGGCTGGCGCCGAGGCCCTTGAAGTTGTGCCGCTTCATGACACCGGCGTAGCCCTTGCCCTTGCTGGTGCCGACGACGTCGACAACGGCACCGGGCTCGAACACCTCGGCGGTGATCTCCTGACCGAGGGAGTACTCGCCCGCGTCGGTGGTGCGCAGCTCGACGGTGTAGCGCCGCGGCGTGACGCCGGCCTTGGCGAAGTGGCCCGTCTCGGGCTTGTTCACCCGGCGCGGGTCGACCGCGCCGAAGGCCAGCTGGACGGCGACGTAGCCGTCGGTCTCCTGGGACCGGATCTGGGTCACGACATTGGGTCCGGCCTGGACCACGGTGACCGGGACGACCCGGTTGTTCTCGTCGAATACCTGGGTCATCCCGAGCTTCTTGCCCAGGATCCCGGTGATCTGCCTGTCAGTCATCGCCTGGTCAGCCCTACTGGATGTTCACGTCGACGCTCGCCGGCAGGTCGATGCGCATGAGCGCGTCGACCGTCTTCGGCGTCGGGTCGAGGATGTCGATCAGCCGCTTGTGGGTGCGCATCTCGAAGTGCTCGCGCGAGTCCTTGTACTTGTGCGGCGAGCGGATGACGCAGTACACGTTCTTCTCGGTCGGCAGCGGCACCGGCCCGACGACCCGGGCACCGGTGCGCGTCACCGTCTCGACGATCTTTCGAGCGGACGCGTCGATGGCCTCGTGGTCGTAGGCCTTGAGCCTGATGCGGATCTTCTGTCCCGCCATGTCCTCGGTCGTCCTCTTCTTCCTACCGCTGCTTCACGGTTCACCGGGTCGCGCCCGCGAGGAGCCCCTCACCCGCTCTCGCCCTCCGGCGGCCATGGGCCACCGCTCGTTCCTCGGGCTCGCGCTCTGTTCAGGTCTCACTCCGTGGGCTCCGGTCCACGAGGTCGGGCGTGTCGCGCTCGTCCTGCAGACTGGTCCCCGGGTCACGTGCACCCCACCGGGGGATGCTCGAAGTGCTGCTCGGGGGCTGGCATTGAACGCGGCGCGCGGGAGATGAGTCCCGCGCGCCGCGGTCGACGCGCAACCCGTCAAGGATGCCACACCGCGGTGCGGCGCCCTCGACCGGGGGTACTTACTTGTTGATCTTGGTGACCTGGCCGGCACCGACGGTCCGACCACCCTCGCGGATGGCGAACTGCAGGCCCTCCTCCATGGCGATCGGCTGGATCAGCGCGACGCTCATGGTGGTGTTGTCGCCGGGCATGACCATCTCGGTGCCCGACGGCAGGGTCACGACGCCCGTCACGTCCGTGGTACGGAAGTAGAACTGCGGGCGGTAGTTGTTGAAGAACGGCGTGTGCCGGCCGCCCTCGTCCTTGGACAGGATGTAGACCTGGCCCTCGAACTCGGTGTGCGGGGTGATCGAGCCGGGCTTCACGACGACCTGGCCGCGCTCGACGTCCTCGCGCTTGATGCCGCGGAGCAGCAGACCGACGTTCTCACCCGCGCGGCCCTCGTCGAGCAGCTTGCGGAACATCTCGACACCGGTGACGGTGGTCGAGGTCGACTTCTCGCGGATGCCGACGATCTCGACGGTCTCGTTGACCTTGACGATGCCGCGCTCGATACGGCCGGTGACGACCGTGCCGCGACCGGTGATCGTGAAGACGTCCTCGATCGGCATGAGGAACGGCTTGTCGGTGTCGCGCTCGGGCTCCGGGATGGCCTCGTCGACGGCGTCCATCAGCTCGAGGAGCTTGGCGCCCCACTCGGCGTCGCCCTCGAGGGCCTTGAGGGCCGAGACGCGCACGATCGGCAGGTCGTCGCCCGGGTACTCCTGCGACGACAGCAGCTCGCGGACCTCCAGCTCGACGAGCTCGAGGATCTCCTCGTCGTCGACCATGTCGGCCTTGTTCAGCGCGACCACGATGTAGGGCACGCCGACCTGGCGGGCGAGCAGCACGTGCTCACGCGTCTGCGGCATCGGGCCGTCGGTCGCCGCGACCACGAGGATGGCGCCGTCCATCTGCGCCGCACCCGTGATCATGTTCTTGATGTAGTCGGCGTGACCGGGGCAGTCGACGTGCGCGTAGTGCCGCTTCTCGGTCTGGTACTCGACGTGCGCGATCGAGATCGTGATGCCGCGCTGACGCTCCTCGGGAGCCTTGTCGATGTTCTCGAACGCCGAGGCCTCGTTGAGGTCCGGGTACTTGTCGTGCAGAACCTTGGTGATGGCCGCCGTCAGCGTGGTCTTGCCGTGGTCGATGTGACCGATCGTGCCGATGTTGACGTGCGGCTTGGTCCGCTCGAACTTCGCCTTCGCCACTGCAGTGTCCTCCTGGACTGAGTTCCTTGTGTCCGCCGTGCTGACGGCAGGTCTTGGGTGGTGGAGCCGGGGTCCGGCGCCGGGTGGTGACGGGTGACGAGCCACCGGGCCGCGGACCTTACAGGTCCGCGGCCGATGCCTCTTACTCGCCCGTCGCCTTCGCGATGATCTCCTTGGCCACGTTGGTCGGAACCTCCGCGTAGGAGTCGAAGACCATCGTGTAGTTGGCCCGGCCCTGGGTCCGCGACCGCAGGTCGCCGACGTAGCCGAACATCTCCGACAGCGGGACCAGCGCCTTGACGATCCGGGCGCCCGCCCGCTCCTCCATGGCCTGGATCTGGCCACGGCGGGAGTTCAGGTCGCCGATCACGTCGCCCATGTAGTCCTCGGGCGTCGTGACCTCGACGGCCATCATCGGCTCGAGAATGGCCGGGTCGGCCTTGCGGGCCGCCTCCTTGAGCGCCATCGAGCCTGCCACCTTGAACGCCATCTCGGACGAGTCGACCTCGTGGTACTGACCGTCGAGCAGCGTCACCTTGATGCCGGTCAGCGGGTAGCCCGCCAGCACGCCGTACTGCATGGCGTCCTGGGCGCCGGCGTCCACGGACGGGATGTACTCCCGCGGCACGCGACCACCGGTGACCTTGTTCTCGAACTCGTACAGCGCACCGTCGGCCGTGTCGAGCGGCTCGAGCTTGATGATGACGCGGGCGAACTGGCCCGAGCCACCGGTCTGCTTCTTGTGCGTGTACTCGTACTTGTCGACCGTCCGGCGGATCGTCTCGCGGTAGGCGACCTGCGGCTTGCCGATGTTGGCCTCGACCTTGAACTCGCTCTTCATGCGGTTGACCAGCACCTCGAGGTGCAGCTCACCCATGCCGGCGAGGATGGTCTGACCCGTCTCGTCGTCGAGGGAGACCTGGAACGTCGGGTCCTCCTCGGCGAGCTTCTGGATCGCCGTCGACAGCTTCTCCTGGTCGGCCTTCGTCTTCGGCTCCACGGCGACCTGGATGACCGGGTCCGGGAACGTCATCGACTCGAGCACGATCGGGGCCTGCGGGTCGCTCAGGGTGTCACCGGTGGTGGTGTCCTTGAGCCCGATGACCGCGTAGATGTGGCCGACAAGGGCCTCGTCGACCGGGTTCTCCTTGTTGGCGTGCATCTGGAAGATCTTCCCGATGCGCTCCTTGCGGTCCTTGGTCGAGTTCACGACCTGGGCGCCCGCGGCGACCCGACCCGAGTAGACCCGGATGTAGGTCAGCTTGCCGAAGAACGGGTGCGCGGCGATCTTGAAGGCCAGCGCCGAGAACGGCTCGTCCTTCTCCGGCTTGCGGCTGGCCGCGGTCTCGCCGTCGGGCAGCGTGCCCTCGACCGGCGGGAGGTCGATCGGGGACGGCAGGTAGTCGATCACCGCGTCGAGCAGGGGCTGGACACCCTTGTTCTTGAACGCCGACCCGCACAGCACCGGGTAGGCGCTGCGCTGGTTGACGATCCGGCGGATGCCGTGCTTGATCTGCTCGGTGGTGAACTCCTCGCCGCCGAGGTAGGCCTCCATCAGGTCGTCGTCGGTCTCGGCGACGGCCTCGACGAGCGCGGTGCGGTACTCCTCCGCGCGCTCCTGCAGGTCGGCCGGGATCTCCTCGACCGCGTAGTCCTCGCCCTTCTGGACCTCGCCGCGCCAGGTGAGGGCACGCATCTCGACAAGGTCGATGACGCCGATGAAGTCGTTCTCCGAGCCGATGGGCAGCTGGATCGGCAGCGGCTTGGCGCCGAGCCGGTCCTGGATCGTGCCGACGGTGAAGTAGAAGTCCGCGCCCAGCTTGTCCATCTTGTTGACGAAGCAGATGCGGGGGACGTCGTACTTGGTGGCCTGCCGCCAGACCTGCTCGGACTGCGGCTCGACCCCCTCCTTGCCGTCGAAGACCGCCACGGCCCCGTCGAGCACCCGCAGGTTGCGCTCCACCTCGACGGTGAAGTCGACGTGCCCGGGGGTGTCGATCAGGTTGATCTGGTGGTCCTTCCAGAAGCAGGTCGTCGCGGCGGACGTGATCGTGATGCCGCGCTTCTGCTCCTCCTCCATCCAGTCCATCGTGGCCGCGCCGTCGTGGACCTCACCGATCTTGTAGTTGATCCCGGTGTAGAACAGGATCCGCTCGGTGGTGGTGGTCTTGCCGGCATCGATGTGCGCCATGATGCCGATGTTTCGGACCTTGCCCAGGTCCGTCAGCACGTCCCGTGCCACTGTCAGCTCTCTCCCTCAGCGGTTGGCGCGGACGATCGGGCCCGTCACCAGCGGTAGTGGGCGAAGGCCTTGTTGGACTCCGCCATCTTGTGCATGTCCTCGCGCCGCTTGACGCTGGCGCCGAGGCCGTTGCTCGCGTCGAGGAGCTCGTTCATGAGTCGCTCGACCATGGTCTTCTCGCGGCGCTGCCCGGCGTAGGACACCAGCCAGCGCAGGCCCAGCGTCGTCTGCCGGGTGGCGCGGACCTCGACCGGGACCTGGTAGGTCGCGCCACCGACACGGCGGCTGCGGACCTCGAGGGCCGGCTTCACGTTGTCCAGCGCCCGCTTCAGCGTGACGACGGGATCGGTGCCGGTCTTCTCCCGGGTGCCCTCGAGCGCGGCGTAGACGATGCGCTCGGCGAGGGAACGCTTGCCGTCCTTGAGGACCTTGTTCACCAGCTGGGTGACCAGCGGCGAGCTGTACACGGGGTCGGAGACCAACGGCCGCTTCGGTGCGGGGCCCTTGCGGGGCATCAGCTCTTCTCCTTCTTCGCGCCGTAGCGGCTGCGGGCCTGCTTGCGGTTCTTGACGCCCTGCGTGTCGAGCGAACCGCGGACGATCTTGTAGCGGACGCCGGGCAGGTCCTTCACACGGCCGCCACGCACGAGCACGATGCTGTGCTCCTGAAGGTTGTGGCCCTCACCCGGGATGTAGGCCGTGACCTCGATCAGGCTGGACAGGCGGACGCGGGCGACCTTGCGCAGCGCGGAGTTCGGCTTCTTGGGGGTCGTCGTGTACACGCGCGTGCAGACCCCGCGGCGCTGGGGGCTGCCCTTGAGCGCGGCGGTCTTGGTCTTGGCGACCTTGTCCTGGCGGCCCTTGCGGACCAGCTGCTGGATCGTGGGCATGGACCGTGTGCTTCTTCCCGTCGGCGTGCTCGGCTGAACTTGCTCGTGCTGTTCGGGGCACGAGGGACCCTGAGGTTCCTGTATCCCGAGGTCGGGCGTGTCGCGCTCGGCGAGCCCCGCTCCAGGGCGGGGAAACCCTGACGGGAGTCCGAGCGGCCGTGGTCTTGGCCGACCTGCACTGCCAGACCCTGAGACGTACCTCTGGGGGCCGGCGCGCCGGAACGACGGACACACGGAGCTACCCGACCATGGTCGAGCGCAAGACAACAGAGTACCCGGCCCTTGTCGAGAGGGTCAAAACGGGTCCGCTGTCGGCGACGGTCGGTCCCCGCAGCGTGCCCGAACGGCGTCGTACCCGCAAGCCGACTCACCCGCTCGCCGCTCGCGACCGCCCGCTCGTCGCACTTCTCACCCTGCTCCAGCAGGATCAACGCGCGCCGTTCCGCGAGAATTCCCCGCCTCGTCCCGCGCCTGCCGGCGCCGGGTCCGGCACCGTCGTCCCGGCTCCCGGACGTGAGAGCGGCCACTGCCCGTCCGCGTCGGCACTGAACGACGTGCCTGCCGGCCCTCGGATCCGGGCCGTGGAACGCCGAACGGGGCCGGACACCGCCACGGGAGAGCAGTGCCCGGCCCCGTCCGGGACCGTCCTCGGCCGGGGCCCGCCGTCGCGGGCCCCGTCGCGACACCTACCGGTAGTCGCGCCCGAAGTCGTAGTCGTCCAGCGGCACCGCGGCACCGGTCCCCGTGCCGAACACGTCGGGGCTGTAGTAGCCGTCGTCGTAGTTCGGCAGCGCGTAGGCGGCCGCGCGGGCCTCCTCCGTCGGCTGGACCTGGATGTTGCGGTACCGGCCGATGCCCGTACCGGCCGGGATCAGCTTGCCGATGATCACGTTCTCCTTGAGCCCGACGAGCTTGTCGCGCTTTCCGTTGATCGCGGCATCGGTGAGGATGCGGGTGGTCTCCTGGAACGAGGCCGCGGACAGCCACGACTCCGTCGCCAGCGAGGCCTTGGTGATCCCCATGAGCACCGGGCGGCCGGAGGCCGGCTCGTTGCCCTCGGCGACCACCCGACGGTTCTCCGACTCGAACTCGCCGCGCTCGGCGAGCGCACCCGGCAGGAACTCCGTGGCACCCGAGTCGATGATCGTCACCCGGCGCAGCATCTGCCGGACGATGACCTCGATGTGCTTGTCGTGGATGTCCACGCTCTGCGTGCGGTACACCTTCTGCACCTCACGCACCAGGTGCAGCTGCACCTCGCGCGGGCCCATGACACGCAGCACCTCGTGCGGGTCGGCCGTGCCCTCGAGGAGCAGCTGGCCCACCTGGACGTGGTCGCCGTCGGCCAGCGGACGCTCCTGGCCGTCGACCGTGGTCATCGCCAGCCACTGCCGCTTGGACAGCTTCTCGTAGACGATCTCCTCGCCGCCGTCGTCCGGGGTGAGGGTGATCTTCCAGAAGCGGTCGCCGTCCTCGATGCGGATGCGGCCGTCGACGTCGGCGATCGGCGCCTTGCCCTTGGGGACCCGGGCCTCGAAGAGCTCGGTGACACGGGGCAGACCGGTCGTGATGTCGTCGCCCGCGACGCCACCCTGGTGGAACGTACGCATCGTCAGCTGCGTACCGGGCTCACCGATCGACTGCGCGGCGACGATGCCGACGGCCTCGCCGACGTCGACCAGCTTGCCGGTGGCCATCGAGCGGCCGTAGCACATCGCGCAGATGCCCGTGGCGGACTCGCAGGTCAGGGCGCTGCGCACCTTGATCTGCCGGACACCTGCCGCCACGAGGGCGTCGAGCGCCGGGTCGCCCAGGTCGCCACCCTTGGCGACGATGACCTCGCCGTCGGGACCGACGACCTCCTCCGCCGAGCAGCGCGCGTACACCGACGTGCGGATGTAGCGGTGCGGGATGAGGCGGCCGTCGCTGGTCTCCTCGGTGACGGCCATGGCGACCGAGCGCGAGGTGCCGCAGTCGATCTCGCGGACGATGACGTCCTGCGACACGTCGACCAGACGACGGGTCAGGTAGCCGGAGTCGGCGGTCCGCAGCGCGGTGTCCGCCAGACCCTTGCGGGTGCCGTGGGTGGAGATGAAGTACTCCAGCACCGACAGGCCCTCACGGAAGTTGGCCTTGATCGGGCGGGGGATGTACTCACCCTTGGGGTTGGCGACCAGACCACGCATACCGGCGAGCTGCCGGACCTGGGTCATGTTGCCCGCCGCCCCGGACTTCACGATCGTGGGGATCGGGTTGTCCTCGGGGAAGTTGTCCTCCATGGCCTTGGCGACCTCTTCGGACGCCTGGGTCCAGATCTTGACCATCTCGTCGTTGCGCTCCTGGTGGCTGAGTGCACCACGCTGGTAGCGCTTGTTGACCTGGTCGGCCTTGGCCTCGTAGCCGTCGAGGATCTCCTGCTTGTTCGGCGGGACCACGACGTCGTCGATCGCCATCGTGACGCCGGACCGGGTGGCCCAGTAGAAGCCGGCGTCCTTGAGGCGGTCGAGGCACTGCGCGACCTCGGTCATCGAGTACCGCTCGGCCAGGTCGTTGATGATCGCGGCCTGACGCTTCTTGGGCAGCGGCTCGTTGACGAACGGGTACCCGGCCGGGAGAAGCTCGTTGAACAGCACACGGCCCAGCGTCGTCTCCGCCAGCCAGACCTCGCCGTCCTCGAGCTCGACGCCGGCGACCGGCGTCACCCCGGGGAGCCGGATCTTGATCGGCGCCTGCAGGTGGAGGACCTTGCGGTCGTAGGCCATGATCGCCTCGGCGACCGAGCCGTAGATGTTGCCGTCGCCGGTCGCGCCGGGGCGCTCGCGGGTCAGGTGGAACAGCCCCGTGACCATGTCCAGACGCGGCATGGCCAGCGGCCGGCCCGACGCGGGCGAGAGGATGTTGTTGCTCGAGAGCATCAGCACCCGGGCCTCGGACTGCGCCTCGGCCGACAGCGGCAGGTGCACCGCCATCTGGTCACCGTCGAAGTCCGCGTTGAACGCCTCGCAGACCAGCGGGTGCAGCTGGATGGCCTTGCCCTCCACCAGCTGCGGCTCGAAGGCCTGGATGCCGAGGCGGTGCAGCGTCGGTGCGCGGTTGAGCAGCACGGGGTGCTCGGAGATGACCTCCTCGAGCACGTCCCACACCTGCGAGCGGCCGCGCTCGACCATCCGCTTGGCGGACTTGATGTTCTGCGCGTGGTTGAGGTCGACCAGGCGCTTCATCACGAACGGCTTGAACAGCTCCAGCGCCATCTGCTTGGGCAGGCCGCACTGGTGCAGCTTCAGCTGCGGGCCGACGACGATGACCGAACGGCCCGAGTAGTCGACGCGCTTGCCGAGCAGGTTCTGGCGGAACCGGCCCTGCTTGCCCTTGAGCAGGTCGGACAGCGACTTGAGCGGGCGGTTGCCCGGACCGGTCACCGGCCGGCCGCGACGGCCGTTGTCGAACAGCGCGTCGACGGCCTCCTGCAGCATCCGCTTCTCGTTGTTGACGATGATCTCGGGCGCGCCGAGGTCGATCAGTCGCTTGAGGCGGTTGTTGCGGTTGATGACGCGGCGGTACAGGTCGTTCAGGTCGGACGTGGCGAAGCGGCCACCGTCGAGCTGCACCATCGGGCGCAGGTCCGGCGGGATGACCGGGACGCAGTCGAGCACCATGCCCATCGGCGAGTTGCCGGTGGACTGGAACGCGGCGACGACCTTGAGCCGCTTGAGGGCGCGCAGCTTCTTCTGCCCCTTGCCCGAGCGGATCGTCTCGCGCAGGTTCTCGGCCTCGGCCTCGATGTCGAAGGTCTCCAGCAGCTTCTGGATCGCCTCGGCACCCATGGAGCCGGTGAAGTAGTCGCCGTAGCGGTCGTAGAGCTCGCGGTAGAGCCCCTCGTCCGCGATCAGCTGCTGGACGTCGAGCTTGGTGAACGTCGTCCAGATCTCGTCGAGCCGGTCGAGCTCGCGCTGCGCCCGGTCGCGGAGCTGGCGCATCTCGCGCTCGCCACCCTCCTTGACCTTGCGGCGGACGTCGCTCTTGGCGCCCTCGGCCTCGAGCTCGGCCAGATCGGCCTCGAGCTTCTGGGCGCGGGCCTCCAGGTCGGTGTCGCGGCGCTGCTCGACCTTCTTGCGCTCGACGGTCATCTCGTTCTCGAGCGTCGAGAGGTCCTGGTGGCGCAGCTCCGTGTTCACCGAGGTGATCACGTACGCGGCGAAGTAGATGATCTTCTCGAGGTCCTTGGGAGCCAGGTCGAGCAGGTAGCCCAGCCGGCTCGGGACGCCCTTGAAGTACCAGATGTGCGTGACCGGCGCGGCCAGCTCGATGTGGCCCATCCGCTCACGACGCACCTTGGCGCGAGTGACCTCGACGCCGCAACGCTCACAGATGATGCCCTTGAAGCGGACGCGCTTGTACTTGCCGCAGTAGCACTCCCAGTCGCGGGTCGGACCGAAGATCTTCTCGCAGAAGAGCCCGTCCTTCTCCGGCTTCAGGGTGCGGTAGTTGATGGTCTCCGGCTTCTTGACCTCGCCGTGCGACCACTGGCGGATGTCCTCGGCGGTGGCCAGGCCGATGCGCAGCTCGTCGAAGAAGTTGACGTCGAGCACTATGTGAGTCCTCTGTTCCTTCGTTACTCGGCTCTGGGCAGGTCAGTTGACGACGTCGTCGACGGTGATGGAGTCCGACCCCGGGCGGCTGGACAGGTTGATGCCCAGGTTCGCCGCGGCCCGCTCCAGGTCCTCGTCGTCGGAGTCGCGCATCTCGATCGCCGCACCGTCGCTGGAGAGCACCTCGACGTTCAGGCACAGCGACTGGAGCTCCTTGAGGAGCACCTTGAACGACTCCGGAATGCCCGGCTCGGGGATGTTCTCCCCCTTGACGATCGCCTCGTAGACCTTGACCCGGCCCACCACGTCGTCGGACTTGATGGTGAGCAGCTCCTGCAGGGTGTAGGCAGCGCCGTACGCCTGCATCGCCCAGCACTCCATCTCACCGAAGCGCTGGCCACCGAACTGGGCCTTACCGCCGAGCGGCTGCTGGGTGATCATCGAGTACGGGCCCGTCGAGCGCGCGTGGATCTTGTCGTCGACCAGGTGCGCGAGCTTCAGGATGTACATGTAGCCCACCGCGACCGGGAACGGGTACGGCTCGCCGGAACGCCCGTCGAACAGCTGGGCCTTGCCGTCGGGACCGACCATGCGGTCGCCGTCGCGGTTGGGGCGCGTCGAGGCCAGCAGACCGGTGATCTCGTGCTCCTTGGCACCGTCGAACACGGGCGTGGCCGTGTTCGTGTTCGGCGCGACGGAGTAGAGCTCCTCGGGCATCTTCGACGCCCACTCGGGTGTGCCCTCGATCTCCCAGCCGGACTTGGCGATCCACCCGAGGTGGGTCTCCAGGACCTGGCCGATGTTCATACGACGCGGGACACCGTGGGTGTTGAGGATGATGTCGACCGGCGTGCCGTCAGGCAGGAAGGGCATGTCCTCGGCGGGCAGGATCTTGCCGATGACGCCCTTGTTGCCGTGCCGGCCGGCGAGCTTGTCGCCGTCCTGGATCTTGCGCTTCTGCGCCACGTAGACGCGGACCAGCTCGTTGACGCCGGGCGCCAGCTCGTCCTCGTCGTCGCGGGAGAAGACCCGGATGCCGATGACCTTGCCGTTCTCGCCGTGCGGGACCTTCAGCGAGGTGTCGCGCACCTCGCGCGCCTTCTCGCCGAAGATCGCGCGGAGCAGGCGCTCCTCCGGGGTCAGCTCCGTCTCGCCCTTGGGCGTGACCTTGCCGACCAGGATGTCGCCGGGCTGGACCTCGGCGCCGATCCGGATGATGCCGCGCTCGTCGAGGTCGGCCAGGACCTCCTCGGAGACGTTCGGGATGTCCCGGGTGATCTCCTCGGCGCCCAGCTTGGTGTCGCGGGCGTCGATCTCGTGCTCCTCGATGTGGATCGACGTCAGCACGTCGTCCTGCACCAGGCGCTGCGAGAGGATGATCGCGTCCTCGTAGTTGTGGCCCTCCCACGGCATGATCGCCACGAGCAGGTTCTTGCCGAGCGCCATCTCGCCGTTCTCGGTGCACGGCCCGTCGGCCAGCACCTGGCCGACCTCGACCCGCTGCCCCTCGTCGACGATGGGCTTCTGGTTGTTGCAGGTGCCCTGGTTCGAGCGGCGGAACTTGTTGAGCCGGTAGGTCTGGCGGGTGCCCTCGTCGGCCATGACGGTGATGTAGTCGGCGCACAGCTCCTCGACCACACCGGCCTTCTCGGCCACCAGGACGTCGCCCGCGTCGACCGCGGCGCGCAGCTCCATGCCCGTGCCCACGAGCGGGGCCTCGCTGCGCAGCAGCGGGACCGACTGACGCTGCATGTTCGCGCCCATGAGGGCGCGGTTCGCATCGTCGTGCTCGAGGAACGGGATCAGGGCCGTCGCGACCGACACCATCTGCCGCGGCGAGACGTCGATGTACTCGACGCCCGTCGGCGGGATGAGGTCGACCTCGCCGCCCTTGCGGCGCACCAGGACGCGGTCCTCGGTGAAGGAGCCGTCGTCGTTCAGCGGCGCGTTGGCCTGCGCGATGACGAAGCGGTCCTCCTCGTCGGCGGTCAGGTAGTCGATCTGCTCCGTGACGACGCCGTCGACGACCTTGCGGTACGGCGTCTGGATGAAGCCGAACGGGTTGACCTGCGCGAACGTCGACAGCGAGCCGATCAGGCCGATGTTCGGACCCTCAGGGGTCTCGATCGGGCACATGCGGCCGTAGTGCGACGGGTGCACGTCGCGGACCTCGAAGCCCGCGCGCTCACGCGACAGACCGCCCGGGCCCAGCGCGGACAGCCGCCGCTTGTGGGTCAGACCGGCCAGCGGGTTGTGCTGGTCCATGAACTGCGACAGCTGCGACGTGCCGAAGAACTCCTTGATCGCGGCCACGACGGGCCGAATGTTGATCAGGGTCTGCGGCGTGATGGCCTCGACGTCCTGCGTCGTCATCCGCTCGCGGACGACGCGCTCCATCCGGGACAGGCCCACCCGGACCTGGTTCTGGATGAGCTCGCCGACGGTGCGCAGGCGCCGGTTGCCGAAGTGGTCGATGTCGTCGGTCTCGACGGGGACGACCTCGCCGGGGATGCCGGCCGTGCCGTTGCCGCCGCCCGCCATCGACGTCTCACCGGCGTGCAGCCGGACGAGGTACTCGATGGTAGTGGCGATGTCCTCCTCGGTCAGCGTGCCGACCGAGTTGTCGATGGCCAGGCCCAGCTTCTTGTTGGCCTTGTAGCGGCCGACCTTGGCCAGGTCGTAGCGCTTGTCCTTGAAGAACAGGTTCTCCAGCAGCGTCTGCGCGCTCTCCCGGGTGGGCGGCTCGCCCGGGCGCAGCTTGCGGTAGATGTCGAGCAGCGCCTCGTCCTGACCCGCGGTGTGGTCCTTCTCCAGCGTGGCCATGATCGTCTCGGAGAAGCCGAAGCGCTCCGAGATCTGCTCGTTGGTCCAGCCGAGCGCCTTGAGCAGCACCGTGACCGGCTGCCGGCGCTTGCGGTCGATGCGCACGCCGACGGTGTCGCGCTTGTCGACGTCGAACTCCAGCCACGCGCCGCGGCTGGGGATGATCTTGACCGAGTAGACGTCCTTCTCGGTCGTCTTGTCGATCGCGTGGTCGAAGTACACGCCGGGCGAACGGACGAGCTGCGACACGACGACGCGCTCGGTGCCGTTGATGATGAACGTGCCCTTGTCGGTCATCACGGGGAAGTCGCCCATGAACACCGTCTGGCTCTTGATCTCGCCGGTGGTGTTGTTGGTGAACTCCGCCGTGACGAACAGCGGGGCGCCGTAGGTCATGTCCTTGTCCCGGCACTCCTCGACGGAGGCCTTGACCTCGTCGAAGCGCGGGTCCGAGAAGGACAGGGACATGGACCCGGAGAAGTCCTCGATGGGGGAGATCTCCGCCAGGATCTCTTCGAGACCACCGACGGGGTTGTCGTCACCGGCGTCGATGCGACGCTGGAACCAGGCCTCGCTGCCGACCAGCCACTCGAAGGACTGGATCTGGAGATCGAGGAGGTCGGGCACCTCGAGCGGTTCGCGGATCTTCGCGAACGACACCCGGGTCGGCGCTCCCGGGAAGCTCGGGTTGGCCGAGACGGCGGAGCCGGGGGTCGCAGTGGTCACGGTGGCGCGGGAGACAGCCAAGATGCGTCCTTCCGAGAACTACGCTCTCGTCTGGCGTACACCGGCCCTCAGGCGCTACCGTCTGGTCGTCCCGCTCCGGGCAGGCGATCGTCGGGCTTGGTCGAGGATCGATGGACGCCGTCTGTTGTCGACGCGACACCTCTGACCAGGTTCCGAGTCCGCGGCCGGAACCGTCCCTGATGGGGAGCTCTCGACAGCGCGCACACGTCACCTGGGCGGAGGCAGCGCAAAGAGGCAGTCTAGCTGCAAATGCAGCCGCTGTCGAGATGGGTATCCGAGCTTCGCAGCTAGGGAACCATCGAGACCTAAGAGTGACCTGGCAGGCGCACCGAGTCAAGGCTCTACCCGTCGGTAAGTGGTCCCTTTCGCCGGACGACCGGTATTTCGCCCGGTCGAGCGGTAGGCCGAAGCGCACCGATACCCGCTGGACAACCCCTCGCGGTGGCCCGTCGACCGCCCGGCGGAGCCGTCGCGGACCCCCGGCGGGCGTTCGTCGATGCGACGGGCGGTGCGGTTGCCGCTGTCGTCACGCTCCGCGACGGCCGCCGGAGCATCGGCCGGCGCAGGACCGCGGCGACGCAGGACCGCGCCGACACAGGGCCGCGGCGACACAGGCACCGGCGACACAGGCACCGGCGACACAGGCACCGGCGGCACGGGCACCGGCGGCACGGGCACCGGCGGCACGGGCACCGGCGGCACAGCGCAGCCGCAGGGCACCGGCGGCACAGGCACCGGGCGCTGCTCTGTGCATCCGCACCGGCACTGCCGTCGTCCGCAACCTCATGGTCGCCCCCGGTTGCGCACAGGACCACAGGGTTGCGCACAGCCCGTCGTCGGCAACCTCGTGGTCGTCGCGGTGCGCGTCGGCAGCCGTGGGGTTGCACCCGGGAGAGGGCGGCACCGACGTGCGCTCCTGCATGGTCCCGGGCGGCTTGACACCGTCCGTGGGGCGGCTGACGATCGGGCCGCGCCGGCTCGATGCACCTGCATCACGGCGTCCCGGACGGCGACACGGAGGTCGCCGCACAGCGCGAAGGAGACCGATGGGCGCGTACGCCGACAGACCGTGGACGTCGAACTACGAGGCGGGGCAGCCGGCGACGATCAGCCCGCGGTTCACCGACGCACTCTCGATGTTCCGCGCGGGCGTCGACGAGGACCCCGACGGCGTCGCCATCCACTACTTCGACGGCTCCCTCACCCGCCGCGACGTCGACGGCCTGTCCGACGCCCTCGCGGCCGCCCTGCTCGACGCCGGCCTGGAGCCCGGCGGCCGCGTCGCGCTGTACCTGCAGAACGTGCCGCAGTTCGTCATCGGGCTCGTCGCCGTCTGGAAGGCCGGCGGCATCGCGGTCTCGGTCAACCCGATGAACCGCGAACGCGAGGTCGAGCTGCTGCTCAACGACTCCGGGTCGACCGTGCTGCTGACGCTGGAGTCGCTCTACCGCGACGTGGCCGCGTCGGTCGTCGGCGGCACGCCGGTGCACACCGTCGTCACGACGTCGGAGCTGGAGTACCAGTCCCGCAACGATCCCCGGCTCTTCGCGGGCGTCGAGCGCATCCCCGCCAAGGAGCAGACGGCGCCCGACGGGGTGACCGTCATGGACATGGCCGAGCTCCTCGACCGCTTCCGCGGCGCCACTCCCCCGCCGGTCACCCCCGCCCCGGGTGACACCGCGATGCTCACCTACACCTCCGGCACGACCGGTCCGCCGAAGGGCGCCATGAACGGCCACGGGAACATGGCCTTCAACGCCGACGCGTTCCGGCAGTGGTGCTCGATCGGCCCGGACGACGTCATCTACGGCGTCGCCCCGCTGTTCCACATCACCGGCCTCGTCGCCGACATCGCGCTCGCGATGCTCACCCGGGCCCCGCTGGTGCTGTTCCACCGCTTCGAGCCCGGCGTCGCGCTCGACGCCATCCGGGAGCACCGCCCGACGTTCACCGTCGCGTCGATCACGGTGTTCATCGCGCTGATGAACACCGAGGGCGCCACCGCCGAGGACTTCTCGTCGATGACGAAGCTGTGGTCGGGCGGGGCCCCGATCCCGCCGTCGACGGTCGAGGCGTTCGAGCGGCAGTTCGGCCGGTACGTGCACAACATCTACGGCCTCACCGAGACCACCTCCCCCACCCACGCCGTGCCCAGGGGGGCCGCCGCACCTGTCGACGAGGCCTCGGGCGCCCTGTCGGTCGGGCTGCCGTGGTTCGACACGGTCGCGCGCATCGTCGGCGACGACGGGCAGGAGCTGCCCGTCGGCGAGATCGGCGAGATCGCGATCAGCGGGCCGCAGGTCGTCGCGGGCTACTGGGGCAAGCCGGAGGAGACGGCCACGGCGTTCCCGGGCGGGGAGCTGCACACCGGCGACGTCGGCTACATGGACGCCCAGGGCTGGTTCTACATCGTCGACCGCAAGAAGGACCAGATCAACGCCGGGGGCTACAAGGTGTGGCCCCGTGAGGTCGAGGACGTCCTGTACGAGCACGAGGCGGTCCGGGAGGCGGCCGTCGTCGGCGTCCCCGACACCTACCGGGGCGAGACGGTCAAGGCGTTCGTGAGCCTGCGTCCCGGGCACGAGGTGACCCCGGAGGAGCTCATCGCCTTCGCGAAGGGCCGAATGGCGGCCTACAAGTACCCGCGCCTGGTGGAGATCCTCGACGAGATCCCGAAGGCGGCCTCGGGCAAGCTGCTGCGCCGCGAGCTGCGCGACCGCGCCGCGAAGGCCTGAGCGCGGCCCGACCCGCCCCTGCGACGCCGAAGGGCGGCACCGGAGCTCCGGTGCCGCCCTTCGGACGTGGTGCTGGTGCGACGTCAGCTCAGGCTGACCTTCGCGCCGGCCTCCTCGAGCTTCGCCTTGGCGGCCTCGGCCGCGTCCTTGGCGACACCCTCGAGGATCGGCTTCGGGGCCGACTCGACGAGGTCCTTGGCCTCCTTCAGGCCCAGGCCCGAGACGAGCTCGCGCACGACCTTGATGACCTGGATCTTCTTGTCGCCGGCGGCGTCGAGGACGACGTTGAACTCGTCCTTCTCGGCCTCGGCCTCGGCGGGGGCACCACCGGCGGCGGGGCCGGCAGCGGCCACGGCGACGGGGGCGGCGGCGGTGACCTCGAAGGTCTCCTCGAACTTCTTGACGAACTCGGACAGCTCGATGAGCGTCAGGTCCTTGAACGCGTCGAGCAGCTCGTCGGTGGACAGCTTCGCCATGATCGGCTCTCTTTCTCGAAGTACAGCGGTGGGTGGGGTGATCGGCTCTCGCCGGTCACCGAGTTACTCGGACGCCTCGGCGGCGGACTCGCTCGCGGCCTCGGCGGCGGGGGCTTCCCCACCCTCGGCGGCACGCTTGTCGGCCAGCGCCTGCGCGAGACGCGCGACCTGCGACGCGGGCGCCGCGAAGAGGCCGGCCGCCTTGGCCAGGTTGCCCTTCATCGCGCCGGCCAGCTTGGCCAGCAGGACCTCGCGGGACTCCAGGTCGGCGAGCTGGTTGACCTCGGTGACGGTCAGCGGGCGACCGTCCATGAAGCCGCCCTTGATCACCAGGCCCTGGTGCGCCTTGGCGAAGTCGCGCAGCGCCTTGGCCGCGTCGACGGGCTCGCCCTGGACGAAGGCGATGGCCGTCGGGCCGGTCAGCAGTGCGTCGAGACCCTCGACGCCCGCATCCGCAGCCGCCCGCTTCACCAGGGTGTTCTTGGCGACGCGGTACGTGGCGTCCGGGCCGAGCGAGCGGCGCAGCTCGGTGAGCTGGGCCGTGGTGAGGCCGCGGTACTCGGTGACCACCGAGGCGGTCGCGCCCCGGAACCGGTTGGCGATCTCGTCGACCGCCTCGACCTTGTCGGGTCGGGCCATCCCTGTGCCTCCTCTCGGTGTCGGTGCGATCCACCGCCTCCGACCCCCGAGGAACGACGAACGCCCCGGCGCAGGAGCGCACGGGGCGTACAGGCACGATCGGCCCGGAACCTCGTCCTCCTGCGCGGGCCGCCCGTGTGCACGGGACCTTCGTACGGGCCGGGACACTCACCCCGGCGCCGCAGACCTGCGGTCTTCGGTGGAACCGACGTCGAGAGTACGCGCCCGGCCGCGGGTACCTGCGCGCGGGGCCGCCACGGCCCTCGTGAGCGGGCTCAGCGGACCTGCACCTCGGCGACCTTCCAGACGCCGTCGACCAGCTTGCCCGTGACGGTCAGCCGGCCCGCCGACGCGGCCTGGGTCTGCCCGTCGGCCGCCGCGGCCTTGGTGGCCTGCTGGTCGACGAACACGACCGCGACGGCGGTGTCGCCGTGGATCTCGCGGACGGCGATCTGCGAGATCGTCGCGGTGACGACGGCCTGCTGCTGCGTGCCGAGCGTGCGGACCTGGTCGAAGAGCTTGTCGTACTCGGCCTGGAAGTCCGGCGTGATGACGGCCCGGGCGGCCTGCTGGTTCTGGTCGAGGCGCGTGTAGTCGAACGAGTAGATCTTCCTCACCGCGTCGCCGAGCTGCTGGGAGACCTGCGCGGTCGCCCCGACGTCGACCAGCGCGGTGTTCTCCACCGCGGCGGAGTGCGCGGTGCGCCACCACGACACGCCCATGAACGCGGCGGCCAGCAGCAGCACCGCGGCGACGGCGGCGACGGCGGCCGTCGAGCGCAGGGTGGTCGCGACGGGGAGACGGCGGGGCAGGGCCCGCAGGCGGCGGGCCCGCTGTGGTGCCGCGCCGGCCTCGGTGTCCTCGGTGTCCTCGGTGTCCTCGGTGTCCTCGGTGTCGTTGAGGTCGTTGAGGTCGTCGAGGTCGTCGAGGTCGTCGGTCGCGCCGGGCTCGCCGCCGGCGGCGGTCGCCGCGCGACGCGTGCGGAACCCGCGGCCGCGCCGACGGGGCGCGACCACCGCGGGCACGTCGGTCGTGGGCGCGTCGGTCGTGGGCGCGTCGGCCGGATCCCCGTCGGTGCCGGCCGCGTCGGTGGGGACCGCGGCTGTCGCGACTGCGTCGGCGGGATCGGCCGTCGCGGGCGTGTCCCGGGCGCCGACGTCGGCCGGCTCCGGCGCCGTCCGCACGGCGGCGGCCGCCCGGGACGGCGCGACCGGGACGCCCCGGGGCCGGGAGCGGCGCCGCGCGGGCCGGGCCTCGGTGTCGGCCGCGACGTCGGGCCGGGTCTCCGGTCCCCTGGCCGGCTCGCGGGGGTCGGCGCCGGCCGGGTCGGGCCGGGTGCCGGCGGGGACGCGGCCGGCGACGCGGGGGGTGCGGACGCCCGACGGGCGGCGGCGGTGGGTCGGGGGCATGTCGGTGACCTCCTGGGAGTCGGTCGACCTCGGGGTTCCGGACGGGTGCGGGGCGGGATCAGCCCGCCGCGCCGCCGACCGGGTCGATCTTGGCGACCTTCCAGCCGTCGTCGGTGCGCGTCATCTCCATCTGGACGCGCTGGCGCGTCGGCGGGGTCTTGCCGCCGTCGTCGAGCGTGACGTCCATGCCGACGAGCACCCGGGCGGTGCCGGCCCGGTCGTCGAGCTCGGCGACCGCCGCGTCGGTGACCGTGCCGTGCGCGCTCGCCGGCAGCTTGCCGATCATCTGCACGTACTGGTCGTGGCTGGTCTGCAGCTCGTCGAGCTGCGAACCCGTGGCGACGGCCTCCCAGCGGGCGACGGTCCCGGCGGCGTCGGACTTGTCGACGGCCGTCACCGTCTCGCCCGCCTGCCGGGCCGCGACGAGCACGGCGTCACGGTCCTGGGCCAGCCGCGTCGAGCCGCTGGTCGCCGTCACGAGCCACAGGACCCCGGTGACGAGCACCAGCACCACGCCGACGACCACGGCGATCGAGAGGCCACGGCGGAACCGGGTGGCGCCCTGCCCGCCGGTGGGCGCGGCGTCGGCGCCGGCCGTGCCGCCCTCGGGGACGGGTCGTTCCGGGGCGTGTGTCGTCATCGGGCACTCCATCCGGAGGCGGGGAGCCTGCCATCGGGGACTGCGGTCAGGTACGGGGTCGTCCGGTCGAGGTGTCGGGTCATCGCTGCTCAGGGCTCGAGGATCTGCGCGGGGGTGCCGAGCGGGACGCGCCAGGGGTCGGGCGCCGACCCCGCCGGCAGGACCTGGCCGCTCCCTGCGCTCGTCGTACCCGGAGGCGGCTTCGGTGTCGCCGCGCGCGGGACGTTCTGCGCGCCACGGACGTCGGTGGGGCTGCCGGGCGGCTCGGCACAGTAGGCGCCGGCGTTGACCGGGGTCTCGGCGACGTCGTTGCCGGGCCGCCGCGGCGTGCCGCCGTAGCCCTGCTCGCAGACGATCGGGTCGAAGAGGTTCACGACGAGCCCGAGGTGCGCGGTGCCGTCGCCGGGGACGGTCGTGTAACCGCTGGCGACGACACCGGGATAGGTGACGAGCAGCTGGCGCAGCCCGGCCTGGCGCGGCTCGGCGACCCGGCTGACCGTCAGCGTGTCGGCGATGATCTGTCCCAGCCCGCTGCCGCTCTCGGCGAGCAGGCCGCTGACCTCGTCGGCCGCGCCGGGTCCGGCCTCGATGAGCCGGCGCAGGTCGGGGTCGGACGTCTTGAGCTGCGCGGCGAGCAGCGCGAGGTTCCGGCTGAAGTCGGTGAACTGCCCGGCGACGTCGTTCTGCGTGGTGAGGACGGTCCGCCCGTCGCTGAGCAGCGAGGTCGTCTGCGGCAGCGCGGCGACGGCGGCCGCGGTGAACGAGTTGCTGGTGTCGAGCAGCTGCTGCAGTGGCTGGGCGGTGCCCGCGAACGCCGTCCCCAGCTGGTCGACGACGGTGCGCAGCGAGTCGAGCGGCACCGAGCGGACGAAGCCGTCCAGGCTGGAGACGAGGTCCTCGACCGGCACCGGCACCGACGTGCGCGCCGCCGGGATGACCGAGCCTGCGCCGAGCATCGGCCCGCCCGTCGAGTCCGGGGACAGGTCGACGTACTGCTCCCCGATCGCCGAGAGGTCGCGGACGGCGGCGTGCAGGTCCGCGGGGATGGCGGGGGCGGTCCGGTCGATGTCGAGGCGCACGTCGACGCCGGTGGGGGTGACGGTCAGGTCGCCGACCCGTCCGACGCTCACCCCCCGGTAGGTGACGTCGGCGCCGGAGAAGATGCCGCCGGAGTCGGCGAGCTGCATCGTCACCGGGTAGGTCGTCGCCCCGAAGACGGTTCCGAGCCCCGCGTACCGGATGCCGACGTAGCCGACGCCGACGAGGGTGATCACGAGCAGCGCGAACAGCTGCCTGCGGACCGTACGGGTGATCATCGGCCACCTCCGAGCAGCCCGCCGACGAGCCCGCCGTCGCGGGGCGGCGGCGTGGTCGTGGTCGCGGCCGGGGCGCCCGGTGCCGGGGGTGGGGCGGGCGTCGTCGCCTCGGGCGCGGGCGGTGGGGGCGGCGCCGTCTGCGGGTCCTGCGTCGTCAGCGGCGTCGGGACCTGGCCGAGCAGCGGGAACGCCGGCCGGTTCGGGTCACCGCCGAGCAGCGGTGCGAGCAGCTGCGCCGTGGCCGGGAGCCCGCTGAGCAACGGGGCGTCGGGCCCGATCGGCGGCTCCGGGGAGCGGGCGAGGTTGTCGAGCAGGTCCTTGAGGTCGAGGTCGGCGCGGACGTAGAGGTTGGCGTAGTCGCCGGCGAAGCCGGGGACCGCGGCGTCGGTGAACGGGAACGTGCCGAGCATCTGCAGCGAGTTCGGCAGGTTCTGCCCGGCCTCGGCGAGCTTCGACAGGGTCGGCTGCAGCGACCTCAGGTCGGCGAGCAGGTCGTCACGGGAGCGGTCGACGACGTCCGTGCCCACCTGGGAGAGCCGGTCGAGCGCCTGGAGCATGTCGACGAGCTGGGCGCGCTGGTCGGCCAGCTCCTGGATGCCCGGCCCGAGGTCCTGCAGCGCGCCGGCGATCTGGTCCTTGCGGGCCGCGAGCGTCGCCGAGAGGCGGTTGATCGAGTCCAGCGCGCGGGTGATCTCCGACTTGTGCGCGTCGAGGGTGCCGACGAGGGTGTCGAGATCGGCCAGCAGCGACCGGATCTGCGGCTCGTTGCCCGCCAGGGCCTTGTTCAGCTCGGTGGTGATCGTCCGGATCTGGCCGACGCCGCCGCCGTTGAGCAGCATCGACAGCGCGCCGAGCACCTCCTCGACCTCGGCCGCCCGGCTCGTCGCCGAGATCGGGATGGTCGCGCCGTTCCTCAGCGTGCCGGTGGCGCCCTGGTCGGGTGGGGCGAGCTCGACGAACTTCTCCCCCAGCAGGCTGGTGTCGCGGACCCTGGCGACCGCGTTCGCAGGCAGGGTCACGTCGTGGTTGACCTTCACGGTGACGACGGCGTTCCAGGTCGCGGGGTCGACGCGGATGTCGGAGACGGTGCCGACGGACACGTCGGCCACCTTCACCAGTGACTGCGGCACGAGGTCGGCGACGTCGGCGAACTGGATCGTGACGCTGTACGGGTCGTCACCGAGGTCGGCGCCCCCGGGCAGGTCGACGCCGCGTAGCCCGCCGGAGAACACCCCGCAGCCCGACAGCAGCGCTCCGACGAGCGCCGTCGAGACCGCGAGCCGCAGCGCGCGCCTCATCGGCCACCTCCCAGCAGCCCCGGGAGCAGTCCGGGCGGGGCACTCGTGGTCGGCGTCGTCGACGGGGACGGTGCCGTCGCCGACGACGTCGCGGCGGAGGGCGACGGCGCAGCCGGCGCGCCCGTCGTGGGCGGGGTGAGCGCGGGCGCGGTCAGCCCGATCGGCGGGTCGACCGGCACGGCCATCGCCGGGAACGCCGGTACCTGCCCCTGTTGCAACGACGTGATGACGGCCGCCGCGCTGGGCAGCGGCACCGCACCGGAGATCACCGGCTCCAGCGACCTGCAGGTGTCGCCGAGGGGCGCGGGGACGGTCCCCGAGCGCTGCAGCATCGTGCACAGGAACAGCACGGGCGGGAACGACAGCTCGTTGATGTTGGCCCGGGTGTCGAGCGTCCCCGAGGCACCGTTGTAGGTGTTGGAGAGGTTGCCGACGGCGGCGGGCGCGACGTCGAGGATCTCGGCGAGGGCGCGCTGCTCGTCGGCGAGGGTGCCGGTGACGTCGGTCAGCTTGTCGACGTCGGACTTCAGCGCCGCGCGGTTGTCGGCGATGAACGCCTGCACCTCGCCGAGGGCCAGCGACAGCTCCTGCAGCGCCCCGCCCAGGTCCTCGCGCTGGTCGGCCAGGGTTCGGGTGACCGAGTCGAGGCGGTCGGTGAACTCGCGGACGGTGCCGTCGTCGTTCTTGAGCGTCTCGGTGACCTTCTGCAGCTGGGTGATGGTGCCGAAGAGGTCGTCGCTCGACCCGGACAGCGTCGTCGACAGCTGTCCGAGGTTGTGGATGGTGTCGTTGAGCGCCTGGCCGTTGCCGTCCAGGTTGGCGGCGGCGACGCCGAGGACGTCGGACAGCGCTCCGGTCTTGTTCGCCCCGTTCGGGCCGAGCGCGTCGGCGAGCTGGGTGGCGGTGCGGCTGAGGTCGTCCACGCCCAGCGGGACGGCCGTGCGCTCCAGCGGGATCACGGCGCCGTCGGCGAGCCGGGGGCCGCCCGTCCACACCGGGGCCAGCTCGACGTAGCGGCCCGTCACCAGGCTCGGCGACACCACGACGGCCTTGACGTCGGCGGGCAGCTGCACGTCGGGGTCGGTGATCGTCATGTCGACGCGTACCTGCGTGCCCTGCGGGGTGATCTTGTCGATCGTGCCGACGTTCACCCCGAGCACGGTCACGGCGTTGTCGTCGAACAGCGCCGACGCGTTGGTGAAGTACGCGGTGATCCGGCGGCCGGTGCCGCCGGTCGCCAGCCAGATCCCCGCCGCCAGCAGCACGGCGACGACCGAGACCAGCGCGAGGATCTGCATCCGCGCGCGGTCGCGGGCCCAGCCGGGCATCTCAGCATCCCCCCGGGTTGAGCGGGCCGATGCTCGGCGTGGGCAGCAGGCCGCAGATGTAGTTGTCGAACCAGTGCCCGTTGCCGACGGCGTTGGTGAACAGCCGCACGAAGACGGCCTCCTTCTGCAGCACCTGCGACAGGTTGTCCTGGTTGCGCTGCAGCACGTCCGCGACCTTGTCGAGCGACTCCAGCGTCGGGCGGAGCCGGTCGGTGTTGTCGGCGACGAGCCCGCGCAGCTGCGTGGCCAGCGCGCGGGTCCCGGTGAGCAGCGTCGCGATGGCGTCGCGCCGCTGCTGCAGCTCGCCGAGCAGGAGGTTGCCGTCCGACAGCAGGGAGTCGATGTCGCCGCGCCGGTCGGCCAGCGTCGTCGCCAGCGTGTTCGTGCCCTTGAGCAGGCTGCGCAGCTGGTCGTCGCGGCTCGCGATCGTCGTCGAGAGCCGGGAGAGGCCGTCGAGCGCGCCGCGGACGTCGGGCGCCGAGCCGCGGAAGGTGTCGGCCAGCGTCGTCAGGCTCTTCGCGAGCTGGGTCGTGTCGAGCTGGTCGAGGGTGCCGGACAGCCCGTTGAACGCCTCGACGACGTCGAACGGCGACGCGGTCCGCGAGCGCGGGATGACCGTGTCCGGGTCCAGGTCGGCGGTGCCCTGCGGGTCGAGCGCGAGGTACTTGGCGCCGAGCAGGGTGCGGATCCCGATCAGGGCCGTCGTCCGGTCGCCGATCCAGGCGTCGTCGACCTGGAACGTCACCAGCACGTGGTCGCCGTCGAGCGTGACGCTGCGGACCCGGCCGGTCTCCACGCCCGCGACCGTGACCTTGTCCCCCGGCTGCAGGCCCGCGGCCTCGGTGAACTCCGCGGAGTAGGTCGTCCCGCCGAACAGCGACGGCCCGTTGAACGCCAGCAGCCCGCCGACGAGCAGCACGACGATGCCCAGCACGGCCAGCGGAACGGGACGCTTCAGGACGGTCACGAGCCACCGCCGACGAGGGGGAGGTTCGACGGCACCGGCAGGGCCGGCACGCCCGTCGGGAGCGGCAGGTTGGACGGCGCGGGCAGCAGCGGCGGGTCCTGCCCGCCGGAGCCGCCCGGGTCGGCGCCGCAGCGCGGTGCGTCGGAGGTGAAGACGGGCAGCTCCTGCGCCGGGACGAGGCCACCGACCCCGACCGACCCGCTGAACCCGCACAGGTAGAACTGGAACCAGCTGCCGTAGCTCGACGCCCGCGACAGCGTGTTGAGCTTCGTCGGGGCGAACTGCAGGAAGTGCTCGATCGTCGGCTCGCCCTGGTTGAGCTGGTCGGTGAGGTTCCCCAGCGACGCGATGTCCTGCTTCAACGCGGGCCGGCCCTCCTCGAGCAGGCCCGCGGTCGTCGCCGTCAGGTCGCCGAGCGAGGAGATCGCGTCGCCGATGGGCCTGCGATCCTCGGCGAGCCCCGACACGAGCCGGCGCAGCGACACGATGAGGTCGTTCAGCTGGTCGTCGTGGTCGGAGATCGTCTGCAGGACCGTGTCGAGGTTGTCGATGACCTGCCCGATCACCTGGTCGCGGTCGGCGATCGTGTTGGTCAGCGACGCCGTGCTCGCCAGCAGGCTCTCGACCGTCCCGCCCTGGCCCTGCAGGACCTCGACGATCTCCATCGACAGCGTGTTGACCTGGTCGGGATCGAGCGCGGCGAACAGCGGCTTGAAGCCGTTGAACAGCGTCGTGAGGTCGAGCGGCGGCGTCGTGCGGTCGACCGGGATCTCCCCGCCCGGCGGCAGCGGCACCGGGTTGCCGCCCTGGCCCTGCGCCAGCGAGAGGAAGCGCTGCCCGATCAGGTTCTTGTAGAGCACCGCCGCGGTGACCGAGCCCGGCAGCTTCTGCGCGGAGTCGACGCTGAAGTCGACCTGGGCGAACCGGCGGTCGACGATCTTCACGTCGTCGACGCTGCCGACGACGACGCCCGCGATCCGCACGTCGTCGCCCGGGAGCAGGCCCGACGCGTCGGTGAACCGGGCGCTGTACGCCGTCCGGTCACCACCCTGCGCGTTGGCGATCGTCAGCGCGAGCACGGTCGTCGCCAGTGCCGTGACCAGCGCGAACACCAGAAACTTGACCAGCGGTGCGACGGGGACGCGGCTCACGTCAGCGTCACCTCGCTGCCGCGGTAGAGGGGGCCGACGAGCATGCTGCTCCAGTTCGGGACCTGCGCGGGCGAGGTGCCCTGCTGAACCGCCACCAGCTCGGAGATCATCTGCCGGTCGCCCGGGGAGTTGGCCAGACCCATGCCGGTGCGCCACGACGCCGGCTCGTTGGTCGCCGGGCTGCCGCCGCGGACCCCGCCCCACGTCGACGACCCGTCGTAGGTGCCGTAGGTGTCGACGCCGAACGCCGACGGGTTGCCGACCGGGTTGCCCGCGGGCGGCGGCGAGGGCTTCGACCCGTCGCGGAACGGGCCGTCGGGCGGGCTCTGCGCGCCCGGATAGGTGATCGGGTAGCAGCGCGGGCCGCGGTCGTCGAGGTAGCGGGGCTCCTCGCCGGGGCTGTACTTGCCCTTGTTGTTGACGATCTCCAGGGTGATGTGGATGCCAGGCTTGTCGGTGCCCTTCCCGAACGCGTTGTCGGCGAACGGGACCAGCCCGGCCATCTGCTGGAAGAAGCAGGGGAACTCGGGGGCGTAGCGGGCCAGCGACTCCAGCGTCGGGCGGCTCGACGCCGAGAGCGCCACGATGTTGTCGCCGTTGGCCCGCAGGAAACCGGTCAGGTCGTCGGACGCGCCGGTGACCGAGGCCTCGAACGCCCGCAGGTTCGCGCTCTCGTCGACGATCGTCGTGCTGGTGGTGCGCAGGTCGTCGAGCGCGTTCAGCAGGTCGGGTGCCGCACCGTCGAGGTTGTCGGCGTAGTCGGCGAGCTGGGTGATGTCGGCGTTCAGGTCCGGCAGGCTCGGGTTGAGGCCCTCGAGCAGCGTGTCGAGCTGCACGAGCGTGTGGCCGAGCTCCTCGCCGCGCCCGGACAGCGCCTGGGACAGCGCGCCGAGCGTCGTGGCCAGCTGCTGCGGCTCGACGTCGCGCAGCAGGGGCAGCAGCCCGTCGAGGACCCGCTCGAGCTCGACGGCGGCCCGGCTGCGGTCCTCCGGGATGACGTCGCCCGCCCGCAGGTGCCCGCCCGCCGGCGTCGCGGGCGGGACCAGCGACACGTACTTCTCGCCGAACAGCGTCTTGGGCAGCAGCCGGGCCGACACGTCCGCCGGGATCGCGTCGATCTTGTCGGGGTCGATCTCCATCGTGACGACGGCGCGCGCCCCGTTGGTGGTGATGTCCTCGACCCGGCCGACGACCATGCCGCGGACCTTCACGTCGGCCCGCGTGTTGAGCTGGGTGCCGACGTGGTCGACGTCGAGGGTCACCGGGACGCCGGAGTCGAACGCGCCGGCGTACTTCGCGACGGCGAGCCCGACCATCAGGGCGATCACCGCGATGAACGCGACGCCCTGCAGGACCCGGCGGGTGGACCTCATCCGGCCACCTGCACCGAGGTCGACGTCCCGTAGATGACCAGCGTCAGGAAGAAGTCGAGCACGGCCGTCGAGACGATCGACAGCCGCACCGCCCGGCCCACCGCGACCCCGACGCCCGCCGGACCACCCTTGGCCCGGTACCCGTAGTGGCAGTGGATCAGGATGATCACCACGGAGAAGACGATCACCTTGAGATAGGAGAACAGCACGTCGCTGACCGGGAGGAACAGGTCGAAGTAGTGGTCGTAGGTGCCGCCGGGCAGCCCGTTGACCACCGTCACGTTGAGCCGGGACGCGACGAAGCTGGCCAGCAGGCCGATCGTGTACATCGGGATCACGGCGATCATCCCGGCGATCACCCGCGTCGTGACGAGGAACGGCACGCTCGGCACGGCCATGACCTCGAGCGCGTCGACCTCCTCGGAGATGCGCATCGCGCCGAGCTGTGCGGTGAACCCGGCGCCGAGCGTCGCGGTCAACGCCGACGCCGCCACCAGCGGCGCGATGTCGCGGGTGTTGAAGTAGGCCGTGATGAAGCCGGTGAGCGCCTCGACGCCGAGCGAGTCGAGCGCGCGGAAGCCCTGGAGCCCGACGAGCGAGCCGACGAACAGCGACAGCGCCGCCATCACGCCCGCGGTGCCGAGGATGACGATCAGCGCTCCGGACCCGAAGCTGACCTCGGCCAGCAGCCGCGCGATCTCCCCGCGGTAGCGCCGGACGGTCCGCGGGATCCACGCGATCGCCCGCGCGTAGAGCGACAGCTGGTCGCCGAGCTCCGCCAGCTGGTCGAGCGGCCCGCGCAGCGCGCGGCGGGTCCTGTTGCCGAACGCGGTGCTCACCTCAGACCCCCTTCGGCGGGACGATCTGCAGGTACAGGGCCGTGAGGATGAGGTTGATCAGGAACACCAGCACGAACGAGATGACGACGGCCTGGTTCACCGCGTCGCCGACCCCCTTGGCACCGGGCGGCGGGTTGAGCCCGCGGTAGGCGGCGACGACGCCCGCGGTGAAGCCGAACAGCGCCGCCTTGACCTCCGACACGACGATGTCGCTGACCTGCGCGATCGCGGAGAAGCTGGCGATGTAGGCACCGGGCGTGCCGCCCTGCACGACGACGTTGAAGAAGTAGCCGCCCGCGACGCCCACGACGGTGGCCAGCCCGTTGAGCACCAGCGCGGTCGTCGCCATGGCGAGGACCCGCGGCACGACCAGGCGCTGGATCGGCGAGATGCCCAGCACCTCCATCGCCGCGATCTCCTCGCGGATGGTGCGGGCGCCCAGATCGGCGCACACCGCGCTGCCGCCGGCGCCGGAGATCAGCAGGGCGGTGACGATCGGCGCCGCCTGTTGGACGATCGCGAGCACGCTGCCCGCGCCCGTCTGGCTCTGGGCACCGAACTGGCGGGTGAGCTCGGCGAGCAGCAGTGCGATCGTCGCGCCGAACGGGATGGTGAACAGGGCCGTCGGCAGTGCCGAGACCTTGGTGACGAACCACGTCTGCTCGATGTACTCGCCGAGCTGGAAGGGCCGCCGAAACGTCATCCGGACGATGTCGACACCCAGCGCGAAGAGCTGGCCGACCGGGGTCAGCGCGCGGGTGACGGGGCTGGGCGCGGTCATGACAGGCGGTGCCGCCCCTCGGGATCGACGGAGTCCTCGCGCACGACCGGGAGCTGCGTGGTCGGGTCGTCGTCGACGGTCGGCATCCAGCCCGTCGGCGCCTCGCCCGCATACGACTCCCGGATCGCGTCCCGGGCGGCGTGCGGGAGGGTGTGCAGCATCGACTCGACGCGCTCGCGGCGGCGGGCGACGGCCCGCCGCTCGGGCAGCCCCGCCGACGGTTCCAGCTGCGGCTTCAAGGGCGGCAGCCCGGCGAGCTCACCGGCCTCGGCCAGTTCCCGCTCGGCCTGCGCGGTGTCCTTCTCCTCGCTCATTCCGATCGGACCCTGCCGTCGCCCGTTGAGGAACTGCGCGACGACCGGCTCCTCGCTGGTCAGCAGCACCTCGCGCGGCCCGAACATCGCCAGGTGCTTGCGGTAGAGCATCCCGATGTTGTCCGGCACGGTCTGCGCGGTGTTGATGTCGTGGGTGACGATCAGGAACGTCGCGTCGGTCTGCGCGTTGAGGTCGATGATCAGCTGGTTCAGGTACGCGGTGCGCACGGGGTCGAGGCCGGAGTCGGGCTCGTCGAACAGGATGATCTCGGGGTCGAGCACGAGAGCGCGGGCGAGGCCGGCCCGCTTGCGCATGCCGCCGGAGATCTCCCCCGGCAGCTTCTTCTCGTCGCCGGTGAGGCCGACCATCTCCATCTTCTCGGCGACGATGTCGGCGATCTTCGCCTCGGAGAACTTCGTGTGCTCGCGCAGCGGGAACGCGATGTTGTCGTAGAGGTTCATCGACCCGAACAGCGCGCCGTCCTGGAACAGCACCCCGAAGAGCTTGCGCAGCTCGTAGAGCCGCGACTCCGAACAGCGCACGAGATCGGTGTCGTGGATGACGATCGAGCCCCGCTCCGGCTTGAGCAGCCCGATCAGGGTCTTGAGGAAGACGGACTTGCCGGTGCCCGAGGGGCCGAGCAGCACGCTGACCTCGCCGGGCGGGAGCGTGAGCGTCACGTCGGACCAGATGTTCGCGCGACCGAAGGACTTCGACAGTCCTTCGACCTTCACCTCGACACCCGGCACGCGGCGCGCCTCCATTCGACCGTGAACGCGGTACGCCGCCGCGGGTGCTTGGGGAGCGCGCAGGCGGCTACCGACAACCGGTCAACGAGGCTGGTCGGGGTGGGTTACTGGCGAGTTGTGGTCCCGCCCCCAAGTTGGTCCGAACGGAGGGCGTGTTGCGGCCGGGTGTCCGAACCGTCGCTGCCCTGCGTCACGGGGCACCCCGTCGGGAACGTCCCGAGTCCCTCGACGGTGAACCCCTGCGGGTAGCTGCGCACGCCCGGGAGGTCGCGGAACATACTGGGTTCCGTCCGCACCGGCATGAACCGGACGACCCGCCCGCGCAGCCGCAGGGCCTTCCGTGACAGGACCTCCACGGCCCGCGGCGGCGACCGGTACGCCAGCGCCCGGCGCAGCGGCTCGTCCATCAACGAGCGGGCGAACGCGTCGACCGCCGGACGCGGGGCCAGGTGGTTCGGCGGGAACGTCGCCAGCAGGGCGAGCGTGGAGTCGGCGACCGTGCGCGACCCGGGGTCGTAGCGGAAGTGCGCGGCCTCGTAGCCGTCGAGCAGGGTGGTGAACTCGCGCCACGTCGCGGGCACGTCGGGAATGCCCATGTGCCTGCCCAGCTCGCGGTAGTAGTTGGCCGACGCCGTCTTCTCGTCCTCGGTGAGCCTGCGCCAGCCGTACGCGTCGAGCCAGCGGATCGGCGTCACCACGAAGGTCGACAGCACGTAGCGCATGTCGTCGTCGGAGATGTCGTAGCCGCGGTGCATCCGGTTGACCCGGCGGATCGCGGCCCGCCCCTCCTCGGCGTCGAAGCCGTGTTCGAGCACCGCCTCCAGCAGCAGGCCGGTGTCGTCGTAGCGCTTCTGGACGCGGCGGGTGAACTCCCCCGTCCGGTGCAGCAGCCGGCCGATCGACGGGACGGCGTAGGTCCGGAACAACGCGAAGCTCAACGCCTGGTTGATGTCCCACGGGAACTCGTACAGCGCGAGCTGCCGGTAGATCTCGTGGAAGTCGGTCTCCGGGTCGAGCTCGGCCAGCGCGTCGCGGCGGGCGAACCGGGTCCTAACGCGCCGCGGCAGCCAGTTCACGGGAGTCCTCCGCGTGGAACCGCTCCTCCAACGCCTCGGGTGAGGCGTCGACGTCGATCACCGCCAGATCGGCGCCGCGGGCGGACTCGATCGCTCCGAGCCGGCGGCCCAGCTTGTCCATCGCGTACTCGGCCAGCTCGTTCATGTCGACGTCGAACGGGACCTGCCCGCCGTCGGCCTCGACCTTCTCGAAGGTGCCGGTGACCACCCCCATCGAGGGCACCATCAGCTCCTGCATCCGCTCGTCGACCACGTCGAACATCGCGTCGTCGGCGGCGACGTGGCGGCGGCAGGTGAACGTCCCCCACGCCATGTGGCGGCGCTCGTCGTCACCGATGTGCTTGATGACCTGCTGCATGCCCGGCAGGATGCCGCGGCTCGTGCAGATCTTCGCCCACGTGAAGTAGCCGGTGAGCGCGAGCGTGCCCTCCACGATGTGGTTGTAGGTCACCGACGCCCGGACCTGGTTGCGCGGTGAGGGGTCGGCGGCCAGCGCGTACAGGCTGGCGGGCAGCTCCTGGGTGAAGATCTGCATGTAGTGCTCGTTGAACTCGATGAACGGATGCAGGTCCTCGGTCATGCCGACGGCGTCGAACCAGCGGCGGAACGCGTCGGTGTGCTTGGCCTCCTCGAAGACGAACTGCGTCAGGTACATCTCGTCGGCCAGCCGGCCCTCCGCGGCCATCGCGGCGACGAACGGCTGCAGGTCCTGCGTCACCGACTCCTCCCCCGCCATGAACTGCGCGGCCAGCGCGAAGGTCCACCAGCGCTCGTCGTCGGTCATCGCGGCGATGTCGCGGGCGTCCTGGCTGAAGTCGATGTCGGCGGGGTTCCAGTGCCGGGCGTTGCCCTTGGCGAACAGCCGCATCGGGAACGAGTCCCGGTTGAGCCCCTTGTTCGCCAGACTCGCGAAACCGGTCCGCTTCCCGTGCTCGATGCTCCTGGTCATCGCTCCCCCTCAGTACCGGATGAGCCCGCGGATGTTGCGGCCCGCCCGCATGTCCTCGTAGCCGCGGTTGACGTCCTCGAGCGCGTACTCCTGCGTGATCAGCTCGTCGAGCTTGAGCTGCCCGGTGTTGTGCAGCTCGAGCAGCCGCGGGATGTCGTGCTGGCTGTTGGCGCTGCCGAACATCGCGCCGCGGATCTGCTTCTCGTAGACGGTGACGTCGAGCAGCGACAACGCGGCGGTCTCGTCGCCGCGCGGTGCCAGTGCCGTCACCACGACCCGGCCACGCTTGCCCACGAGCTCCAGCGCCGGCTGGATCATCTCGCCCAGCGCGACCCCGACGGTCAGGATCGCGGCGTCGGCCAGCCGCCCGCGGGTCAGCTCGGACACGACGTTCCACGCCGCGTCCATGCTCTCGGCCACGTGCGTCGCGCCGAACTCGATCGCCTTGTCCCGCTTGAACTCCACCGGGTCCACCGCGACGATGTAGCGGCAGCCGGCGATGCGCGCGCCCTGGATCGCGTTGGCCCCGACGCCGCCGCAACCGATCACCACGGCCGTGTCGCCCGCGCGCAGGTCGGCCGTCTTGGTCGCGGACCCGTAGCCCGTCGTGACGCCGCAGCCGACGAGCGCGGCCAGGTGCAGCGGGAATCCCTCGTCGACGGGCACCACCGACTTGACGGGGACGACGGTGTGCTTGGCGAACGTCCCGAGCAGGCACATCTGGCCGATGTCCTCGCCACCGGCGTGGAAGCGGTAGGTGCCGTCGAGCTGCGGGCCGAGGGTGGCACCCGCACCGTCGTCGCAGAGGTTCGTGATGCCCCGGACGCACCAGGTGCACCGCCCGCACGAGGGCAGGAACGCGAGCACCACCGGGTCGCCGACCGCGACCTCGGTGACCCCCTCGCCCAGCGCGGCGATCCGGCCCGCGCCCTCGTGGCCGCCGACGATCGGCAGCCCGACCGGGAGCTGACCCGTCACCAGGTGCTCGTCGGAGTGGCAGAGCCCACTCGCCGCCAGCTCGACGAGGACCTCACCGGGCCCAGGTGGGTCGAGATCGACCTCGCCGACCTCCCACTTGCCCCCGACCTCCCACAGCACCGCTGCTGTCGTCCGCATGGCGCCCAGCATGACCGCGATCACGTCGGCGCGCACCGGTTCGGCCGCGCCTCACCTGGCCCGCAGGTGCCACCACCCGTCCGCGTGATGCCCCGCGCACAGCCCGCCGCCCCGACGATCGTGTCCCGGCACAGCCGGAGCCCGGCTCGCGGGCCCGGCAGAGCCGAGGTCCGCCCACCCGACCCCGACCCCGACCCCGACCCCAACCTCACGGTCGCGTCGCCGCCTCGCGACGACCGTGAGGTTGCGCGTCACCGCCCGCGCGCACCCTCACTGTCGTCGGGGCGCTGCGGGAGGACCGTGCGGCGGTGTGCGGGCCACCGTCGGGCGCGCTGCCTCAGGCCGGCGGCAGCGGCAGGGCCAGGCGCGCGACGAGGCCGCCGCCGTCGCGAGGGAGGAGCGCGAGCTCGCCGTCCATCGCCGCGACGAGCGCCTCGACGATCCACAGCCCCAGCCCCGCCGTCCCGCGCCGCTCCCCCAGCGCGACGCCCTTGGCGGTGACCAGTCCCTCCTGCCCCGCGGGCAGGCCGGGCCCCCGGTCGCGCACCTCGGCGGTCAGCAGTCCGTCCGACCAGGCCAGCGCGAGCTCGACGGGCGCGTCGCCACCGTGCCGGGCGGCGTTCTCCACGAGGTTGGTCAGCAGCCGGCGCAGCCGTTGCGGATCGGCGCGGACCGCGGCGCCGGGAGGCTCGACCGTCGCGAGCCGCCGAGCGGGTGCGACCCCCGCGGCGTCGAGCACGGCGTCCGCCAGCTCCGCGAGCACGACGGCCCGCTCCCGGACCCGCCCGAGCGGGCTGCCGTCGGCGACGGCGAGGTCGGCGAGCCCGTCGAGCATGTCGCCGAGGTGCGTGGCGTGGTCGGCGAGCAGGGCGACGGCGCGGTCGTGCGCCGGCCCGTCGAGCCGGCCCGCGGCGAGGTCGCCCGCCAGCGCGGACAGCGACGCGACGGGGGTGCGGAACTCGTGCAGGACGACCCGGACGCCGTCGATGCGGGCCCGCTGCGTCGCGACGAGCCGCGCCCGCAGCGCCCGCTCCTCCTCGGCGGTCCGGACCTGGCGTTCGAACATCCGCACGAGCACCCCGACGAGCACGGCGAACGTGACGAGGAAGCCCGACCACCAGGCCCCGGCGAGCAACCGGTGGCCGAGCGGGACGGTGGCGTCGGAACCGAGGACCGCGGCGGCGGTGAACCCGGCACCGAGCGCGAGCGCCCCCAGCCGGCCCGCGACGGCCCCGCCGCGCAGCGCCGCCGCGATCGCCACCAGTGGCAACGCGGCGACCAGCACGCTCTCGGCCCCACCCGTCCACGCACATCCGACGACGACCAGCGCGCCGTCGACGACGGTCACCAGCCAGGGCGGCAACAGGACCCGGCCACGCCGGGCGGCGGCGACCTGCGCGACGGCGTAGCAGCTCGTCGTCGCGACGAGCGCCCACGCCGCGGGGAGCATGCCGCGGGCGAGCTGCGGCCCGATCGCCAGCGCCAACCCCACCGCGAGGACGACGAGCAGCCGCAGCACCGACGTCGTCCACTGCTCGTCGACCGCGCGGTCGCGCTCGCCGACCGCCGGACCGGCGAGTTCCTGCCGAAGGTGCACGGGCCGACAGTAGGGTCGCGCCGTGCAGGACCGTCGGCACGTCGTCGTCATCGTCGACGATCACGCCCTCTTCGCCGAGGGTCTGGCGTTGCTGCTCGAGTCGCGCGCGGGCGCCGACTTCCTGGTCGCGGGATCGACGACGGCGGGCGAGGAGGCGGTGGCGCTCGTCGGCAGGCACGGGGCCGACATCGCGATCGTCGATCTCGCGCTGCCGCCGCTGGGCGGGGTGGAGACGATCCGGCGCGTCAAGGCCGCCTACCCGGCGACACGGGTGCTCGCCCTGTCGGGCACCGAGGATCTCGAGCTGGCCGCGGCCGCGCTGCGCGCCGGGGCCGACGGGTATCTGGGCAAGTCTGCCGATCCGGAGGTGCTCGTCGCCCCGCTGCTCGCGATGGTCGCCGGGGTCCGGGTGCTGCGCCCCGAGCTGCTCGACGCCCTGCTCGCGGCCGCGGACCGCCCCGCCGACGGGCTGCTCGACCGGCTCGGGGACCGCGACGTCGAGCTGTGGACGATGCTCGCCCGGGGCCTGGAGACCAGCGAGATCGCCCGGCCGCTGCTGGTGAGCGAGCGCACGGCCAAGCGGATGATCGCGTCGCTGCTGCACAAGCTGGGTGCGGCGAACCGGATCGAGGCCGCGGCGCTCGCCGGCCGGGCCGGGCTGCTGGACGGCCCCCCGCTCTCGTAGCGACGTCGGGCGCGCAGCCGTGACCGAGCGCCGCGGCCCTCAGAGAGTGTTGTGAAACCTGGTGATCACTCGGCGTGGCGGCCGTAGTAGTCGCCCGGACCTGTT